>CAYXIP010000205.1:0-1519 GCA_964465515.1 uncultured Candidatus Methanoperedens sp. | reverse complement strand
CGGATGGCTACATCCCCTTCTCTATGAAGTTTTAGTTCCATATCGCCAAGCTTATTGGGGAACGGTATCTTTTCACTATTATAGAGTAGAAAGAGGGAGGCGATAATCGCTACGGTGATTATCACCATAAGATATATTTTCAGCGTTTTTCTTCGTCTCATTTTTATTAGTCCCCGTATTTAAATACGGGGTATTATTTCACGGTAAAAGATGCGATCATTTCTGCCTCGGCGTGCTCCGGTATATGGCAGTGCATCAGCCAATCTCCATGGTTGGTGAATTCAACGAGAATGTCCACAGCGCTTCCTGCAGGCACAAACACTGTGTCCTTCCACACAAGATTATCATTGGTCTTTCCATCTTGGGATAGAACAAGGAAGCGCTGTCCATGCAGGTGCATGGGATGCTGCATCGGATGCATGGAGTTCGGATCATTAAAAATCCTTATTTTCTTAACATCGCCAGCTTTAATCTGGTAGTTGGGTTTCTCATTTCCCGTGGATTTATCTTTGAGCATCCACTTAACGTTTTCGCTGGTGGACATGCTGTTCATCATAGCCATGTTTTCATCCTCGTCCCACTCGATGGGCTCAACTTCCTTGGGCATACTTGCAATCTCTTTTGAAAGATTTCCCATAATATCTACGGTGAGATCTATTTCATAGTCTGGTTTTGCAGAAATATATTTTTTGAAGGGCTTGATGCTGTCGATGATCTCGGTATTCTCTTTAAGAACAAGGAAATCAGGTTTTTGGATTTCAGAAGCAGCTTCAGAAACATTTACCTTGCCAAGCAGATAAGTTCTTTTAGCAGTGGTGTAATTTGCAGGAATCCTGTGAAGAAGCGTGTATACGCCAGGTTTGTCGAAGAGAACTTCTACAATGTACCGCTCCGAGACGCCGAGGATAACGGAGTCTATAAAAGATTCTTTTTCATATTTTCCGGAGTCTCCTCCCACCAGTTTCATCTTAACCGATTTCATCGTATAGTCTTCTATTGAAAAGTTAAACGGTCTAGTGTTGGAAGAAGACGTTAGATAGAATCTCACCACTTCTCCTTTCTTTACATTCAGTTGGTAATCTGTCCCGCCGTTGGCGAGCATAACATCGCCGAACCGTCCTGTCAGTGCAAAGTTTGCATAATCTTTGCTGAACGGCTCGACATCGCCGTTTACAATTTTAATATCGTCAAGGAATAGAGCTACCTCCTTATCCACGGGATTGAAGTAGTCTTTTGAGCTTGGTTCAACAAGGATATTGCCGTATAACCCAAGTTCCTGCCCTATGTCGTCTCTCATGTGAGGGTGATACCAGTATATTCCTTCGTCAGGGAAATTCAACTTGTATAGGAAGCTTTCTCCTGGCTTGACAAGCTTTTGCGTAACATCAGGAACTCCGTCGAACTTGTTTTCAAGCCTTATGCCGTGCCAGTGAACAGTGGTTTCTATATCGAGGTTGTTGGTGAAATTAACAGAGATGCTGCTGCCCTGCTTGACCTTAATCAGAGGACCGGGAATCTG
>CAYXIP010000204.1:0-1526 GCA_964465515.1 uncultured Candidatus Methanoperedens sp. | reverse complement strand
CATCTGTCATCGGTTAAGCCCACCACTCCTCCCTGAATCGATACCTGTTCACATGTGGATCAAGCGCTTGGCTCTCATAGACCCCCATGACAGTCTCAAAAGTTCTTTCAAACCCATAATAACGAAGAATAAGAGTAAGCTGAGTGCTTGCGTTTTCAGTAAAAATCCGGCTCCATCTTAACTGCGTGTATCGAACGATATTTTTTGGATTATACTTCCGAACCAATGAATATATTCTCCTGCTTACAATGAGAGTAAGAATTGCGATCCAGATATACGCTTCAACAATCCGAGGGTTAGTGGTATTCACAACATCAAGGGCATATCTGCTCTTCAATTCCTTAAAGACCAGTTCAACATCCCATCTTGCACCATACAGTTTTGCTATATCATCGGGATTAAGAACATCAGGAGAAATATTAGTCAGATAGACGTGGTACTTTTTCTCTTCCTCATTAAAAACCGCTACCAATCGGAACAATTCTGAATCCTTCTGCTGCTTGCCATTATAGTTACGCCTTTTGAACGATAGCTCGACTTCGACATCAAGTACCTGTCTTTTGAGCTTTGGGAGAACTTCGCTCACATGTTTTCCCCTCACATCGATGCTGTTTCCACGGCATGTGTTATGGACATCCACGATAAGAGGGTCTGCAATATCCTTCAATCTCGATACAAAGTAGCCGCCGTTCTCTTTTATCTTTGTAAATAGTTGATGCTTGTAGAATCCAAGGTCGATGAGAAGAACCCTATCTTTTATCCAAGGTCCTACTCGTAATGTTTTAATTTCGCTTGTGCTCTCTGCATAAATGCCGATACGTTTAGGACCATCTGCAACCGCACTGATAAGTGCACAGACCTTAACGCCTGCTGCTACTGTTCTTGAGCGAGTTGCAGGCCATTTCTTTGCAAGGGCTTTATGCAACCTAACTATAGTGCTGTCCTGGATCAAGACATCTTGAAATCGTGCAATCTTTTCGCTTAGAACCCTATTCTTTTCGTGTGCAAGCTGTTCAATAGCATGGGCAACACATGCCTTGAGGAAAGCAACCAGTTCAGGGGTGAATCGCTCGTACCAGCTGCTGTCGCTCAATTTTTTATAGGAGGCATTTTCATAACTCCGTTTGATGTTTGCAAGATTGCGTTCAAGGCGAACCCCGAAACTCATGACGAGAACCCAAAACATGATTACCGGGTCTATCTTCCGTTCTCGTTTTATAAGCCCGGTTTCTTGAGCTTTTTCATGTAGCCATTCGGGCGTAAAAACTGTATAGAGATCTTTTTCGACTACGTCAGGCTCGTATGGTCGATCCTTTCTATTCGTATTTCTTGCGAATTTCATCATCAGTCTCCTTATTCTAATTTTAATACAGTAAAATTAGAATTTTTATGTAATATATGGATTGAAAGCATATAAAAGCTGCGCTGCATAACGATTATTTCAGATGGAGAATGGGAAAAAGTGCTAGTTATCTATGAAAAATTTGCGATACGTGCTAAATGAATTTCTTAACCGATGACCAATG
>CAYXIP010000203.1:0-1530 GCA_964465515.1 uncultured Candidatus Methanoperedens sp. | reverse complement strand
AAATCCGCAGGATAAAATCAGAAACCTCCATCGAGATTGAAACTTTCATCCACGGTGCCCTTTGCTTTTCGTACTCAGGTCAATGCCTCCTCAGCAGCATGATAGGAGGCAGGAGCGGGAACCGTGGATATTGCGCTCAGCCGTGCAGGAAAAAATATCGAATTGGCGAAGCAGAGGGCTATCTCCTGAGCCCCAGAGACCTCAACATGAGCGAACATATACCCGCTCTTGTAAAAGCAGGCATCGACTCATTCAAGATAGAGGGCAGGATGAAGCGCCATGAATACGTAGCTGGGGTGGTTCGAATATACAGAAATCTCATCGAGAGATATTTCGAGGCACCGGAAAACTTTCGGGTATCAGAAGACGAAAAGCACATGCTTCTTGCGCTTTTCAACCGTGGATTTACCACAGGGTATTTTTTCGGGAATCCGGGAAGCGAGTTGATGAGCAGGAAATACCCTTACAATATCGGCACGGAGATCGGCACGGTTGCTGGTTATGATAACAGGAAAAAATTACTTTCAGTATATCTGAAAGCGCCGCTCTGGGCAGGAGATGGCATTGGAACAGGGGGAAAGAATGGAATTGTTGTCAGGAACATATATGTCAACAATCAAAGGGTGAGCGCAGCGAGCTCGGGCTTAGTAGAGATACCTTTTGATAACGAGGTAGATGAAGGAAGTACAATTTTCAAGACTTACGACAGCAGGCTCATGTCTTCTCTGGAAACAAAAAGTATTAGGAAAATCCCAATAAAAATTTTTATCAAAGCCAGAATCGATGAGCTTGTTGAACTCTGCATCAATGACGGCGAGAATGAAATTATGGTTCATGGCGGAATCGTAAGCCGGGCAGAGAGTAAGCCGGTTTCAAAGGAATCGATAGCAACGCAGTTAAAAAGGCTTGGAAATACTGTTTTTGAGGCGCAGGAAATTTCATTTGATTTGGGCGAGAATATTTTCATTCCGGTTTCTGAACTGAATGGGCTTCGCCGCAGCGCGGTTGCAAAGCTTGAGGCAGAACGGGCGCAGAAACGGAAGAGAAAGTGTAAAAAGCCGGAAATCGTCTCTGGAAAAAGAACTGCAGAAATCAAGCCTCTCCTTTCGGTGAATACTGGTACTATCGAAGGCTTTGAGGCAGCGGTTGATTGCGGCGCCGATGTTGTATATATTAGTGGAGTCTTTGAGGATGAAAAACCGCAGATGAACGCCCCGAGTCGCGCCTCGGGAGGGCGCATCCATGTCAACCGTTGCGCCAGTTGGCGTCGCCCACACGTATGGCAAAGCCATACGTGGAGATACGTGTCTATGAACGGCGGCGGGCATGACGCCGATGAACGCAGATTTATTGTTCGGGGCGATTACGAACATGCCATTGAATACGCGCACAAAAAGGGCGCCGATGTGTTAATCTGCACGCCAAGAATAGTAAAAGAAATGAGCGCCTTGAATGTGGATTCAAACGCCGATGGGTTCCTTGTTTCAAATATCGGTGCTTTATTTCATCTTCGCAGACAGAATAAAGTTA
>CAYXIP010000202.1:0-1531 GCA_964465515.1 uncultured Candidatus Methanoperedens sp. | reverse complement strand
TTGTTACGTCGCATCACCTGGCCTGTTGCTTGTACACCTGCAGTTGTGAGGCGCATATGATTGCCGCCTCGTGCTCTCGGAGATGTGTATAGTCGATAGCCATCCTGTTTTTTTTTTCAAGCAGAAGACGGCAGACGAGGTAGGAGTCCGTCTCGTGGGCTCGGAGATGTGTATAAGCGTCAGTCTCAGCCCACATCAGATCGTCAATCACGGGCTTGCGCGCACCTTCCAGCTGGCGCGCCCCTTTGCGGGCATGACCGTGCTGGAGAACGTCCAGGTCGCCTGCCTCGCGCCGCGCGTGCGAGCCGCAGGCCGGGCGTCGGTCCGCGCGCAGGCACTGCTCGAGCAAGTCGGGCTGGGCGACCGATCCTCGCTCATTGTCGACGTCCTGCCCTATGGCGATCTTCGCCGCCTGGAGATCGCGCGCGCGCTCGCGACGAGGCCCAAGCTTCTGCTGCTAGATGAACCGTTCGCCGGGCTCGGCAGCGGCGAGGTGCAGCCGCTCGCCGAGCTGATCCAGGGGCTGCACCGCAGCGAGGGTCTCACTATCTTGATCATCGAGCATAAGCTGCGCGAATTCATGCAGCTCGTGCACACCGTCATCGCCATGGATTTTGGCGAGGTGGTCGCCGTCGGCGAGCCGGCGATGATCATCCGCCATCCACGGGTGGTGGAAGCCTATATCGGGACCACACCGATCGGCGAGATCGGTTTTGAGAGCGGGAGCATTGGCGTTGCTTGAAGTCAGCGATCTCGTAGTCCACTACGGCAAGGCCTTGGCGCTCGATCGCATTTCGCTCACGGTTGAGCCAGGCGAATTTGTCGGCGTGCTCGGTCCCAACGGAGCTGGCAAGACGACCTTGTTGAAGGCGATTTCGCGAGTATTGCGAGCGTCCTCGGGCCGCATAGCATTTGAGGGGCAGCCGCTTGGCCAGTTGCCGCCGCACGTTGTGGTCCAAAGGGGCATTTGTCATTGCCCCGAGGGCCGGCGCTTGTTTGGAGAGCTCAGTGTGTTCAAGAACCTGATGCTGGGTGCCTACCTGCGTCGTGATCAACAGGGCATCGAGCGCGACCTCAACAAAGTTTACGCACTTTTTCCTATCCTCAAAGAGCGAAGCCGGCAACAGGCCAGCACACTATCGGGCGGCCAACAGCAGATGCTTGCTTTCGGTCGAGCATTGATGGGCAATCCCAAGCTCTTGTTGCTCGACGAACCGTCGGTCGGCATTGCCCACCGTTTGAAGGTAGAGATCTTCCACGCAATCCAATCAATTCAGCAGCTTGGGATCGCCGTGCTGCTGGTTGAGCAAGACGCCCGGAGCACTTTAGCTCTGGCGCAACGGGTATACATATTAGAGCATGGCAGGATCGCGCGCGAGGGCCGGCCGGTCGAATTGGCGGGCGACGAAGCGATCAGGAAATCGTATCTTGGCGTATGACCTCACGACTTTTGATCGACGCTTCAGCGCCGTGAGCGTGCGTATGATCTTTTGTTTCGTGCTTATCCGGTTTAGACACACAGTTTCTATAC
>CAYXIP010000201.1:0-1533 GCA_964465515.1 uncultured Candidatus Methanoperedens sp. | reverse complement strand
TCTCGCCAGGTGGAACCTGCGTTGGTATGCGCACGAGCTCATCAAGTGTTTTTATAGTTTCTTGGGTTCTGGATTCAAGATAATTTTGTAACATTCAGGGCTCAAAAAGCTTTTATAACCCAAATTCTTTTTGCATTGCTGTCGCTATTAAGAGCAGAATGAGTTTAGAAGAAGAAATTAAAGCAATAGAAGAAGAGATTAGCAAAACCAAATACAACAAATCCACAGAGCACCATATAGGCAGGCTGAAGGCAAAGCTTGCAAGCCTGAAAGACTTAGTTGAGAAAAGAGCTTCCTCTCGGGCAGGGGGGGAAGGATTTTTTGTCAAAAAGTCGGGAGATGCCTCTGTTGTGATTGTGGGATATCCTTCGGTAGGAAAAAGCACGCTTTTAAATGTGCTTACAGGCGCGCAGTCGCAGGTTGCTGATTATGAATTCACCACGCTTGAGGTTATACCTGGAATATTGAAATATAAAGGAGCAACCATACAGGTACTTGACCTGCCTGGTCTTGTAAAAGGCGCATCCTCTGGAAAGGGCAGAGGAAAAGAGGTTATCTCGGTAATAAGGAACTCAGACCTTGCTCTGATATTACTTGATGCTTTCCAGCTTGAGAATTATAATGTCATCGTTAACGAACTTAACGACGCAGGAATCAGGGTTAATTCAAAGCTTCCGGATGTTACTATAAGAAAAAAGCACAGCGGAGGAATCAGCGTAAGCAGCACAGTAGGACTTGAGATTGAGGAAAACACGATAAAATCCATTCTTGGAGAATATAAGATACATAATGCAGATGTTGTTGTACGAGAGAGAATCAACATAGACCGGCTTATAGACGTAATTCAGGGCAACAGGAAATACTTGCCTGCGCTTGTTGTTATTAATAAGATAGACCTTGCAGATGAAATTGCTCTTAAAAAATGTAAGGAAAAGTTCCCCGATGCTTTGCTTGTGTCTGCGGATAAAAAAATCAATATTAATGAATTGAAAGACGGGTTGTTTGAGAAACTTGGTTTTATAAGGATTTATATGAAACCGCAGGGAGAGGAGCCTGATATGAACGAGCCGCTTATATTAAGGAATGGTTCTACAATAGGCGATGTGTGCGACAGGCTTCATAAGGATTTCAGGAAAAAGTTCAGGTATGCCCAGATATGGGGCAAGAGCGCGAAGCATGGAGGTCAGCACTTCGGTTTAGAGCATGTGCTTTACGATAACGATATTCTTACCATAATATTGAGGAAATGATGAAACCTGTTACGCCTTTACTCACAGTTGATGCTTTAATAATCTACGATAAGAAAATTGTTCTAATTAAACGCAAAAATCCTCCCTATCAAGACCATTTCGCTATACCAGGAGGTTTTGTTGAAGTAGGCGAAACAGTTGAGGCTGCTGCAATGCGGGAGGCAAAGGAGGAGACAGGGCTTGATGTAAAATTACTCAAGCTTCTGGGCGTGTATTCAGAGCCTTCTCGAGACCCAAGAGGTCACACGGTATCTATATGCTACCTTGCCTTGGGTAAAGGAAA
>CAYXIP010000200.1:0-1549 GCA_964465515.1 uncultured Candidatus Methanoperedens sp. | reverse complement strand
CCGACAGGGGCGACTGGGCAACGCACATAGGCAATTACAGGGGCAACTGGTCGCCTTTCATTCCGAGAAACCTCATACTGCGATACACGGCGCCGGGGGAGCTTGTGCTCGACCAGATGGCGGGGTCAGGAACAACTCTCGTGGAATGCAAGCTCCTCGGCAGGCGCGCCGTGGGCGTGGACATCAATCCCGATGCCGTGATGGTGGCGCGCAACAGGCTGGACTTTTCCTATGCGCCGCTGGATGCTGATTATGTGGCGCCTGAAATCAAGACGTATGTCGGGGATGCGCGCTCGCTTGACCTGATAGAGCGTGAGTCAGTTGATTTAATTGCCACGCATCCGCCATACGCCAGCATCATCCCTTACTCTCACAACCGCATCGAAGGCGACCTCTCAAGCGTGCACAGAATCGCTGAGTTCGCGGAGGAAATGCGGAAGGTCGCGCTTGAGTGCATGTGTGTGCTCAAGCCGAATAAGCACTGCGCCGTTCTTATTGGCGATACGAGGCGCAGCAAGCATTTCGTGCCAATAACGCCGAGGGTGCTCATGAGCTTTCTTGAAGCCGGGTTTATTTTGAGGGAAGATATCATCAAGCTTCAGTGGAAGATGAAGAGCACGAGGGAGAAATGGTTCGGGAAGAAGTATGATTTTTATCTCATCGGGCATGAGCATCTGTATGTGTTCAGGAAGCCCGATGCAGGGGAGAGGATAACGAGGTTCAGGGAGAGCATGAAGTGGTGGTAATCATGCATTACCTTGAAAGTTTAGAAATCCTTAAAGGGTTGTTGGGCATACGAGGCAACATAAGGTTTTGTAGATGGTGAAAAGCATTATCAGGATTTCTGCGCATGCGTTAATAAGAATAAAAGAGCGAGATGTAGATATTGAACTCATTGAGCAGGTTATAAAAGAGCCTCTTGAGGTAGTAGATGTCAAATTTGGAAGAAAAGCAGCTTACAGGGAACTCAAAGGCTATAATTTGGTCGTTATTTTTGAAGAGCAGAAAGATGAAATAGTGGTAGTAACAGTATTAAAAGTAGATGACGCGAGATTGAATAGATATGGTTTCAGTAGAATTTGATTCGGAAGTTAACGCGATGTATATTCGCTTAAAAAAAGGAAAAGTGGATAAATCCGAGCCTTTAGCAGACAATGTTATTGTCGATGTTGATAAAAAGGGAGAAGCAATAGGCATAGAGATTTTACTTCCAAAACAGGATATAAGAGTGTCGGAGTTCGTTTCTAAAGCTTTAAAAGTTGAAGTTGAAGCATAAAAACTTTGTTGCAGGAATAAACTCTCAAAATTCGCCCCCTCCGCGCAATTAATCCGCACGGTCTGGAGCTTCCCCGACAGGGGCGACTGGGCTACCCATGTCGGAAATTACAGGGGCAACTGGTCGCCTTATATACCAAGAAACCTCATCCTCAGATACACGGCGCCGGGGATTTGGTGCTCGACCAGATGGTGGGTTCTGGTACAACGCATGTGGAGTGCAAGCTCCTCGGCAGGCGCGCCGTGGGCGTGGACATCAATCCCGATGCCGTGA
>CAYXIP010000199.1:0-1608 GCA_964465515.1 uncultured Candidatus Methanoperedens sp. | reverse complement strand
ACGCCTGTGATCAATAAATCTAACATGACGCCTGTGATCAATAAAACTGTACCAGTCAATGCATCTTCAGGCAATTTTACCAAATCAAGCAATATTGAACGAGGAATAAATGGTATTTTGAATTTTATAATGGGCTGCGACACAAGCAGCAGTTTCATGAGCCCTACAATCAAAAAATTTGTACCTAAACCAGATAATCAGAGCAAACTTTGTATTCTGCTGACGAAGGCAAAATGAAATGCAACAGCAGAATTCAACATGCGGCGCTGGGCTTCGCCCAGACCCCGGTGAGGCGTCGCTCTCTGGCGGGGTTTAACCTGTATCTTAATGTTTGTAATGCTCCCTGAAGGCAGGGTTCCAGAATGTACATCTCTTGATATTTCTTAGCGGTGAAACATTGCAAGTCTTTAAATATAATAGAAAGAAAGATGATGGACAATAAAAGGGTTCTGGTAACTGAGGGCGCAGGTAAGAGAATACTATGGAAAAATACATTCCAATAGCAAGACCAATTACAGCCGACGAAGAACTAAAAGCTATCGAAGAAGTGTTAAAATCTGGAATGCTGGCACAGGGTAAGGCAGTAAACGAATTTGAGAATATATTTTCTAACTATATTGGTGTTAAAAATTCAGCAGCTGTCAGTAATGGCACAATTGCTTTGGATCTG
This sequence comes from uncultured Candidatus Methanoperedens sp., assembly GCA_964465515.1. Classification (GTDB taxonomy): domain Archaea; phylum Halobacteriota; class Methanosarcinia; order Methanosarcinales; family Methanoperedenaceae; genus Methanoperedens. The sequence continues at coordinate 938 of CAYXIP010000199.1, read as the reverse complement.
GCACTCAAGGCATTGGGGATTAAAGAGGGAGATGAAGTAATCACGACACCTTTCACTTTCATAGCAACAGCAAACTCTATCCTGTATCAAAAAGCCAGACCTGTTTTTGCTGACGTGGACAGGGAAACTTTTAACATCAACCCGGATGAGGCCTTAAATAAAATGACGTGCAGAACAAAAGCAATAATCGGAGTTCATCTGTTCGGGCATCCATTCGATGTTGGAGCTATAAAGGATATTTGCGAAGACCATGAATTACTGCTGATTGAAGACTGTGCACAGGCGCATGGTGCTGAGTATCAAGGCAAGAAGGTAGGAAGTTTTGGTACGGGATGTTTTTCATTCTACCCCACAAAGAACATTACCACCGGAGAAGGGGGCATAGTAACAACAGATAACGATGAGATTGCGGACTCATGCAGATTACTTAGAAACCATGGGCAAAGTTCAAAATATCTTCATACGGTATTGGGATATAATTACAGGATGACAGACATCCAGGCTTCAATAGGCATTGTCCAGATCAGAAAACTGGATAGGTTTAACAGAGTGAGGATACAAAATGCAAAATACCTGAATAAATATATAAAATTAGAGAGTTTGATCCTGCCGCATCAGGAGAACAATGTCAAGCATGTCTATCTGCAAAAGGATATGTGATTGCCTCAGCGAATTTCGCGTGTTCTGTATCATTAAAAATAAGTGCTTTTTTTCCAAGCAATCTGGAAACATGTGCAACGGAAGGATTAAGTATCCCTGTTAAAATATCTGGCTTGATTTCTTCGCCAGCGTCAAAAGTTTATAGTCTCTTATTAACCATTCTTTCATTAAATTGATTTTTCCACTGCCCATATTGGATATAACAGTATGAGGAATATTGTAGGCATTTAGCAAATCGACAGATACTTCTTTATTCCGCGCTGTAACCATTACTTCAT
>CAYXIP010000198.1:0-1613 GCA_964465515.1 uncultured Candidatus Methanoperedens sp. | reverse complement strand
TTTTCAGCCTCTCGATACTTGCAATTTCTATTTATTTGATAAGGGAGAGGCTGATCAAAAGATAAGTTGCTTGAGCAAACTTTCCAGCATCTATCTTTATAGGCAAAAACGCCAGCAGGCTCCAGTACCCTTCAAGTACGGGGTATACCGTGACTTCTATTTCTCAAGATGTTCAGAAGAAAATCACATTGCTATCATACTACTGGCATAATGTAGTTCTGTTGTCCGCTTTTTCAGGGTATATATTGTTGTTCATATAAATCTTAGTACTGTAGAATCTGCTTGTTCCTTTTAGCCAACCACCCTGTTCCTCGCCTCCTGTATCTACGGTCCAGGTCGTTGTCTCTGGCTGCCCTGCCTTTCGAGCACAGGTACTGCCAACAGCTATAAGCGCCCCTTTACTGAGTGTCCAATTTCCACAATCAAATTTATCATCTGACCAGATAAGAATAGGCAGTTCAAGTCGCGCCCCAACCTGTCCTTGAGCCGTTCCTTTTACAACAGCTCGAACATAAACTGGGCTGCTTCCATAGCTAGTTGGTACTGTATTCAAGGAGCAGGTGAAAGAGCTGATTTTTACATCCGCTATCACATTCGTCATTAAATTTGTTGTCACGTTTGCCGCGATATTCGTTGTTATGTTTGGTGTCACATTTTCTGTGATGTTTGCGGGGAGAACTATTGTAGGCGCAGGTGGGGTTGTAGTGGAAACTTCTACAGATATCTGCTCATGCTTAGGCTTCAGCGGATGCAGCGTGAAATCGTATATGATCTTTCCACCGCTTCCATCGTAGACAAAATCCGCCTTCAAGGCAGGATAAAGATATGTATCATTATGTATCCCATCAAAATACGGAGGAGTCGCGGTATGTACCTCGTCAAGATACTCGTTCATGTAGACCAAGCCCCCTTCTATTTTTATTACTCCAGGAGGCAGTTGTGGCTCTTGTGGTGCAGGTGGCTGCTGTGGTTCTTCAGGCTTTTGTGGCTTTTCTTGTTGCGGCAGACTTGCAAATTCCTCCTCGGTCAGAATTATCTGAACGTTTTTATCCAGGGCATCTCCATCCCTGTTTATATCTGCCACCACATCTATTGTGGGAACCAGCATTCTGGTCTCGGTATAAGTTCCAGTTTTTACGTTCACCCTGTCCAGCACTACTTCTGCTCCGTCAGTAGTCAGCTTCACAGTTTTTCCTTCGGTACTATTCCAGATTGTTATCCACTTCCCACTTTGGTCCTTTAATTGGATCTCCATGATGGTCGGCTGGAGGTATTTGACTTCCGGCAATCCCACGTCCTTGAGAACTATCTCTAAAGGTTGCGATGCTTGAGGCGATACGGTAGCTGTGGGTTGCACTTGCTCTTTAACAGTATTACTCACACAACCGGAAAAGAATATTCCAAACATTAAAACAATAAATAATAACGTCTTTTTCATTTTACCACCATAATGCCAATAATTACTCGATAGCATTTATATTTATTTGTCTAACAAATTTTTCGCACAATTTCAGATCGAGGCGCAAAGCGAGTCAATGCCAGGAATTTATTGCAGTTCGTTTCATCAACCTTGATATACCCTCACGCAAATATATCTGCGAGGTAATCCCATG
>CAYXIP010000197.1:0-1717 GCA_964465515.1 uncultured Candidatus Methanoperedens sp. | reverse complement strand
TAATTTTCAGCTCTTTCATATTCATATTCGGGCTGTACCAGCTCATCGCCTGCATAACTTCTGGGAAGGAACGGCGAAAACACCGGCGGATTTACTGGGAATCCAGTTTAATAGGAGGCTTCTTAAAAGGATTAATTGCAACAGGTCTTGGCAAGTTGATAATGCCGGGGATGTGGGATCATGAAAGAATAAAAAGACCATCGCAGGTTATCGGTTCAACTATCGTTATCCTATTTATTGTTGACTTTGTAGCCGCTCTTATGAGAATGAAACCTGATTTTGTAAACGAACTTATTGAGAACAGGATGATTATATTCAATGTCCTGGTTTTCGTGATACCATCAGTTGTTATTGGGGGCCAGATCGGGCCGCAAACGATCAGGGGTGCGGCAGCCGGTCATCTGAAGATATATGTCTCAATTGTATTGATCCTTGTCAGCATACTGATTTTTTCAAGATTACTGGCGTGACAGGCAAAGAGAGGAAATGATGAAGCTGAGTTTTAAAGAGAACGATATTTTTCACGGGAATTGTCATTTTTTAGTTTTACCATATAGTTCCATTCCTTTTTTGACCACTTTATTGACATTGCCAAGACAGCATCTTCCAGAAGGATTTTTTATATCGCAGGCACACTCCCTGGCTTTTACTTTTGCACTTATCTCCTGAACAGCCGTACTATGTCCCGATTGCCTGATCTGTTCGAAAATCCTCTCCGGCGTCCATCCAAAACAATAATCCAGCGGAGTAGTGAGCAAATATGTCACGACCGATTTCTCTTATCCCTTAGGAGCCTTACCGCCCTTGCAGCTACAGGAACATAGCACATCCGCACTTCGTCTCCTGGTCCAAGGAGAGCTAAGGGGTTCCCATCTACGTTCAGGCATGTGCCTTCCCTTATGCCTGTGATGACAACATCATCCACTTCCCGGATGCTGGCAGTCTTGGTTACGATAGGCTCCATGAGCAGTAACTCTTCTGCCCTTATACAGAAATTGACAAGAGGCTCGCTGGTTATGGCGATACCGGCAGGCATACCTAGGGCTGCAGCTAATGAAGTGCCGCCTGCCAGTCCTTTTCCAAGATACCTTTCTTCAAGAGGGGCAGCGAAAAACTGTCCAAAAACACCTCTGTGGATCACCATGTCCCCATGGGGTTCGCCTCCGCGCTTTACGCGTACCTCGGAATCCACGGCTCCAGCTCTTGAAGGCCGAGAAGGTATCTTCCTCCCCTTCATGAACTCTGCTGCGTTCACCTGCACCACCTTCCCCTCAATTGTCGTAAGGACAGTATCGCCCAGAACAGCATCATTAAAACCGAGCCCTACCTGTTCCCCATTCAAGAATGCCAGTATTCCTCCAACCTCCTGAACGATGAGCGTAGATGGATCAAGCCTGTCAAGCTCCTGAGACCTTACAGTTATGAGAGCCCCGGCGTTAGTACTGCCTGCCCCGACACCAAGGATTGGTGTCGTTGCACCTGCTTTGAAGAGGCTGTATGCAACATCCGACATGGTTCCATCACCCCCTACCACAAGGATAGCATCGACACTGGAAGCCAAGTCAGATGCAGCAGCAACAGTCGCCTCTCTTTTAGCCCTGAGATATGGACGGACAATCCGGCTATCTCTGAATTTCGAAATTGCACTGGCAGCCACGTTCTCGATAATCGCGCCACCAGCGCCTGCTGCCGTGTTCACTATAACTCCAAGTTTTTT
>CAYXIP010000196.1:0-1720 GCA_964465515.1 uncultured Candidatus Methanoperedens sp. | reverse complement strand
GTCAAGAGTGCAGAGCCCATGTTTGAGAATAGACCCAAAGCAAATATCCCAAGCAGAACATATACGGCGAGCTTATTCATAATTCCTCCTGCTGTCTTTTTCTAAGACTACAAATATTTTCTGTGACAATCATCTACACATCTAACTCGTAAAAGATTTTCTTAAACTACGAATGGGTTCGTAGTTATAGCAGTCGCAATTAGCATCCCATTTTTTTGTTTATTTTCATTTCTCATTCCTTCTTACTTCTTTAATCTCCAAAACACAGCCAGAAATCCTAAAATCCCAACAACCATTTCAAACCCAGGTACTTCAGGACTTGCCTGCACCATCGGCGTAGGAACAGGCGTCTCAGTTTTTATCTGGTCAGATTCTTCAGGCACTTCAAGTATCTGAACATCATTTGCTGGTACAGACCAGTTGATCGCTAGCCTTACAACATCGCGTTCTCTGCCAACAAATATGGTAGCTTTAACGGTAAGGAGAGATACTTCACTGCCATCAGGATTCCTACCCTTATAAGTATATGACTTACCATGTTCAATCTTAGCATCCCCAAGTTCTTTTCCCTGATATAAGAGTGAAATCAGTACAAAACTCGGCTGTGCATTTATATCAACAGCCTTAACAGAGAGATTCCAGCCATCCTTTTCCCATGTATCGCTAACCCTCAGCATTTTCTCTTCCTGAGCTGCGCTTGCAGAGAAGGGGATTGCAAGCAATGCAAACAGTAGAAGCACAAACGATGCAGTTATATATTTTTCAGCAGTTTTTATTTTGCTCATCCAATTCCTCCATTTATGTTATTAAGGCGGTATCGTCATCTCCGCCTTTGCTATTTGATCTTGCCACTGAGCAATGACTACTACTCTGTACCTGTCCCCCACTTTACCTTTGGCAACGGTTGATGCTGTCAAATATTTCTCATCAGAGGGCACGCCACTTGAGAGTTCAATGACAGCAATCGGTCCCATTGTTGACTGGGTTTTGTCCTTTCCCTCCCAGACACTCATAGGATAGAAGAATTCAAAACTCCGTATAGTATATTTTTTTGTGGTCGAGGAAACAATTGCGTTTGTAGTCTCGTTTATTATCGAGATATTTACTTCAACTCCCGATGCGGTTCCCTTCCCTGTATTTGAGAGGCTGCCGAATACTTCGTATATATCATAGCCTGACCGTGATTCGTTATCATATTGCAGAGATATGCCGATGACCGGCGGAAGTACCGTAATCTCTGCGGATTTTGCATCCACAAGTTTTCCCCTTTGATAAACTTCGACTTCTATTTTTTTTGGTCCAGGCACTTGATATCCGAAAAATACCCTCAATTCGTTCCTCCCAGGCTGCAATTTTACTTCGCCAATCGGCTCATTAATCGTAGGAGGTTCTCTGTCTGATGTATAAACTAATACATACGATGGTATGCTATTACCTTTTTCATCTTCTAGTGCATTTTTAATTTTTAATGTTATGTTAACATCATTTGAAGCATTGTTCTGCAGCGTGATGTATAGAAATCCCGTATCCAGCGTTCCGACCGAGGGATAAGGTCCTGCTTCAGGTGGAAACTCAAGGCTAACAATACTCACAGTAGCTCCACTGCTATACCAGATAAATAAGGCAGCGAAAATTAATGCTGTTAAAACTGTTCCAATCAATACTTTATTTTTCATTCTTCTCGCCCCTTAGTTTATCAGCCAAGGCAACCTTATTTGTC
>CAYXIP010000195.1:0-1741 GCA_964465515.1 uncultured Candidatus Methanoperedens sp. | reverse complement strand
GACCCTCAGGAAACAAGGGATTGCATAGCGATAGCTATCTAACAAAACTCAAAAAGTAAACGAAAAATACGGGAAAAGTAGGAATATAAACACAAATATTCAAAACATGCTCGAATATCGGGGAAAACTACAAGTTAATCGAAATACTCTCAAGACTTGGCAATGCTGTAGAATTACTTCAATTCCATTGGAATTTTATGGACACCATTCATGATAATCTTACACCTGCTATGATTGAGTCGCTTTCAGATTGTATTTGGAATTGGGACGATTTTTTATTGTTCCATTATGCTGTATAAATTGGGACAATGGGCTGAAGGGCATAAAGATGGTACTGAACATCTTCCAGAGAGCAATCATCCGGTAATCGGGTTAGAAGCCTGCGAATTTCCTGTTTTGCGGTCTGCATATTTTTTTCCTTCCTAAACTAACTTTTACCGTTCATTATATAAACCTGACGAAGTTCAAATATCGACTCAGGGCATTTAAGCTCAAATCCTCTCCTTCACCTTCTCGAAAATCCCCTTGCTCCTTTTCTCCCCGCTTATCTCGGCAAACTCCCGCAAAAGCTGCTTCTGCCTCTCATTAAGTCTCATCGGAATCTCGACCCTGACTCTCACGAGCTGGTCGCCTTTGCCTGAGATATGCAAACTTGGAATGCCCTTGCCCCTAAGGCGGAAAACCTGCCCGTTCTGCGTGCCGGGCGGAATTTTCATTTTTATCTTTCCATCCAGTGTGGGCACGATAATTTCATCTCCGAGCGCTGCCTGCGTGAAGCTGACTGTGGCTTCGGTTATTATATCATTGTTCTGGCGGGTGAAAATATTATGCGGCCTGACATTTAATTCCACGTACAGGTCGCCCGGCGGCGCTCCTCTCTCTCCTGCCTCGCCCTCCCCTGCGATACGGAGCCTTGAGCCCGTGTCAACGCCGGGCGGTATTTTCACCTCTATCTTGCGCCGCCTCTGCACCGTGCCTGAGCCGTGGCAGGTGGTGCAGGGAGAATCGATTATCTCTCCTTTTCCGCGGCACGTCCCGCATGTTGAGGTGGTCATGAATCTCCCGAAAGGCGTGCTCTGCGTTCTGCTCACCTGCCCGCTTCCCCTGCACGTGGGGCATGTCCTTGGCGATGTGCCCGGCTTTGCCCCGCTTCCTCCGCACACATCGCATGTTTCCATTCTCGGTACTTCAAGCTCAACTGTTTTTCCTTTGGCAGCATCCTCCAGATCAATGGATAGCTCGTACAGTATGTCTGACCCGCGCCTTGGACCTTCGCGCCCGCCTCCGCCGAAGAATATGTCAAAGATGCTCCCTCCACCCCTGCCAAAGCCTCCGAACCCGCCCATGCCGAATTCCCTGAGGATATCTTCGATATCGGGCGCCGCGCCCCTGAAGATGTCCTCCTGCGAATATCTTGTATCTATGCCTGGATGCCCATACAAGTCGTACTGTTGGCGCTTGTTCTGGTCTGATAACACCGCGTAAGCTTCAGAAATTTCCTTGAATTTCTCCTCTGCGTCAGGGGATTTGTTCCTGTCGGGATGGTACTGCATCGCAAGCTTGCGGTAGGCTGATTTGATGTCGTCGATGGATGCTTTTTTATCCACGCCGAGAATTTCATAATAGTCGCGCTTGGTAGCCATGAGTATGCATCCTTATTACTGCAATTAAATACTTTAAGTTTGGCAGATATTGTCAATTTAAAGAGATACATTTAAATATCTTCACCGTCATATAATAT
>CAYXIP010000194.1:0-1773 GCA_964465515.1 uncultured Candidatus Methanoperedens sp. | reverse complement strand
AGAAATCCGCGAATTCGAGGGCGTGACAAGAAAAAAGCCAATTGCAGACCTTATCAGCATATTCCAGAGCGTGCGCTCTGAATACTCAAACGCTGTAGTGGATTTTGGTGACGACGCTGCTGTCATTGATGCCGGCGGCGATGAGTACATATTATTTGCAGCAGACGGCATCTGGGGCCGTTTGATAAACGCAAGCCCGTGGTGGGCTGGCTATACTTCTGTTATAGTTAACGTCAACGACATCGCTGCGATGGGGGGAAAGCCTGTTGCGATGGTGAACGTGCTTTCTTCCAGCGATGAAAATGCATGCAAGGAGATAATTCGAGGAATCAGAGACGGCATAGCAAAGTTCGGCGTTCCTATGGTGGGAGGGCATCTGCATCCCGATACGCCTTATACCTCGCTTTCTGTCGCCATAATAGGTACTGTAAAAAAGGGATGCGAGATAAGGAGCAGCACAGCCAAGGTTGGCGACTCTATAATCGCAGCATACGACATGGATGGAAAAATGGGACCGAATTCTCCATACAGTTTTGACTCCACGACCATGAAGGAGCCGGAAGTGGTGCGTGCAAAATACAAGGTTATGCAGGAACTCGGCGAGAGAAGACTTGTCACTGCTGGAAAGGACATAAGCAATCCCGGCTTGATAGGAACGCTTGGCATGCTTCTTGAGACAAGCGGAAAAGGCGCGAGGGTTGAGCTTGAAAAAATACCCTTGCCAGAAGGTGTTGATTTTGTGCAGTGGCTGAAGATTCATCCAGCAACGGGCTTCATAGTGACAGCTTTACCAGAAAATGAGGCAGAGGTTATCCGCCTTTTTGAAAATGCTGGATATACAGCCGCAAATATCGGTGTTATTGAAGATACATCACGGCTTGACATTTGCGATAAAGATAAGTGCGCCGCAGTTTTTGATTTCAAGAAAGATGTGGTGACGGGGATAACGCATTAATAAAGCATCTGCGTTCATCCGCATTAATCTGCAGTTTTTCCAATAGTAACGCTGTGCGTCAATTAACAACGAACTGGTACGAACTCTACACGAACTCCGAGTTCGTTTTAGTTCGTTTTGAGTTCGTTGTTCACGTCCTGTTAAAAGCGGCGGGCACGCCTTTAGTCGCAGTCCCTTCCACTGCACAGTGAACCACAAACTCGCCTCCGCCCCGCTACCCCATGAGCGTTGGTTGTTCACGGCTGGTTTGCTCCCTTCCGGGCCTAGACCTTTTTCCATGATTAAGATGCAAAAACCTCCCTTCAGGAAAGCCATTGCACCGACACCAGCCCCACAGGACGGGGTTTCACAGTAAAGCTTGTGGGCCGAACAGCGGTCAAAACTTCTTCCATCGGCTTCGCCCCCCGCTATCGACGGTTTCGGGTTACAGGTAACGCCGAATTACCCGGGCTAGCCCGCCGTAGTAGTAATGGCTCCCGCATGCAATAAAGCTTATCTTAAAAACCACAGAACGCATTTTATAAATGACCATGCACGGCGTAAAGACACCTCTTAGAACAGCAAGAGAGAGGTACGTGCTTGCAGGCACAATAGCAGTTTTAGGAAGAGAACTCTGCTGTAAGAGGCAATTTAAATAATGGCTTTCACGATAACGCTTGCAATACTCATAGGAGGAATAGCATACAGGTTTATTGAATACTTCAACCTGCTATGAAAAAGTATATATCGTCAAATGACGTATTGTAATTAGGCAAAAGTCGAAGTTAGTTTCCTCCTATATCCCGTCAACGATTCTTTTCTTTCGGCTTTTGCCTTTT
>CAYXIP010000193.1:0-1782 GCA_964465515.1 uncultured Candidatus Methanoperedens sp. | reverse complement strand
CGATATTGCAAAAATTAAGGTTAAAGCACCGTGCCCTGCCTTACCTGCTCGCTGCCAATGCGGTGAATTTTGGCAAGCCCTTCAAGCTCTCCACGGTTGAGGCTTTTGCAGCGGCGCTTTACATATTAGGGGAGAAAATGCAGGCAGCGCTTATATTGAGCAAGTTCAAGTGGGGGGAGACATTTCTGGAATTAAATCGCGAGCCGCTGGAGAGATACTCGATGGCTAAGGACAGCACTGAGGTTGTGAGGATACAGGGGGATTACCTGGGATTATAAAAGTTGTTAAGATTCAAGAATTTCAAGCATCTGCCTTGCGGTTAGAATCTTTATTCCCTGAAACTGTTTAAGATTAAGAAGATGTTTGTTTCCAGAAACTAAATACTCTACCTCACCTTCAACTGCGCACTCCAATATCCGGTCGTCATCTGGGTCATCCTTTATCACATTAAGGGTAAAATTTGGCTCTACAAGTTCAGCATTACTTAATATAATCTCAGTATTTAATGCAACGTCGTCCCTTACCATCTTAAATTTTTCATCAGTTAGAAGAATCCTCTCAAGTTCTTCGATTATATTCCTGGAAACTACCAATTTCGCCTTACCCTCGTAGCACAGATGGATCAATCTATTGGGATTTCCACGCCAGAACAAGGCTGAGATATAGATGTTGGTATCTGCAACTATCCTCAGCATATCTTAAATCGTTATTCCCCGATGCTTATGGATAATTTTATCAACATCGGCTTCTTTAATTCCACGTTCTCTTGCGATTTTTACTCCCTTTTCAACGAGTTTTTCGAACTCTTTTATGCCTGGGAGTTTTATCTGTTTCAGGAGAATGGTGTCCTTATCGCGAACTATTGCAAAGGGTGTGCCTTCCTCAAATCCTTCGCGGAGTTTCTTAGGTATTACAACCTGCCCTTTTGAGGACATTCGTGTGAACTCAACTTCCGTTGCCATAATATCTTACTTTCTTACTTTCTTACCATATAAGGTTTTGGTAAGCGCTATTCCGATTCATAATCCACAGCAACCGCAAATTTCCTCACCGATGTCATGTATTTCGCCACTTCAACATGCACAGGATGTTTTTGATACGCATCAAGGTCTTCCAGCGAATCGAATTTCGTCACAAGAGCGATATCAAACGAGCGCTGCGAGTGGAGCACATCTACCCCGACCTCTAAATGCCTGAGTTGAGGAATCCTGCTCTTCATGCCAAGCAAGACATCCCTTGCTTTTTCAACATTCAAAGGGCTGTGGTCTTTCAGTTTAAAAAAGACTATGTGCGTAATCATTTCATCAGCTTTCTCACCGGCTCAAGAATCTCGTTCATATATTCGGCTGCTGCTGTCTTCAAATCCATTGGATGGAGCGCCTTCGAGGCAAAATCAGCTTCAAGCGCCTCGTAGGTATTATAATGAAGGTCTCCGCCGTATTTTTCAGGACGTTTGATGGTTATTTCAGGGTAGCGCGGCATGATGTGGAATTTGAAAAGGCTAAGCACGGGGTTATCTTTAACTTCTCCTTCAACGCAGAACGCCCCTTTCATTTTCTTTTTAATATCCTCATGCGTATCATCCACAGAAATGTAATTTCCCTTGCTTGATGACATCTTCTTGCCGTCAAGACCGAGAAGAATAGGGGTGTGGATGCATACAGGCGCCCTGTAACCGAGTTCGGGCAAGCCCTCCCGCGCCAGCATGTGAATCTTTCGCTGGTCTATGCCTCCCACAGCCACATCAACGCCAAGGTGTGCAATATCCAGCGCCTGCATGAG
>CAYXIP010000192.1:0-1787 GCA_964465515.1 uncultured Candidatus Methanoperedens sp. | reverse complement strand
TCTTCTGCTGAAAGCTCTGAAAGCTCACCTATTGTCTTTACTCCAAGCTCGTTCAATCTCTCTCCGGTCTTTTTTCCCACGCCTATGAGTTCTGTGATTTTTAGCGGAGAAAGGAACCTTATGATTTCGTCAGGCTGCACGATGGTCAACCCGTCCGGCTTCTGGAAATCCGAGGCTATTTTTGCAGCAAGCTTATTCGGTGCCACGCCGACGGAACATGTCAATCCAACTTTCTGTTTGATTTCCAGTTTTAATCGCAGGGCAAGCGATTTTGCCTCCTCAAAATCCAAGACCTTTCCTGTGACCTCGCAGAATGCCTCATCCACGCTTTCCTGCTCAAGCGGTGAACAATACCACTTCAATATCTCCATCACCTCATCCGAGATGCTGCGGTAAAGCTCCATGTTGACGGGAAGGAATGTCGCATCGGGAGCAAGCTTTTTTGCACGGAAAATCGGTATCCCTGCTTTTATTCCGAGCTTCCGTGCCTCGTAGTTGCTCGTGCTCACCGCGCCGCTGTCAGCGCTTCGACCGGAATATACACATATAACAACTGGCTTGCCTTTGAGCTCAGGGTGCTCCCGCTCCTCGCACTGGGCAAAGAAATAGTCCATGTCGATGTGGAGGATGATTCTGTTGTTAGCTGGCATTGATATAAGAAATGGCGATTAGGGAATATAAACTTGGTATAAACTTATTGACAGGATTTACAGGATTGACTGGATTTAATTTTATCCTGTTCATCCAGTTATCCTGTCGGAAAAAACTTTTATTATGCATGCACTGCATACAAATGCACATGACAAAAGTACGGCGCCAAAGGAGGAAACAGCGCGCATTAAAATCTTTGGAAGAAGGAAAAGTGACTTTTTTAAAAGCCGCGCAGATGGCAGGGCTTTCTGTATGGGAGCTTGCAGACCGTGTGCATGAGAAAGGGATAGTCTGGATTATGTCTAAGGAATTTATAAGCAGGGACATTAAAAAGGCGCGCCAATGATGCTCTCATAAGGCAACGCCTCTTATTTACCGTGGGAAAAATGGAGCTGCTTACAAAAGAGGAGGCGCTGGCGGGTCTGAATGAGATGATACGCATGGGGTGGAGATGTTCGACTGAGCTTTATGCGGACATCGTGATGAGGATGATATCCTAATTCGGCGGATATGACGATTCTGCGACATCTATTTAAATAATCATGCATAAGTTATGTTCGTGAAACTATGGAAGCAGTTGAAATTGACGTTTTAAAGCAGATACAGAGCGACCTTTCTTTTATCAAGCAAAAAGTGAGCATAATCGAGGAAGAAGTGGATGCGATAAGTGGGGATATTCATGAACTCCGACCCGAATACGTCAAAAAGCTGCAGGAAATAGAGAAAAAAGGCAAATTTCTATCTTTCAAAAACGTTGACGAACTGAGAAAATCCATAGAGTCCTCCGAGCAGGCATGATGGTTTGATGTACGAAATTCTCGTAGAGGAGAAGCTAAAAGATACTCTCGGCTGGCTATATAAAAAGGACAGGAAACGCTATGAAATTTGTATGAAGAAGATTGAAGAAATTGTGACGAATCCAGAGCACTACAAGCCCTTAAGATATGATATGAAAAACATACGCAGGGTTCATATCGCCAAATCTTTTGTCCTTACATTCAAAATTGAGGGCAGAGTTGTTCGTTTTCTTGACTTGGAGCACCACGACAAGGTATACAGATGATGAAAATCAAAAGTCTGCTGGGAGTGGAATAACGAAAGAGGAGGCGCTGGCGGGTCTGAATGAGATGATACGC
>CAYXIP010000191.1:0-1832 GCA_964465515.1 uncultured Candidatus Methanoperedens sp. | reverse complement strand
TTGTCATGGCAGATTGTTCCCAGGGTATTGAGCGAATTGGTAGGCGACCCCGACTCTGAAAAATCGCAAAGAGCAATGAAAGCAATGCTTCAAATGAAGAAGATTGACATAGAAAAATTAAAACAGGCATACGAGCAAGAATAATCCAGCGCACTTTTCCCACAACCTCTCGACAGGCAGGCTTATATTCAGGCAAATACCATAAAATATCAGGTGAGTGACATGAGCGTAATGTGCGTACAGGTTAGCCAGAAGGCTCCGGGCTTCAAAATGCAGGGAATATTCCAGGGAGAAATCCGGGATATACATCTTGAGGATTATGCTGGGAAATGGGTTGTGCTTTTCTTCTATCCCCTTGACTTCACGTTCGTATGTCCGACAGAAGTTACGGAATTCAGCGAAAGGTTCGATGAGTTTGCAGAGCTGGATGCCCAGGTACTCGGGGTAAGCGTTGACAGCGTCTATTCGCATAAGGCATGGCTCAAGGAGCTTGGGGAATTGAAGTATCCCCTGCTCAGCGATATAACAAAAGAAATCAGCAGGTGCTACGGGGTATTGATCGAGGAAAAGGGCATAAGCCTTCGCGGTGCCTTCATCATCGACCCCGAAGGTATGCTCAGGTACCAGGTGGTGCACGATTTGAATATAGGAAGGAGCGTTGACGAGTGTCTTCGGGTTTTGAAGGCACTTCAGACCGGCGAGTTGTGCCCTGTTGAGTGGAGACCCGGGAAATCAACGCTTGGAAAAGCATAACCCATGAAACCAGGCTGGCTTAAAACGAAACCCCCTGCTGGAGAAAAGTTCCAGGCTTTAAATAAAGTCCTGCACGAATACACTCTAAATACCGTTTGCACAGGTTCAAGGTGTCCGAACATGGGAGAATGCTGGAGCAGTGGCGCTGCTGCGTTCATGATTATGGGTAATATCTGTACAAGGAATTGCAGATTCTGCGCGGTGGAAAAAGGACAACCCCTGCCTCTTGACCCCTCTGAACCGCAAAGGCTGGCAGAGGCAGTCGCAAAACTTGACCTGAGATACGTGGCATTGACATCGGTGGACAGGGACGACCTTCCAGATGGCGGTGCAGGGCATTTTGCGGAATGCATCAGGGCAATAAAAACCATTAACAATGATATAATTGTAGAAGCGCTGATTCCCGATTTCGAAGGAAACGAGGAATGCCTTGGTAAAATAATAAACGCTGCTCCTTTTGTGATAGGGCACAATGTGGAAGTTGTAAAGGAGTTTCAGGCTCTGGCAAGGGATAGAAGAGCAGGGTATGATTTGTCCCTTGGGGTTCTCAGGAAGCTGAAAGAGATGTCCTCTTCTGCATATATCAAATCTTCACTGATGCTTGGTCTTGGAGAGACAGAGGAGATGGTCATGAACGCTTTGAATGACTTAAGAACGGCAGGCGTAGAACTTCTTACTCTTGGTCAATACCTGAGGCCCAGCATGAGGCATCTTGAAGTCAAGGAGTACATTTCTCCGCAGAGATTTGCACACTTCAAGAAAAAAGCCGAAGATATGGGGTTTCTTTCGGTTGTCAGCACACCATTCGCCAGAAGCTCGTATATGATTGATGAGGCAGAATTTGTTTGTCATCGGTTTGGAGAAAAAAAAGATAACCTTGAGCCAATATAACAATCGTGATGATAAGGTATTTTGGCGTAAATTCTTGATCTTTTTCTACCAAAACACAACTTTTATTTATAGCGAGTGCAATTTAAACATCAGGTTACTCAGGTGGTTTCATGTCTTATAGGAAAATATCAACATCCAGAAAGGACGAATCCTTCTCTAAAAGTTCAAGAAATCCTTTTGTCTATTTT
>CAYXIP010000190.1:0-1835 GCA_964465515.1 uncultured Candidatus Methanoperedens sp. | reverse complement strand
CTTCAACGTGGAATTCGGTGTTATCAGTATATACTTTGATTATGCCGTATCCATTCAGTCCTGCTATTGCAAAATATACGTAAATAAGTAATAATAATGAAATTATAAAATAGATATACTTTTTTTCCATTTCCGTCTCAAAAATAAAAAAATTGGAGGGATTATTTACACGTCTCTCCTCCAATTACTCCTCCGGTGATGGCATCAAGCCAGACCCGTACAATGGCATCGTCCGTTCTAGTTTTATCCTGGAATTCTACAACCCACGTTAAAGTAAAGCTACCCTTTAACCCGGTGTCTCGATTGGTTGCCCAATCATTTGGTCTTCTAATCTCTAAATTCGTTCTCAGCAGTTTTGAATTATCTGATAGATTATAGTTTCTTGCAAGGAAGCTCTTTGCAATGCTGACAGCTTCATCTTGGGTTATCGTTGGTGTCGTGCTTACACTCGAAACGTCACTGAGTTTTTTTACTATGGATACGAGGTTCCCTGTGTGGGCATCGATGCCCATTGCTACAAAGTTGTCGTAAACAATAACTCCATCTTTTTGTTGATCCCAGATGACATTATGTATGTTTCCATTCGACATCTCGACAATTTTTGTACTTGTGTGAGAAGCGTCTATAGTGTTTATATCGACATCAAATTGTGGTAAGTAAGTTTTTGCTTTTAGCACTGCTTCATCAATATTCATTGCAGATCCTGCACTAATTCTAGAGAAATTGAAATACCCTATGACTTGCCCCGTATCTGCATTGATAGTCATTGAAGTTTCATTCAGGCCATTTAAATAGGTGAATTCCCATACAAGCATTTGCTTGGTGT
The DNA here is from genome assembly GCA_964465515.1 of uncultured Candidatus Methanoperedens sp. GTDB lineage: Archaea > Halobacteriota > Methanosarcinia > Methanosarcinales > Methanoperedenaceae > Methanoperedens. Next base: position 1,009 of record CAYXIP010000190.1, on the reverse strand, counting down.
TATCTTTTAATAAGGTGATCTTTGTTCGCTCATCAAATGGGATATAGAATTTTGATGCAATGGTGGCAGCTTGCTCTTTGGATATCGCCGGCTTCGCTGTGCTTGGGTCGATTATTTCTAACCCCTTGGTTGGACTTTGATTAAAATTTCCTTGGTCTGCCATAGCAAACATTACAGTGCCTAAGGTAATCAGGCACATTATTGATAATAGTATGTACTTTATTCTCATCTCTTTACCTCCTTATATTGTTATAGAGCCATCCCCGTAAATTTTGTAGTCTCCTTTTATTCCTGAGTTCTGACCTGCTTTGTAGGCTGCCATGCTTACCGTATCTTTTAACTGGGTAAGGTAGTATCCAAAGTAATTTGTGAAGGGGTCAGTCTCGCTTGGATAAACATCCCGAGTAAAGCCAATGAAAGTGGTTGTACCTTTGTTCCTGAAACCCTGCCAGATGTCAGTCCATATAGTATCTACTCCAGTTTTGCATGCATCTGCGTAAGCAAGTCTTATGGTATTTGTCGGTATGTCTCCAGCGCCAAGCGAATCGCCGCTGAATAGTTGCAAGTAGACACCACACAGCCCACCGCAGTTTCCTCCATGGCTTGACATCATCCAGATCGTATCGCCTGGAATTCTGTTGACCACATTGGATTTGCTGTCATGGTATTTGTAAATCCGTTCATAGCTTGTCATCCAGTAATCCCAGGTCAGCGCATCTGTATCATCTGGATACTCGTACTGCTCTTCAGAATCGGCTTTCGCAGCAGCAGCGACGCTTACTGTACTTGCAAGCAATAGCATAACTGCAAAGATAGCCGAAGCTAATGACTTTATTTTCTTCATTTTGTTCCTCCTTTAACTTTTAACTGCCGTTTTTCTTAGGTCATCCAGATGTGGTTTGATGATAAAAAGCCATCAAAAATGGTCACCTATAGGTGACCGAAAAGCAAAAGTTTATAAGCGACCCGATAAACTCAACTCTGATGGATAGAACTCAAGAAAATCTCG
>CAYXIP010000189.1:0-1837 GCA_964465515.1 uncultured Candidatus Methanoperedens sp. | reverse complement strand
TTCTTCGCCCTGTTGAACTGAGGATGGGGCATGAAGGGACATAACTTCGTCGTATCCACTGAACTTTATTGCAAGTAGAGTATCGTCAAATGAGTCCACCAGCAACCTGCTTCCATCCGGACTCCAGCTGTTAAGATTGTAATCGCGTGTATCATTTATAGTAATTTGTACACGCCCTGTGCCGTCAGGCTTGGATATGGATACCTGTTTTGTAAAAGATTCTTCTTTGGGCCAGAAGATGCTGTGGTCAACATCCTTTCCTGTCTTTTTATCTATTGCAGAAGAAAAGGCGATATAGTCGCCAGAGGGATTCCATGCATAGTTGAAAAGAGATGATGCAATTGCTGCCCTGCCGCTTCCGTCTGGGTTTATCGTATAGAGATTATTGTTCTCTATCAACGCTATTTTGTCTCCTTTCGGAGACCAGCTTGCACCGACTTCATCTCTGTTGGTGACCTCTGAAAGCAGTTTCTGATTTCTCCCATCAGAATCAGCTACATAGAACCTATGATTTATTTTTCCATCATTATAAACTATCGAGTTAGTAAATAATATCTTTTGCCCATCGGGACTCAAACTGAAAATATCATCAATAGTCCTGTTATTGCTGCTTATGATTTCGATTGCACCAGTCCCATCCGCATTAACTGTGTGAATGCTCCCTTCTGACTGATAAAAAATCTTGCTATCATCCGGACTCCAGCTAATGGTTCCAGCGTAGATAATTTTGTCATCCGTAGTAAGTTTTTTTAACCCTGTTCCATCCTCATTTATTACCCAAAGGTTCTTACCATTGAAAGCAATTCTTTTCCCATCATGGCTCCATACGGGATTCAGCACATGGGTTTCGACGGAATCATTGGTAAGCTGTTTCAGAATAGAGCCGTTCTCATCTACCGTATATAATTGTTGCTTCATGATGTCTAAGCCCATTACAACAAATGCCTTTGTTCCATCGGGACTCCAGCTAAAATATTGCTGCCATTCTATATTTAGAATATTTTCTCTTATTGAATCAATAGTAGTAAAGTTCTTTCCAACCACTCTGAATAGAGTACCATCAGGATCTGCTATTACAAAAAACTCCCTTAATCTGAAAATATTTGTATCAATGATTATCTTAGTTCCATCCGGACTCCAGGATACTAAATTCATATTGAGCGATTCGTTTTTTGGATTGTTTTTTGTATTATTGAGTGTTGATGCAATTTCTTTTACCTCGGTCCCATCCGCATTTATTGCATATATTGCATAGACAGATTTTAGCCCTGCAGTAGTTCCAGGTAATTGGGAGGCTAGTTTTATCAAAAGCCTGCTTCCATCAGGACTCCACAAGCCAAAATATTCGAGTGAATCTATTTTATCGGTTTTAGCAAGGCTATAGTAGTAAGGGGCTGTTATATTTGAAATCGAAGTGATATTCTCTATCCGAATGGCATTTTCCTCTGAAGCATACGCGGGAGCTAATATCACAAATAGCGTAGTGAAGACAAAACAGAGTTTTAAAAAGCTCATACAACCGCCTTCTGCGCTGCACGGTATTTTTTAAGCTTACCGTCCTTCAAGCACGCCACCAAGCCCGCATAAAGCAGGACATCAAGGTGGTACAACACAGCCCCTCTGCCGATATTAGTTGCGCGTACTATTTTTTGTGGATAGGTCTCCGGATTTTCCTTTATATATCTGAAAATAGCGGCGCGGGACTCATTTTCAAGTACGTTTCTATCGAAAAGCCATCTCATAGCTATTCCTCTAAAAAATATAACGGCTGGGTCATTTGACAGACCTTGCCATCTTTACCATTTCCTCCATGCTGAGCGAAGTACCGGTAAAACCG
>CAYXIP010000188.1:0-1853 GCA_964465515.1 uncultured Candidatus Methanoperedens sp. | reverse complement strand
TGCGTGCATCATTATCATCGTTCTTCGCTTCATCGCTCCGGCGCGCCGTCCACATCAGGGATGCGGGCTTGGACTGCGTGGATGGGGGCGTGAATGGGAGTTTTCTCTTCCAGCGCATGTTTTTTTTCACTGGCAGGGATAAATATATTAACTTGAAAGAAGCTTATTAGAATATAAAGTGGTTGTAATGAATATAATTGGTTTCAAAATAATAGGATTAACTGCTTTGGTAACTTTATTGCTGGCTATTAGTGCAAATGCAGAAACCTTAATTGGTGATTGCACCACAATTTCTTCGCCGGGCGAGTATGTACTTCGCCATGACATATTGAATAGCCCTGCGGTTTCATGTATTAAAATTACTTCAAGCGACGTTGTTTTTGACGGCGCTGGTTTTACGATTGGTGGAACAAAAGCAAACTTCACTGTTGGTCTTTCTGTTTATAACCCTTCAGCGGCTCTTACAAATGTGACTGTAAAAAATCTGAAAGTTAACGGTTGGCAATACGGCATTTTTTATGAGAAAGTACAGAACGGAAGAATAAGTGACAATACCGCATCAAACAACCTCCTTGGAATCGCTCTTCGTGGTAGCAGTAATAATATCATAACCAGCAACAATGCATCGAACAATAACAATGGCTACGGTATCTGGCTGGAAGGTTCCTTGATGGAAGGTTCCAGTAACAACACGCTGGTTGGCAACACCGCCTCGAACAATATTGTTGGAATCGTGTTCAGTTCCAGTAACAGCAACCTACTGACTGGCAACACAGCTTCGAACAACATTATTAGAATCTCAATTAGCTCCATTAACAATAACATTGACAACAACACCGTTTATAACAACATTTTCTACAACAATAATAACAATTCTTACATTTACAACTCCATAAACAATTGGAATACAGCCAAAACCCCAAGCATGAATATCATCGGTGGCTCTTATCGCGGCGGTAACGTCTGGGCTAACGCAAATGGCACGGGATTTAGTCAGACATGCACAGATAGCGATAACGATGGAATATGCGATTCTCCTTATACGCTCAATAGCATCAAAGCTTATAGTTCTAACATCAAAAAAACTCTTTACAATATTAAAAATGGGACTGTTACGGTTATTTCCAACCCTGAGGAGATAGGAAATGTGAACAATGTAGATTATCTGCCACTTGCATACAAACCAGCTAACATGCCTATCCCAACAATTACTCCTACCAGTACTCCAGCTTCGACACCCACATCAACTCCGTCTTCCACCCCTATCATAACCTCGACCTTTACTCCGACCCCAACACTAACTCAAACACAACAGGAAAGCAGAACATCATGGTTGGAATCTGGGATAAATTTCATAATTGGCTGGTTTAAATCAATATTTTAATTATGTTGATATAACATTTGACACAATTTTATACAGTATTAGGTCTAATGGCTAAAGGTGAATTTATGGTTGGTATAATGATGTGGTAACATTTTGCAAGAACCTGAAAGAAGCATCTATGGAAGCATTTGAGGAAGTATTTCCTAATTTTAAGGATGAATTTAGGAAAAAATGCAGGGAATCCGTGGAAATGATATATAAAATAGTAAATATATTATTTTATTTTTACTTAGGTCTTTTCATCATCTTTGTTATATTCTATATATTGTTACAGATAGTTTCGCGCATACCCGATTATGATGAGATTACTAAAAATGGAGAAAGAATAGCAATATTTTTAATTTCTATGGCAGGATTGACCTTTACTTACGCTGCTGCTTTGGATGGTTCGGATGGTTCAGATAAAAAAGCTATTATTTCAATATAGCTTTGAACATATAATCGTTCAATACTTTAGAAATATCAATCA
>CAYXIP010000187.1:0-1863 GCA_964465515.1 uncultured Candidatus Methanoperedens sp. | reverse complement strand
AAATCAAATCCGACCATTATCAGGTCAGAGACAGCCTGCTTGACCTTATCGATGCAACGGGCAAGCGAGATGCTCAAAAAGCATTAGAAATTCTGCTTCGCCTTGACAAACTCACAGGTCCCCACTTCAGATGGGAAGAGGAGAGCTTCTACCTTGCTTTTGAGAAGTTCTTCGGCAGGCAGTATTTAGAATACCTGCTCAGCGTACACGACAGAATAATCAAGAGAGGCAAGGAGCTTGCTGAAATCCTGGGAACAGGAGAGATCACTGCCGAGCAGGCAAGGATACTGCCCAACATAATCAGGAACGATGTCCTCTCGCATCCCATTGAGTGCGAGGGTATTCTCATCTTTGCGGACAGGCTAAGCAAGCCTGAGCTGGATAAGCTTGCAGCAGACCTTGAGAAAGCCAGAAAACAGGGCGTCCCGCTTCTTGAGTGGGGAGATAAAATCAAGGATCAGTTCAGGAAAACAAAGGGCTTGAAAGCCAAAGCAGCATAAATGGCTCAGGGCAGAGAAAAGATAGCTCTGGTTATCAACACGGCTTCGTACGAGCGCGTTTCCTTCGGGCTGGGTATAGCCTCAAGCGAAGCCGCTCTGGGTAAGGAAGTATATGTGCTGTTTGGCTATGGAGGGCTTGTAAGATTGAGGAAAGGTTTCGAAGACGAAGTAGGAGACGAGACCGAGGGCTGGCTCAGAGAAGAGATAAAGGCAGGAATCCAAAAAGGCAATACAAGGATTTCTGAGTCTCTGAAAATTCTTCATAAACTGAAGGGCAGAGTCTATGCCTGCCCTGCTGCGATGGCTCTCCATAATCTCACTAAAGAGGAGCTAATAGATAAAGCCGAGGTGCGCGGCGTGGTGGAGTTCCTGAGAGATGATGCGAAAGATGCAGAGATTATCTATATTTAAGGAGCGAAAATGAAAGAAGAGCTGCTTTTCCTTTCTCCTGAATGGGTTCATGAAATAACAAAGGTTGTTCAGGGCAGTATAGCCAGGGACGAGAACCTAAAGAAAATGACCTCAGGTTATAGTTTAAATTTAGCATACGTTTTCAAAGAACTTCCCCTGAAATTGGGGGAATTGTATTCCAACGGGCAGCAGTTAGTGCTATTCGTGCAGTTAGACGGCGGTAAAGTGAAAAGGCTGTGGATAAGAACAGAACTCCCGGAGGAAAAAGTTGATTTCACCATATCGAGCGATTACAGCGTAGTTAATCAAATCTTCCGGGGGAAACTTAACCCGGCTACCGCTTTTATAAATCGCCAGTTAAAAGTCGAGCCCATGAGCCGGGTATATCGAAGACCAAAATTTACTGCAAAATCCATAGTCATTGCCAATCAACTGCTCAAAATTGCAATGCAAGTTCCAACGAGATTTGCAGATCACGAATCCGCGGCATAGCTACAGGAAGCGCAGGGAATAATCGATGCAATTTTTGCCTTTACCATAGATTACAATTAATCATACTTCAAAATAGCATTCATGCATAAAATAGATGCCAGGGGCAGGGTATGCCCATTGCCGCTGTTCTACACCAAGAAAGAGATCGAGAAGATGAAGTCAGGGGAAGAGCTTGAAGTACTGACAGACGATGATATTGCAAAAAATTCGATTCCTCAGTGGAGCAGGGAACACGGGCATGAAATAGTTAAGGTTGAGGAATCGGGCAGCGAGCTTAAAGTGATTATTAGAAAAAACTGAACTGTTACTATTGCTGAAATCAGATCTGATACACTTATATTTTTAAAAAAATAGAGATTAGGAGGTGTAGAGATGGGAGTCGCTCCTCCCATCCCTGTTGCACAAGGTGCAACCGTGATGTGATCCGTATCCGCTTACTACTTCCTTGCTATTTAAGCAT
>CAYXIP010000186.1:0-1936 GCA_964465515.1 uncultured Candidatus Methanoperedens sp. | reverse complement strand
TATAATCATGGAAAATATTAAATACTAAGATATTACTATCTTAAAATTATGTTTAATTACCTTGAGAGTGGGCTTCGTGAAAGGCTTGATGCCTATGCAATACACATAAGGACTATCCACAAGCGAACTGGAAGAGCGCGCAACAACTTTGTCGTCCTCTATGAGCATAAAAAACATTTTCCGGAGTTGAAACTATCCTTTCCCAGCGCAAACGACCTGTTTCTTACAATGGATATAACTTCGTTGAGCCTGCTTTCGATGCATTTCATAATCGACTATGTTGCTTTGCCTGATAAGAATACGGTTTCCTGCCTGAGCACGCCTATTGAAAAATGGACGAAAAAAATGATATTTGCGGATGAAGAGACCCTGAGATGTCTAATTCATTCGCCTGCATTTCCCCTTAAGTACAAAAAGCGTTTTTCGCAGGTGATTGATGATATCCAGAAAGAGATTGATTCGCTCAAATGTAAATCTTCTCCATCCCTCCCGGAAACACACGAGCCTGCTGACTATTATTTGAGCATTATAAAAGCTCCATCAAAAATGGCAAAGTATCGAGGTGTTCGGTACAAAGATGACCTAAGTACTGTCGGAATGGTGGGTAGAGAAGCGAAGAAAAGGTCAGGTTTGTAATCTATTTTTCTTATTATACCTCGATAAGTTGTTTCTTACAAATACAATAAAAATAGTTGTTTTTTCAAATAACAAACAAATAGGTTGTTTTATAAATAGGAACGTTGTATAATAAGCTCTAATGAAGCAGAATCTCTATGTGGTGCTGGGCGATGTTGTGGCCTCCCGCAGAATTGAGGACACGGAGGCATTCCAGAGAAAATTGGAAAAGGTATGCTTAAAGGTGAATAGAAACTTCGGAGAAGATATCTATGCAGACTTCAAGATTCTAAAAGGGATAGACGAGATTGAGGGGGTACTCCTGAATATATCGAACTTCCATAAGATACTGAACACGTTGATTGAGAGTTTTTACCCGCATTCAATGAGATTCGTGCTTATTCTTGATTATATAGATACTGCGGTGGAGAGCCGTGATGTATCGAGGATGGACGGACCTGCGTTCCATAGAGCTTCAGATCTGATGAAAGATCTTAAAGGGTCAAGGTTGATGTTCAGAATGTCCATTGGAGATGAGATTATGGATAAAATAGTGGCAGGAGAGATAAATCTGCTCTTTCTCCTGAAGAAGGGCTGGTCTCCCAGCCAGTACAGTATTCTCTCGGAATATAGAAAGACAGGGACACAGAAAATGGTGGCTGAAGCTCTGGGGATAACCCAGCAGGCGGTTTCGAAGGCTTTAAACCGCTCTATGTGGAAGGAGATTTCGAGTATTGAAGATGATTTAAATTACGTGCTTCAAAATTATTCAAAGAATAAGGAGGATAAAGATTGAGCATAATCCAGGTCGCGATTCTGGTAGCTGGGTATATTTTTCTTGTAGGCACGAGCGGTAAAGTGCTGAATTACATTCTGACCAAAATTTCAGCCAAGCCAGTGAGCCAGACAGTGAATAAGGAGACGCTCGACACCGGTTTTATCATAGGTAAATGTGAAAACTTTCTGATACTCACCTTTATGTTTCTGGAGGCGTACACTGCACTGGCGCTGGTGTTCACAGCCAAAGCCATCGTTCGCAAAGAGGATATGACCAAAAACTCGTTGTTCTTTCTGGCAGGTACAATGATCAACGTCACTTATTCCATTATGATAGGACTTGCTGTAAAACTCCTTGTGGGAGTTTTTTGAAGCATCTTTCATGCTCTAGAGCGCGAGAAACCACAGGGTTTCGGCATGATGAGCGCGGATAACCATCAGCATTTATTTCCACAGTTCGGCGCCCGATAGGAAAACAAGCTGCCGTGTGCTGCCACAGAGACGCGGAGGCGAGATTAACCTGGCTGCTGACACGGCTCGGTTG
>CAYXIP010000185.1:0-2006 GCA_964465515.1 uncultured Candidatus Methanoperedens sp. | reverse complement strand
TAATTTGTAGGGGTAAGGTCAGCAAGAAAGCTCTCAAGCATGAACTACCTTTTCGATCTCCTTAACCTTTCCATGAGCTTATTGAACGCATCCTTATAAGCGCACCACTTTATGTATTCCCTGTCGTCCCCAAGTTTGCCTGCATTGAATTTCTCGTAAAATTCGTCTGAGCTCATCTTATGGCGCTTTTCAAAATCGGCAAGCGAGTTTTCGACCTGTTTGAGCTCGTGCTTGAATGCTATATATTTTGTCCGCTGCTCCATTAGAAGCGCCTCCTCTGTAAAGATAACATGACCTTTCAGACAACGCATTGCCTTAACATTTTCGAGTACTATGCCTCTCTCGAATTCGTACTCTTTCAGTTCGACTTCCTTCAGTTCCAGTTTGCATTTGCCGCAGATTATTGCCATAATAAAATTTTAAATCTCTTCAATTATCTTCTTATATTCGCTCTTGCTTAACCTGAAACCTGAAGCAATCAGCTCATCAAGAGTCTTTTTCAGGTCGATTTTACCATTCTCGGCTGCTAGCATCAACAAGCCCACAGTACCTGTTACAGGAACTCCAAGGTTTGCTGCCATCGTTCTGCCATCCTTATCATCAATTATCAGGAGCGTATTTTTCTCTTTTGCAAGTGTAATAGCTTCGGCTTCGCCTTTCCCGAGATGCATTGAAAGAGAGTCAACGGCGATTCTATTTTCAGGCTCGATTACTTTTATCCATTTTGAATTGGAAACTTCTTTTGCCCCGAAAAGGTCGCCCCCCTGTATTACAACTTCCTCATAGACTTCTTTCGGAATAGATACTTCCCCGAAGTATTCTTTCAATAACCTAAATAATCCGAGCTTGGACAACGCTATCAGAGGCGTAGAATTAGCGACTACAACCATTTATTTCCTCAAAAACTGTTTGAGAGTTTTCAGATCGCTTTTTGCATCTTTTGCAGTGTAATGTACCGGAACCCCGCGCTCGCTGAGGATAATCACCATTTCCCATTTGTTCCGCGCGCCTGCAAGCTCCGCAGCTTTGCCAAGCGATATCTTGCCCTCTCTGTATAGCTCGACGGCTATTGTCTGCTTGATGAACGAAGGTATATCAGCCTCGTCTTTCTTTATCAGGTGAGGGAATATGCCAGGCAGGTCTATGGTTGCTTTTATGGTTTCCATTTTAATTCCTTGATTATGTATAGTTTATTCTGATAATAAATAAGGCTAATCCCGAACGGCTTTAATTACGCAATGAACTGACAACGAACTCTTAACAAACTCTCGTTGTTAAAATCTGTCAGGCGATGCGCGGCTCGGCGGCGCCGTCATGAGCGTGCGGTCGTGCCAGCGTGGGTTTTGCCGAGAAGGGCGGCGCGATGATAGAAAATTAAGGAACTTGGCCTTTTAATATAATTCTCCATTCTTCCAGAAAAATGAGTTTTTTGGAGGTCTGCTAAATTTTTTAAACACACTTGGATAAAGAGCTGGATACTTCGCTTCCTCCAGAGGAATATTAAACATTTGTTCTGGGTCTGTATCTGTTCCTCCTAATCCAATCACAATAAAAACAGGCATTTTTCGTTTGTATGAAAACTCCTGATACCTTTTCATTTGTTCAGGATACGACCAATTTAAAAGACCTTCATCATTGAGTCTTGACCGATATTTACATTCTACGGCAAATATTTCTCCAGTGGGAACATATCGAAAAACAAAATCTGGATTCATACTACTTTCGACGTATCGTTCTTGATTGGTTTCCGCAGAATGTGTTTTTTCTACAATTGAAAAATATTTCTTTGAGAACAAATCCAATACATAATCTTCGAATCTTAAACCAACCATAAAAGGTTCATCCGAGATTGCATATTTGATACCTTTAAGGAGATCAATTCCTGCATCAAGAATACCCATAATATCACACCACAATCAAAATTGCTTTTTCCATTACTTAAACCTACCTTAGCTTCCCCATCAGCACTTCCCTCACCTTCCTCGCATCCGCCCTCCCCTTCGTCT
>CAYXIP010000184.1:0-2015 GCA_964465515.1 uncultured Candidatus Methanoperedens sp. | reverse complement strand
TCCACACCACAAGAAAAGGAGCAGCGAGTTTGAAAGGTCTCGTAACGCCGTATTTTCCAATGCTGCGCATCACATTGACAAGTCCTTTCCTTGCTACAGGGTCGGCGAAATACTCCTGCATGGTGTTTTTATCTGCGCCAAACGCTGTTCTGCCTAATCCGAGCATGGCGCACAGCGGCGCAGTTTTAAATTTCCCAAGGAAGGAGCCACTCTCGATGCCGCAGTAACTCAGAAGTGCGTCTTCAATGAGACTTGAACCGTTATTCTTTTTCGAAAGCCTGTTTATGACAAACCTGCTTATGGGATTGCCAAGCGAACACTCAACTGCAAGGAAAATGTTGACATCGTCTATGTTATTCCTAGTCACTCTAACCACGCTCCAAGGAAATAATATTTAGACAACAAAGCTTAAAGCTTACTGTAAGAAGATTATTCCCTCTTCTCCAATGGCACGTATTTGCACCCTTCGCTACCGCAGTATCGTCCGATATACTCGGCTTCGGGTCTGTAAAGCACGGCTTTTGGCTGCGCCTCGGCAAATTTTTCCTCTATGATATGCGCGCACCATCCGGAGATCCTTGAAACTGCAAAGAGCGGAGTAAAAAGCTCAGGATCGATTCCCATCATGCTGTATATCGACGGGCTGTAGAAATCTACATTAGGATATATATCCTTTCCTCTGCGTTTTTTAAACTCAGCCCTGACTACATTTTCAATCTTCCTGGACAGCTCAAACCATTTTTTATCCCCTGTTCTATCCGCGAGTTTTTCCGAAATCCTATAAAGTATCATGGCGCGCGGGTCCATTGTCTTATATACTGCATGCCCCATGCCCATGATTTTTTTCCCGGAATCTAATGCTGCGTTCACCCATTTCTCCACTCTTTCAGTTTTATCGATTTCAAAAAGCATTTTCATCACCTGCGTATTGGCGCCTCCGTGGAGCTCCCCTGAAAGCGCCCCGAGAGCAGCGCCCACGCAGGCATAGATGTGGGCTCTTGTTGATGCCACCACCCTTGCGGCAAATGTTGAGGCATTAAATGAGTGCTCGGCGTGAAGAACAAGGCAGACGTCAAAATCCCTGGCGATCTCTTCATCTTGCACGCCTCCCAGCATATACAGGAAGTTTGCCGCATGCCCCAATCTTTCATCAGGTTTTTTTATTTCAAGATTCTTCCTGATTCTGTCCCAATAAGCAACAAGCGTTGCAATTTTGGCAATGAGTTTGATTGACTTTTCTATATTGGCTCCTTTTGTCTCTACTCTTGCCTCGCTGTCAAAATCTGCAAGCATCGGTATTACGGATTGAAGTACATCCATGGTGTTTGCTGTTTTTTTCCTCTTTTTCAGATGCCTGATGATGCCAACCGGAAGTTGCCTTTGGGAAGCCAGTGTTTCTTTGAATATTTCAAGCTCCTTCTTAGTTGGAAGCGTCTCGTAGAGCAGCAGATAGACGGTTTCTTCAAAAGTTGAATAGCGGGCAAGTTCATCGATGTCGTATCCCCTGTATATCAGTTTTCCTTTTTCGCCATCGACTGCACTTATTCTTGTGTCGGCTACCGTGATTCCCCGCAATCCAATGTCTTTTGTTTCCTGCATACCTAACCTGATTTTTAATGGTATTCGGCAGCTATTAAACGTTTGCACCAAAACCGAAAGGCTATTTAATCGGAGCGATTATAATTGTATTGGAGGTTAGAGGATGAAAGGGAAAACCCTATCCGAGAAGATAATCGCAGAGCACTGCGGAAAGGAAGTAAAAGCAGGGGAAGTTGTTATCGTTAATGTGGATTTAAGCTATGTGCAGGACGGCACAGGTCCTCTCACAGTGCGGCGGATGAAGGAGATGGGAATGGAAAGTGCATACAATCCCAAGAAGACAATATTTTTCCTTGACCACGCCTCACCCAGCCCGAGGATGGAGTTGAGCAACGACCATGAATTATTAAGAAATTTTGCCAGTAAAACCGGTATAATATTATCCGATGTGGGAAACGGCATATCCCATCATAATT
>CAYXIP010000183.1:0-2020 GCA_964465515.1 uncultured Candidatus Methanoperedens sp. | reverse complement strand
CATGGGTCTTTGCAATCGAGGAGAATAAACTGCAGGACAACAGCACGAACATGGTATTCCCGAAAGGATTACCTGTTCTTCTCATAAAAAAAGCAGGTGAGATTTACGCTCTATCGAACAAATGCGCGCACATGGCATGTCCGCTGGCAGGAGGCGCATTAAGAGACTATACAATCGAATGCCCATGTCATGACTGGAGATTTGATATAAGGACAGGTGAGTTTCTGGACGCAAGGGAGATTAGAATACCGGTTTATGAATGGAAGTTATCGGATGGAAAAATATTTATAAAGATATAGGAGGAAATATGGAAAAAGTATTCATGTACACGCTCAGTACATGCCCGTGGTGTCGGAAAACAAAACAATTCTTCAAGGACAAAAATATCCCTTTTGAATATGTGGATTATGACCTTCAGGGTGAAGAAGAACAAGAGAAAATAATGAAAGAAATGGCGAGGCTCGGCGGCGGCATGGCTTTTCCTTTTGTGAAAATCGGCAATAAGATTATTGTTGGATATAATCCTGAGAAGTATTCGGAGTTACTGAGACTGGAATAAAGAAATGAACGTTGAATCAAGAAAAAAGGCTTTGAGATACCTGTATCAAAAGGTAATAGACCCGCTTGGCTACAAATTCAGCCCAGACGAGGAGATGGTTGATTTTTTGCTGGAGCAGGAGGTAATGCTGGAACAGAAACACGGCATCCCCTTCTGCCCGTGCCAGGGACTCACAAGGAAGCGTGAGGAGAACATGAAAATTGTCTGCCCATGCATACCTTTTCATCGGGAGCATTTCGATGCCATCAAACGCTGCTGGTGTTTGCTTTTTGTGACCAAGGACGTGACAAATCCGAATGAGCTTAAACAGATTCCTTTCAGCGAGATCAAAAGAGGTTAGAATGTACGTTGAAGTGGCGAGAATGGATGACATAGCGCCCGGGGGAATGAAAGCTTACGAAGCGAACGGGAAGGAGATTGTTTTGTGTAATTATGATGGGAAAATATACGCAGTGAGCAGACGATGCGGGCATACGAATGCTCCTCTTGAAATGGGAACTTTAGAAGGCTATATTCTGACATGCCCATTGCACTATTCGCAGTTCGATATAAGGACAGGCGAGGCATTGAGCGGTCCTGTTCCCCGCGATTTTGGAGATGAATCATTCCCTGAAGCCGTGAAGAGATTCTTCGAGTATGCAGGTCAACTTCTTGAGAAGATTAAGACGTACGATATAGAAACATATAAGGTCAAGATAGAGGGGGATTCGATAAAGGTGGAGGTTTAGGTCTCCTCAATCCCACTGATAATGACCTTCCCATCATCGAATGACGCAGATAAATGATTTCCCATCTTTTTAGCAACGTCTTCGGGAAGTATAATTGTCAATTTATTTTTCTCCCGTTCTATCCTGTAAACAAACTTAGCATGTAATCCCTCAGGCGCTTCTACCCATTCATCTTCAGGGAGCGATTCAAAATCTTCCACACTTTCGATTTTCACTTTTCGCATATTCATATTATTTCCCCCGTTTCATATATAACTTCTTCTCAGCTCGTGTTGCGTCCCTTGCAGTAACCAACTTTATATTTGTCCCCGTCGAATTTCAAAACCATGAACAGAATCCTTCCATTGGATTCTCCTATCACTTCTTTTAACTTTTCTCCACCCCTTGAAGTATTACGTATTAGATTCGCTCCCTTCATAGCGATTTCAACTTCCTTTTCAGAGACGTTATGTTTGGATATATGGTTTAATGAATTAAGGTCCCACTCGATTAAAATCTCACGTTTCATAATCGTTTCCCATTCGTCAAAAGAACCTCGACGCCAGCGTAGCTTTTGCATCCCCGCACATCTCTGTAAAACCGCAGAAGTCGCAGGGCGCATCCTTCGGTTTTTCCGGCATCACTCCGCTTTGAATCTTCTTTATCTTATCCCTAATCTGAAGCACCTTCCTGCGCTCGTGCTTTTTTATTTTCACCTCTCTCACCCTGCCAAACCTTGCATATTCCACAAACC
>CAYXIP010000182.1:0-2033 GCA_964465515.1 uncultured Candidatus Methanoperedens sp. | reverse complement strand
GGATTGAGAAACCAGATGGGATGACAGGTAAATCGTTAATAATACCGCCATAATTTATATACTTTTCAACCATATATTAATATATGGACGATTTAACCATTTTCAATGGCAAACTCACCATACTCGTTGCCTTCAGCCATGGCGGAGAGCTTGATAAAAGCCAGTTGAAAAAATTCATAGGTTCAGAGATAATTACAGAGCGGTGGAACAAGCCGATAGAAGTGGAGCAGTCTGAAGGGGTTGCGGTAATCGCTGCCGGAAATGAGAAAATAACGTGCAATGCAAATATTTATACAGACGTCTTTATCGCAGGCGTAACGCTCTTGAGGACAGAAATCGAAATCAGGGACAGGATATTGTTCAATGACATACTGGTAGCCCTTCATTCAAACACGATTATCGTGGAAGGACTCGATTTCCAGTCCTTTGCCAATAAGAGGATAAACGAGATTCGGGAAAAACTCAACCCCAGCAAAACGGTTTCGTATCCTCAGGTCACAAAGAGGTACACGCTCCTTAAATTAAAAGAGTTCACTCCGAAACTTGACCAGAAAAGCCTGAAGGAGCAGTACGGCGAGGTTATCACGCGTTTCCTTTCTGGCGAGACATCCATACGGGCGCTGCACAGCAAGGAAATCACGGAGAAACTTGCTAACGACCTCTCATATTACGATGAAGACCTCTTCCTTGCCTCCACAGAGGGCGTGCTAATTTTAGGATGCGAGGATTACATCAAGGAATTGCGGGAATTGCTTGAACTGGCGATATCGCTTTTGCTCCTGTTCCTGATATACGACAGGAAGATTGACGTTGAAATTACAAACGCTTTTGACTCGATAACCAAGCTGCGTTCTTCAAGATATTATTTCCTTACTCAGGCGCCGAGGAAACTTGAAAAATCCCTGCTGAAAGTAAGCGAAATCGGGCTTGTAATACTCGATGATATCGAAGACCTGATGAATCCTCATAAGATAACCTCGGACTGGTACTACCACTCTGCCTATCAGAAGATGCTGAATACGCTAAGGGTTGGCGATTTCGAGAAGGTTGTACAGCACAAGATCGATTCCCTGCAGGAACTCTATATCACAGCAAGGGAACTTTCCACACAGCAGTTGACGCTCATACTCGAGGTTGCAATAGTTGTGCTGATTCTGTGGGAAGTGCTAAGACCTGTTTTTACGATTTAATCATTCACTGGTTTTCGGCTCCAGCACATCCTTATTATATCTCTCAAGATACACTATTTCCTTAATATCGGTATTCTCGATAATCTCTCTTGCAATCTGCCTTTTAGACATGAGCCATCGCTGGTTATAGGTCAGTGCCGGTTCTATCTCAACAGTTGCAGTGCTGTCATTTACCTGGATTGAAAAATCCTTCCCGATGTAAAGACCAAGAAGACCTTTTACCTTACCCCCTATATCTTCTATTTTCTCTTTTATCTCGTAATCGTATATGACGGTCTGCCCTGCCAGAAACCTGTTAAAGTCCACCTGCACAATCCTCCCTATCACCCTAATCACTATCCCTTGACGACCATCAACCTCTACCATCGTCTCAAGTTGAGGTCTTTCCTTGAATTTTGTGATGGGTATGCTCTCGATGAGTTCAGGATTCCTTACACCGAAGGCTTTTTCAGGTGGAACTTTCACTGAGCCTTTATACCCCACATCCTTTCCTGTGAAATCCTCATCCAGTCCTGCGATTGTGTGACCTGCGCCCACGATAATGACATCTCCCCCGTATTTTCCCTTTTCATTGAATATCTTATTGGCTTTTGCCACTTCTTCATCCGTTGTGTCAAAAACGCGGCTATCGTCTGCGGTTTTTCCTGTGTATGAAACTCTTATAAAATCTCCTTTCTGGATGCTCATAGTTATTCTGTCCTTTTTGGGGCTTTTCATGTATCGATGGTATAAAACACTTACTTTGATGAATCCAATATTTTCTGTTCTCTTTTGACGGATTCATCAAACTTAACAAAAAGCACATAAATGTTAAGCACTTTTTAAACGTCATGCTTGTTATCG
>CAYXIP010000181.1:0-2068 GCA_964465515.1 uncultured Candidatus Methanoperedens sp. | reverse complement strand
GCAATTGGGCATTGCAGCGGGCACGCTTGGAACTATGAGGAACATGGGGATGGTGGTAGGCGTTGCTGTTTCAGGAGCGGTTTTTTCCAACAGGTATGTTTATTATGGCGGTATCGGGGCTTCCTTCCTTCCCGCCTTCCGGGATACATATACGGTCTCTGCGATTATATGCGGCATTGCCATGCTGACATCGCTTGTGAGGAGCAAGACGCAAAAAGAGTGAGCTATTAATGAAATTCATCGCTGACAGGATGCTTGGAAGGCTTGCGCGCTGGCTTCGGCTTTTCGGATACGATACCCTGGTAATACGCCAGCAGGAGAACGAGGATGAGCTTCTTCTTGAAATGGCAGAAAAGGAGGGCAGGATTCTTATCACAAGGGACAGGATGCTTTTCAGGAAAGCGATTAAGAAAGGAACAAGAGCATATCCTGTCCAGTCTTCTGAAATTATGGAGCAGCTTAGGGAAACGCAGAAAGAATTCGGTATTGATATCGACCCCCGGATGGACAGATGCACGCTTTGTAATTCGGCTATCAGGAAGGCAAAACCCGAGGAGATGGAGATTATCAAAGCGAAGGACTATGTATATCAGGCAACTATTGAAAGCGTGACAGACTTCTGGCTCTGTGATAATTGCGGGCAGGTTTACTGGCTCGGGAAGCACTGGGAGAATATCCGGGAGAGGGTGAAGAGATTGAAAAAACAACCTTAAAATCCATTTTAATAAGCAAAATAACAAATCGCTTATTGATAAGCGATAGATTTAAATACAAATTAATCCTCAGTGGATATTCATGGCAATGGTGGAATTTAAAGTACCAACATGGGTTGAGAAAAGATATACTTTATTATGGAACGCATTCGGCGATTCCGAATTTAATATTGAGCAAGCTGCAAAAATATTGGAAGACAAGAACAAGGATAAAAGGGAAGAAATACCTGTTTACCTTTCAGAAATAAGAAAGGCCGGATGGCTTACCGATGAAACTGACAAATCTGATGCAAGAAAAAGGATTTACAAACTAAAGAGTAAAGAAAAAATCATCGGTGAAATTTTCGCTATTAACAATAACAAATTAGACAGGGGGGAGGTTGAAGGATTATTAAAAAAAGCGGCTGACCTCATACGAACAAGGGTTGATTACAAGTTCATCTTAATCCTCCTTTTCCTGAAGAGATTCAGCGATAAGTGGGAGCTTGAATATGAGAAAGCTTACAAGGAAGCCATTGAAGATGGGTTAAGTGAAGAAGAAGCAAAGGAAGAAGCAAAAAATTCCGCTTATCATGACTTTGACTTTCCCTCCGAATTCCTTTGGGATAATATTAGAAAGGATGTAAGTACACTTCCTGAAAAGCTATCCCATGCATTAAAGACATTAGCTGAGCGAAATCCCCATTTAAAGGATGTCCTTGATAATGTTGATTTTATCCAGTTTACCACAAGCAGGGAAAATGCCGAGATTTTAAGGCAGCTTGTAGAGCTTTTTAGTATTCAGAAGCTTCACCATGTTTCTCCTGATATTCTGGGGGATGCATACGAGTGGATTTTAAGATATTTTGCACCGATGAAAGCAAAAGAGGGAGAGGTCTATACTCCGAGAGAGGTCATCAAGCTCCTGATTGAGATTCTTGACCCAAAGCCCGGGGAGAGTGTGTACGACCCGGCATCTGCTTCTAACGGTATGCTGATCGTTTCGTACAAGCATGTTGAAACTCAATATGGTAAAGCAGAGGTTGATAAGCTGTTCCTTTATGGACAGGAGGCAAACCAGAAGACTCTTGCTCTTGGCAGGATGAACCTGTATATCCACGACATTAAAAATGCAAATCTTGCCTACGGAGATACCCTGCTTTACCCCAAATTCAAAGAAGGAGAGGGATTGAAACAATTTGATGTGGTTATCGCCAATCCTCCATGGAACCAGGATGGCTATGATGAGGGTGTTTTAAAGAAGGGCGAGTTCTGGAAGCAGCGCTTCAGATACGGCTTTGTCCCGAAGCAGTCGGCGGACTGGGCATGGGTTCAGCACATGCTTGCAAGCGCAAAGGATGATACTGGAAGGGTTG
>CAYXIP010000180.1:0-2073 GCA_964465515.1 uncultured Candidatus Methanoperedens sp. | reverse complement strand
ATCAGTTATATCGAACAGAGTTCACAGCTCGGGACTGCTCATGCTGTCAAGCTGGCAGAGCCTATGATTGATGAAAAGTTCCTTGTGCTCAATGGGGATAACCTGATCGATGAAAATACTATCTCTGACCTGCTGGCAGGCGCATCAGGCGATGCAACGCTTCTCACAGTTGTGCGCGAGCAGACAATCGGATATGGTGTTGTATTGCAGGATAAAGGGCGAGTTTCACGTATTATTGAAAAGCCCAGGGAAAAGATAAGCCACCTTGTAAATACAGGCATATATCTGTTCTCCCCCTCCATTTTCGGTGAAATAGACAAGACGCAAATTTCAGAAACAGGAGAGTATGCCATCACAGACACCATCCAGATGATTATAGACGGTGGAAGTACTGTTACACATGTTGCCACGCATTCCACGTGGATTGATGCCGTGCACTCATGGGACTTGTTGAAGGCTAATTCGGTATTGCTGGGCAAATATGAGGGTACGCAAGCAGGATTGGTGGAGAAGGGTGCGGTTATTCTTGGTGACGTGGCTGTGGGCAAAAACTCAGTGATAAGGTCTGGTTCGTATATTGTAGGCCCGGTTGTGATAGGCAATAATTGTGATATAGGCCCGAATGCCACGATATTGCCTTCAACCGCCATAGGAGATAATTGCAGGATAGAGTCATTCACAGAAGTTGAGAATAGTATCATTATGAAGGATGTGCGCATTGGAGCAGGATCTTATGTGGCGCATTCGATTATAGGCTCCCATAATATGATAGGGTCTCATTTCGTTACCGAGGTCGGGAAGGATTTAAAGATTGAAATGAAGGGCATTCTGCATCATGCAGATGAGCTCGGTACAGTAATCGGCGACAGTAATAATATCGGGCTTGCGGTTCTGGTACTGGCAGGCAAAATGATTGCAACAGGCAGCACTGTGGATTCAGGGGTTAAGGTTACAAGGGATATTCCGCAGGATTCCTCAGTTTTGTGAGGCTAAAATGTGCGGCATAGCTGGCTATATTGGAAAAAAGCAGGCAACTCCGATTTTGCTGGATGCCCTAAAGAGGCTTGAGTACAGGGGATACGATTCTGCTGGGCTTGCGGTGCTCACGGATAAGGGTCTTGAGATATATAAAACCGAAGGGAAAATATCAGACCTTGAGGCAAGGCTTCCTGATATTAAGGGGGTATGCGGCATCGCCCATACACGCTGGGCAACGCAGGGCGCACCCACAACAATCAATGCGCATCCCCATGTTTCTGGTAATATTGCAGTGGTGCACAATGGCATCATAGAGAACTACCAGGAATTGTATGATGAGCTAAAAAGCGAAGGGTATGAATTTGTCTCAGAAACAGATACCGAGGTGCTGGCGCATTTAATTCACAGGTACTATGAAGGAAACCTTGTTGATGCTGTCATAGAAGGGCTCAAAAAAGTCAAAGGTACGTATGCTGCGGCTTTCTTATGCGGGGATTCAACACAGGTTGTGGCGGCTCGCAAGGACAGTCCACTTGTTGCCGGCATCGGGAAGGGAGAGAATTTTGTGGCTTCAGATGTCACCGCATTATTGAAGTATACGCGTGATGTCGTCTATATGCATGATTTTGAAATCGTATCACTGTCTTCGGGAAAGATTGAGTTCTTTGATTTTGATGGGAAGCCTATCAAGGAGCACATAGAGTCAATAGAGTGGAATATCGAAGCTGCCGAGAGATCCGGGTATCCCCATTTCATGCTAAAAGAGATACATGAGCAGGTAACGTCAGCCCATGACACCATGACGGGCAGGATATCGGAGCTTACAGGGGATGTGGTGCTCGGCGAGGTGACACTTTCCAGGGAAGACATAAAGAAACTTGAGAGGATAGCTATCATAGCCTGCGGTACTTCGTATAATGCAGGCTTGCTCGGAAAGTATATTTTCGAGGCGCTGGCTGGTATTCATACCGATGTGGAGATAAGCTCTGAGTTCAGGTATGGCAACCCTGTGCTCGGCGAGTCCGCGCTGGTTTTGGCGATATCCCAGTCTGGAGAGACCGCGGACACCATCGCCGCTACCAAGGAGGCAAAGAC
>CAYXIP010000179.1:0-2073 GCA_964465515.1 uncultured Candidatus Methanoperedens sp. | reverse complement strand
CCGAAGGCTACTGCACCAGCTCCTGCTGAAAAGAAGTAGGCATAAAGCCTACTTTCAACTTTTTTATTCTTGGTTTAGCGCATAGAAAATAAACCACAGATAAGCCGAAACTTCGGCTTGCGCAGTGTTGGGGTGTGCTTCGCATACCCTCGTTTGATAAACCTTTCTTAAAGGTTTACGCAGATTAACGCAGATAATAGACAGTCAGTCTTTTTATTTAGTGAAACCGCTACTTTTTTAATCATACAGGATATCCTGTATCTACTGTTGAGGTTGTAAGGAATAGTGTTCACCGATGGATAACGAGGCTCAAAGCAGAATAATGCAAGAAATAGAAAACCTTGTAAAAAGCTATACCAGCCTCAAGAGTTCCAAAACAGAAAAGGAGATAGAGGCAATCAGTGAAGCAAATGTGCGCGCTGATTTTATTGACCGCCTTTTTGAAATATTGGGATGGGAAGTCAGAAATCCAGACGAATACGACAGGGAGCATTTCATTCGAGGCGCAGGATTTGCTGACATTGCTCTTAAGCTCAATAAAAAACCTGTTATTTTTGTTGAAGCAAAGCGCTTTGGAGCAATACCTCACAGCAAGGACGTAAAAGGAGACTGGACGCTTGAAGAGAGGCAGGCAATACTATATGCGGCAGGCAAGCACTGCAAATGGGCTATTCTTACCAACTTCGAAAAATTCAGGGTGTTCAATGCTCTTACAGGCTTGACGGTTCTTAAATTTGAATCTGTGTACGATTATAAAGACAGGTTTGGCGACCTTCTTTACCTAACTAAAGATGCCGTAGAATCCGAAAGAATCGAAAAACTTGGCGCACGCGAAGAAAAACCTGATATCGATCTGGAATTTCTTGAATTGCTTAACAAATGGCGCATTGAGCTTGCTAACGATATCTATATTAATAATTTCTTAAACGAAGGCAAACCTCCAGATTTGAGCAAGCTGTTTCCTGATTATAAAAAGCATGAGAACGACCCGAAGTTTGCAAAATTCTTTGAATCCAGAAGGGAGATTTTAAGAAAACGCCTTGACTTTTCCGTGCTTAAGGACGAAAAAGGCAATTTCGATATTGAACGGCTTAAAAGCGCAGTGCAGAGGATACTTGACAGGTTGATTATTATCAGGTGGGCTGAAGACCGCCTGCTTCTCGATGACCCGAATATCCTTGATGGAAAACTGAAACTCTGGAAGTCTGCGGCGCGCTATAATCCTTTATATGAGGCGCTTTTTGCAGACGGCGCGTTATTCGACAAGTTCAACGACATACATAACGGTGAGCTCTTCAGGCGAGGTTTATACTACGACCGCATCGTTGTGAGCGATGACGTGCTTGCAAGAATTATCGAGGAGATGACCTCGCATTCGTTCAGGAAGTTTGATTTTGACATTCTCGGCAACACCTACGAAACGTATCTTGGCAATACGCTGCGCCTGAAGGAGGATAATACTTTTGAGCTGAAGCCGAGCCAGGAGACACGCAAGGAAAGCGGGATTTATTACACGCCTCCCTACGTGGTGGACTACATCGTGAAGAACACGCTTGGTGCGCTGCTGAAGGATAAAACCCCTGAAGAGGTGGAGCGCATAAAGGTGCTTGACCCTGCATGCGGCTCTGGCTCTTTCCTGATAAAAGCCTACGACTGCTTTGCGAATTACTATGAGGAGAAAAACCATGAGATTAAGAAGCGCATAGATGAGAATGTTAGAAAAGGCTTGATTTTTGAAAGTTCTGAGAGCCCATATACTGGTTATGAAGCGAGCATCCTGATGAACAACATCCACGGGGTTGATCTCGATGCACAGGCTGCTGAAATCGCTGCTGTTAATTTGATGCTCAAGGCGCTGAAGCCGAATGAGATGCTGCCTCCTATTCTTGGCGAGACTATCAAGGTTGGGAATTCGCTGATAAGCGGGAGCGAGGAAGAGCTTAGGAAGTATTTCGGCGATGAGTGGCAAGAGAAGAAGCCCTTCAACTGGGAGGAGGAGTTTGCGGATGTGTTTGATAGGGCGCTGGCTGAGGGGGAAAGAGGGTTTGATGTGGTGATAGGGAATCCGCCGTA
>CAYXIP010000178.1:0-2081 GCA_964465515.1 uncultured Candidatus Methanoperedens sp. | reverse complement strand
GGTATAACAACATTCCCTTTTTTCTTGTTGAGCAGAACCCAGTAGTTAAGCGAGGTGCAGATGGATAAAATCTGCCTGTCGTTATCGACTTTTGAGGCAATGAGTCTTGCAACCTCGTCGCGGTTTGTGATTTTAAGAGCATATACCTGCTCGATCATCATTAGCTGCGCTTTTGCGCGGTCTTCAAGCTCGTTCATGCTTATGCTTTTCGAGGATGGACTTCAGTGATGCCCCTCTTCCTTCTCGGCTTCCCTTCTCTTCATCGTTTCCTCGCACGCCAGAAGGCAGCTTTCGCAGATAGCCTTATTCACTTCCCTGTGGTAGGGTTCCTGGAAAATAGGCACTTGAATTTTTACCCCGAATAATTGGACGTTTTTCGCTCCGCACAGATCGCATTTCTTACCGTTTACGGGCATTTTATTAACATACGCCTCATGACAACTTTCAAGGCATTCCTCATTGATTCCCCTCCACGTACCTGTGGGATATGCAGACGAAGCGCTCCTGTCGTTCACCTTCACAGGGCAAAGCGTCGGCCTTGCCACGCCGCAGAGATCGCAGTCAGCCATAATCTCACACTCCTAAAACGCGTGCCGCATTCATAGCCATCTGGATAAAGGGCTCAGGGTAAATCCCTATGCCGATAGTCCCTATCACAGCCAGCACAAGCGCAACGACATAGGGCGCAGGCTCTTTTATTTTATCTCCGCCCGGAGGCAAAACATACATGTACTTTATCACCCTGGCATAATAATAAATCGAGAGTGCGCTGTTCAATATGGCAATAATAACAACTAAAAGAAGCCAGGAGCTTGCCCTTGCAACTGCCTCGATTATGACAGAATAGAACAATACGAACTTTCCTATGAAGCCCGCAGACGGCGGAATACCTGCAAGAGCAAGAAGGAATACAAGCAGAGAGAAAGCCGTTATAGGTGCACGTTTTCCAAGCCCTGCGAAATTCTCAAGGTCGTCCGTGTTCTTTGCATTCCTGTTGCTGGATAACACCATGTATCCCACCACAGCGACTGCAATAAATGCCCCGCTCTTCATCAGAGCATGAGCAAGCGCCAGCAGCACGCCCCCTGCTATGGACATCTGCGTTGTGACCACGAAGGCTAGGGATATGTAGCCTGCCTGCGCTATGGACGAATATGCAAGCATGCGCTTTATGCTTCGCTGCGAGATTGCCACGATATTGCCGTAGGTCATTGTGATCACTGCAAGGATTGCGAATGCTACCTGAAGATCGATGCGTACCACTACAAGAGCGAGCACAAGAACCCGGAAAGCCGCAACAAATCCCATCTTCTTTGCGCCTGCCGCAAGCAGCGATGATACTACCGTGGGTGAGCCCTCGTATGTATCAGGAGCCCACATATGGAACGGAACAAGTGCCATCTTGAAACCAAATCCAGCAACAAGGAATATCATGGCAATAATCTCAAGTGAGCTTATTGCGGGGCTTGTCTTGAAAAATTCAATGATAACTGGAATATTTGTAGAGCCGGTAATGCCATAAATCAGCGACATACCGAATAATAGTATTGCTGATGAAAGCGCTCCTATAATGAAGTACTTCATCGACGCCTCTATGCATGCAGGATTTCTTTTCTCAAAACATGCAAGCGCGCATGTTGATAAACTTACAAGTTCAAATCCAACAAATAATGCAATAAGGTCATTTGCAGATGCGACTACCATCATTCCCACGGTCGCAAGAAGAATAAGGGCATAGTACTCATCCTGGTTGCGGTTGTTCTCAAAATAACTTATAGATGCTATTACAGCCAGAAGTGATGCTATTAAAAATATTATTTTGAATATCTGCGATAGAGGATCGATCACCAGTGCGCTATAGAAGAAACTCCCTTCCCCCTTTATGCTCAGAATATATACAAGAGAAGCTACAATGCCTGCCGCGCTCAAGTATCCCAGCATATTCTTGGACTTATCGCTGATTAAAACACCCAACAATACAACAAATAACGCCAGTACGGTCAGCAGCATCTCAGGTGCAAGTAAAGCATAGCTCATGTAATCACTCCCCTCAGCACTACAAATTTCAAAAGCTGCTCTGC
>CAYXIP010000177.1:0-2090 GCA_964465515.1 uncultured Candidatus Methanoperedens sp. | reverse complement strand
AAAAACTTATCGAGGATAAGGACGATGTTCCAATTGTTGCGCTGGCATTATCAGCAGACAATGAAGGAATCTGGACATACAATACAAAGCATTTCAGGCAGGAGATTTTTGGAGAGCGAATAAAGGTTCTTTCTACGAAGGATGTCATAAGGTTGTATCCATTGAAAGAATGAATCTGTTGTGCATATCTGTGCAATCCGTGCGCTCCGTGTTCTATCGCAGAGTTCATAGTTGTTTTCCAACGGGCGCCACAGATTTATCACTTTTATAATATTAATTTCGGCGCCGATATGCTACCGAAACAGCCAAACACCTTGAACAGCGGATTTATCAACATAGAGAATCAATAAACTCGTATGCGCCCGTGCAGATGTGGAAGCGACGAGTTTGTCACACAGCCGAACAGTTATGATATATATCGGATTATAGATGGCAGGTTGGAGTATCAAAAGTCTGAGTCTGTTGATGATGAACTGGCTGTTTACTGTAGAGAATGCGGTAAACGATATGAGAATAGAACCGCGGATGAGCGCAGATTTTTTTCTAAAGCGCTGCAGATTTATCACTTTTGAATTATTAAATTCTGTCGCGCCCGATAGGTTCCCTAAGCAACCTCCCAGCTTTAAAAACCGTGCAACATAAACAGCGAACTTGTACGAACTCACACGAACTCCTGTTATACTCGAAACCGTTAAGATCAAAGGATTTTATTTAAGTCAATAAATGAAGAACGAGACAAAACTGACCTGGAAAGATGTCGTGAGGGATGCGCTTCTGGAAATAGGCAACTCAGGACATCTGGACGATATTAACTCGCGAATCGAGGGGCACTGGAAAACAAAGACAAATCCGACATGGAAGGACACCGTGAGGCGAACTCTTCAGCAGTACAATATTTTCTATCAGGAGGAGAAAGGAAGCGGGATATGGTTTCTCAAGGAGGAAAAACCACTTGCGGAGTTTGACCCTATAAAGAATCCGAACCCGGCGCATGAGGATGTTTAGGGAATGCTGCTTGAGCTTGGGAAGATATATGGTTATGAGACGTCAGCGCCTGTTTACGATGCGAATAAGAAATTTTTAAACCGACCTCTTGAAGAAGTTGCTACTCTGAAAGAATTTCCCGGCAATTTTTCGTATCCGAAGATTGTTAATATGGCAGGTCTGATTGATGTGCTCTGGTTTGGAGGCGACACGGATGCGCTTGTCCCTGAGTTTGCTTTTGAGGTTGAGCATTCTACGGATGTGACCAAAGGGCTTGGGAGGCTTCATGACCTTTATAAGTCGGGTCTGCGGACGAGATTGTTTGTGGTGCTACCGAATGAGAAGAAGAGCAAGTTTGACAGGGAAATCGGGCGCAGTCTGTTCAGCGGCATAAGGGAAATCTGTAAAGTGAGAACGTATGAGCCGCTTATCAAGCTCTACAATCTGGCGCTGGAGCATGATTTATCAAAAACTGAATTCTTTGGGGAGTAAACATTTGAAGTGGTTGGCAGTAAAATTCATTGCAAAGGCATAAGAAAGGCTTAAAAACTCCTGAGCGAATATTATTATTGACACAAAAGTTTACAAGGTGAAAAATGGCAGAAGTTGTTTTAAAACTCCCCAACGATTTCAATTGGATAGCGAAGAATAAAGAAGGTCTGAAATGGGTAGAGTCGGCTGTCATAAACAGACTTACCGAAATAAAAATAGGAAACCTGCTTGCTGAAAAGAGCAAGTTGGAAGAAAAGGATATTGATGAACTAGATCATGTCATAAAACGTGCACTTTATAAAAAAATAAAGGCTGAGAGATGAAATTAGTACTGGATTCGAACATCATTTTTTCGGCTCTGATTAAAAAGTCAACTACAAGAGACATAATTCTCAGCGATGTATTTGAATTGCATGCGCCTGAATTGGGGAAAGCGGGTGGTTATGGAGGGTCGGAATTAGAGCTGATTTAAGTTATTGACCTTTCCGGTTTATAGATGTTTATTGATTCAACCCTTTCAAAATCAGAATCGTTCGTTGCTATATGGATTATTCCATAATGTTTCATTGTGGAAAGATGTATAGCATCAGTCATCAACAAGCCGTATCGCGATC
>CAYXIP010000176.1:0-2119 GCA_964465515.1 uncultured Candidatus Methanoperedens sp. | reverse complement strand
TGGACAGGCAGTATCTTTCCAAACAACATGTCAAGCAACCGAACTAACGTAAGTATAGATACAGGCCCTCTATTAGGTATCCCGCTGGTTGACACGCTGTACGGTCCTGTTACTGGAGCAATTACTGGGGCAGTAAACCATACCATGAACTTCTCGGTGACCATTCCAGCTGTGCAGGCATTAGATACATACAACCAAACAATAACGGTAACGGGAACATCTTAGAAAAGCCTCACAGGCTTTTCTATTATTTTTTAAAAGAGGGAAAATGACAAAGGGAAATTGCATGCAGAAGCTGCACTCGTTTATGCGAATAATCCCAATTCTTCTACTTATTCTATTTGCCCTTTCCCAGATCGTAGAAGGAAATGAACTTTCTGGAACTGTGAATGTGGTTTCTAATCAAACAGCTGCTGTAGCACCTTCGGGTGGAGGCGGAGGATGTGGAAGGAATGTGAACAGCAATGAAGATCCCACTAACATCAAACAATATGAAAGCAGAGAAGCATTTGTATCCATGGGCAAAATAGTTTACACGTTCACAACTCTGGGCGTTGTAAAAGAGATCGGATTCATTGCAAAGACTAATGAAGGATGTATAACGGCCAGAGTGGAGATCCTTAAAGGGAGACCTTCCATGGCTACATCCGATGCTCCTGTCACTGTATATGGGTATTTTAATGTATGGTTAGGAGAGTCTGGATATGGGACATCTTCTAAGATAGGGGATGCATATGCAATTTTCAGCGTGCCAGATGACTGGGTTAAAGATAATAATATAGAATCTGTGAAGCTCATGCAGTTCGAAAACGGCGAATGGAAGGACCTGAAAACCGAAAAAATAAGCGCAGATACATACAGGGCGGAAACCATGGGTTTCTCAGGCTTTGCGATAGTAGTCTCAAAAGCAGGTCCAGTAGCAACCCCAATGCTGGGAGTTACTACAACAGGAACTCCAGGGATTACAGGAACAAAGCCTGCACCCCCGATAAGCCTTTCACTAATAATTGGCGTAATTATTATTATCGCCTTTGTTGTAGTCATTTATATCAAGAGAAAGGGGTTATAGGAAACTCTGCTTTTATTTTCGTTGTATTTTTATTAGCAGCTTGGTTCGAATATTTTTA
The DNA here is from genome assembly GCA_964465515.1 of uncultured Candidatus Methanoperedens sp. Taxonomy (GTDB): domain Archaea; phylum Halobacteriota; class Methanosarcinia; order Methanosarcinales; family Methanoperedenaceae; genus Methanoperedens. The sequence goes on along the minus strand of CAYXIP010000176.1, from coordinate 992 downwards.
ATGAACATATTGATATTGTCTTATTTATCATGATGATGAGCATAATAATGCAAGAGTTTATAATATTGTAAATAAATATTGAGTTGTGTATCAATTTACCCGTGCCCATGAAATCCAAGTTCATTACATAAAAGGCGGACTAAAAGCCGTTCAGGGTGATAGGATAGTGGTACCTCAGCTTACTGAAGAGCCGACCACTAGCAATACGATGGGTATTTTAAATGCTGGCGACCATAAAAGCAGCAGGGTTTATAGTACACTTTCAGCAGCCCAGACATCCTACTGGAATCCGGCAATCGTCACTAATGTAACTATGGCAGTAACCTCTACCGAACCCGCCAATGTTTTCATGTCGATGGATTTCGTAAATAACACGGCAGGTGGTCATTCGAGCAGTAATATTACAGATTATGCTAAAAAGCTGGCAAGAGTACTGGGCTTGATGTCCATGATAAGCTATGTGGCAGTTATTCTTTTCGTATGGATATTTGCGAATTTTCAGGGTTACCTGTACTTCTCAGCGGGTGAGCCTGTATTGCTGATAAAGTACTCTGAGTGGATTCTTGGATTCATCGGGATATTTGCGGCAGTCGATCTGCTGTGCAGAGAAATTAACGGTGGAACGCATCATAAAAAGTTTCTACAGACAGTGAGTGCAATAAATCAAAAAAATCGGTAAAAAATCGAACTATAGATAATTATAACCATCATGAGTATCATAGAGTTATGAATTATGGGCGCAGAAACTTCGGTTGTGTTGGCAATATTCCTTCTCGGGTTTATAGTCGTTTCAACTGGCGTTTACTCGGCTGTAGATTACTCTAAAAACCTTGTAAAAGATGCGCAGAGCGACCATGATACCATGAAAAATAACAAGCTGCAGACGGACATCACGATAACGAACGTCTCATTCTTGAATAACTCAGGAAATGTCTATCTGAATATCACAATTAAAAACACAGGCAAGACCACGCTCAATGCAAGCCTGCTGG
>CAYXIP010000175.1:0-2144 GCA_964465515.1 uncultured Candidatus Methanoperedens sp. | reverse complement strand
AAAGGCTGCTCGGGAAACCGCTTGCAAGGGCGCTTGAAAAAAGGAAGAGGCTTGAGGGCTGCACTAATAATTCCCTGTTACAGAAGAACCTTCCGGAATTGTGGGTTACTTTCAAGCAGTACTGGGAATAAGCACGGCGTTGATGCTGCCTTCCTGCCCGGGTCTATTTGTCACCTTTGCAGAGCCAATCTCTGTTTTGATGATAGAGCCTTTTGTCACAATGTTTCGCCTGACATAGTGTATGTTGGCCGGGTTGCCTGTCACAGTCTCTATCTTGACCCTCTTTGATTTTTTTGTTTTTGGGTCAGTTACTATCGCAGTGCTTTCTCTTAAAAGGCTGACTTTTTCCCTGCCGCCCATGGTTTTAACCATTTTCCTTATGGTTTCGCCAAGATGCGTATTTGCGGGTTCCCCGCCGAGTTCGAACTTTCTTTTTCCTCTCGCACGGATTATTCTCCCGCCAGTGTATTTGCGTGTTGGTTTGCCTTGCCATCTCATAATAATCCTCTTAATCTGTAGACTTCCTTTTATTTATCCTCAATTTTAAACATCATTAAATCTGGTTTGCTTCTTATTTGATTGGGAGATTATATACCTTTGCTGTTAATAGATTGCGGGCAGGAATAGGGAGCAGGGTCATCATTCAGACTTTATATCTATAGTAAAGTTCTTTTCTCACCGGGCAGGTACATATCTGAGAATAACCAAAATATGTCCGATACTGGCAGGGATTTTTGTCACTACACTTGATGAAAATCACTTCGCCCATGCATTCTTCAACTTTACAAAGAGGTTTTTCAGTCAGACAGCAAAAGTTTTTTCTGCATTTAGTGGTTTTTTGTATAATATCGTTATTTATCGTAATATCCATTGCAATGAAATCCGTTTTTTAAAATCTATTATATTTATCCTAGCGCCATATGTCTTTTCTGCAAAAAACATTTAATGGTTGCAGGTAAAGGGGCAAGCGGCTAATTATTAAACATTCGTCTCCAGATTTCTACCGCTTCATTCGTCTGTGATTTTTGTATTACCTCCATGGCGTGCGCCAGATAAACAGCTTTTTGAATACCATCTTTTAACTCACCATTCCCCAAATCTAGCAATTTGTGGTATAGTTCAACAGAAATACTTTCCTGTATAGATATTGTTTTTTGTTGCATAGTATTCCACCTGACCCATGAAGGTAAATATCCAATCCATGCAAAAAACTAATAAAACCTATGGGTTAATAAATCTTTTGTTCGCAGCTCGCAGCGACACATCAAAACCTTTATCAGGTTTATTACCAAATCTTATACCGATGTCTGAGTTCTACGATACCCTCACAGGAATACTTGCGAACAGGCAGATGTCCATAAGCAGCATAGCGAGGGAATTAAAAAAAAACGGACACGACCATCACAGGTTGATACTCACAGGATACCTCCGTGCGCTACACGACATGGGTCATGTTGAAGAGACCGATATACCGCCTTCAAAGGTCTATAGCTTCAAAGCTACAGCGAAGCGCGACATCTACAGTATTGTGAAAGAGCATCTGAAAGGGATTGATATTGATGACAGGCTGGGAATTGCTGTTTTTATCCTTTCCTCGCTTTTCCACAGACCATGCTTCAAATACGAACTCGGGCTCCTGGGGATTGAGGCTCAGAAAACCACTGCTGTGAAGGAATCAAAAGACCCACGCCTGAAAGATTATAGAGCATCGGTTACGCGCGTCAAAATACCGAACGATGACCCCGCATATGAGGTAAGCAATGGCAGCGAAGTGCTGCAAAAGGGGAATGAGGTTCTTGTAGATATCATCAACGAGTTAATCGACCTTGACGGATTGAAGGCAAAATTCCAGCAGACAAAACTTGCCTGAGTTTAAATACTATCAATAACAAATACATTTTGAGGTGAGGTGTATGGATTGCATGGAAGCTATTAACAGGAGGCGGTCTATAAGAAAATTCAAGGACCGTGAAGTGGGAAAGGAGATGCTCGAAGAACTGCTCAACGCTGCCCAGATGGCGCCGTCCGCAGGAAACCTACAGGCACGGGATTTTGTGGTTGTGCTCAATAGAGCAACAAAGCAAAAGTTCCCATTGTCCTAAAATACAATACTTAATATAGGATGAATCACATAATCCGTATTC
>CAYXIP010000174.1:0-2145 GCA_964465515.1 uncultured Candidatus Methanoperedens sp. | reverse complement strand
GATAGAAAAATTTCTTAACAATAAGTTAGAAATGTTGGGTTCTTAACTATAATTTTGCTTAGATGTTCTTTCGCCGCAGGCGTGGTCTCCCTTCCCTGAGGCGTTCGTTTGACAAATCCTATCTGTATAAGGTATGGCTCGTAAACCTCTTCGATAGTTCTCACTTCTTCGCCCACGGATATCGCAATGGTCTTGACTCCGACAGGACCTCCCCCAAAATCCCCTGCTATTACATTGATAATTCTCCTGTCAAGCTCATCCAGCCCCAGACCATCGATACCCAGCATGGTAAGCGCGGCATCAGCAACATCCTGCGTGATTTTCCCCTCGGCTTTCACAAGGGCAAAATCCCAGGCACGCCGCAGAAGCCTGTTCGCAATGCGCGGCGTGCCGCGGCTTCGTTTTGCTATCTCAATTGCACCGTCCTGCGTTATCGGGATATGGAGGATGGAAGCGCTTCGCCTCACAACTTCGATAAGTTCCTCAACGCTGTAAAGGTCAAGCCGCGAGGTGAAGCCGAACCTGTCCCTGAAAGGCGAGCCAAGAAGTCCGACTCTTGTTGTGGCGCCGATGAGTGTGAAATGTTCAAGCGTGAGTTTTATGGAGCGGGCGCTCGGTCCCTCGCCTATCATAACGTCTATCTGGTAATCCTCCATCGCAGGATAAAGGATTTCCTCGATAACTGAATTCATACGATGGATTTCATCGATGAAGAGCACATCCCCCTTCTTGAGCGCGGTAAGGATTGCAGCAAGGTCGCCGGGCTTCTCAAGCACAGGACCTGAGGTGCTCTTTATGTCAGAGCCCATCTCATGCGCGATTATGTGCGCAAGCGTGGTTTTCCCAAGACCCGGAGGTCCTGAGAAGAGGATGTGGTCCAGTGGCTCTCCTCTTTTCTTCGAGGCTTCTATGAATACCTTGAGGGACTCCTTGAGCGCCTGCTGACCTATGAACTCGGAAAGCCTTGTCGGGCGGATTGTATTTTCCTCTTTTTCATCCTTCAGCGAAATCGGGGCGATGATTCTCTCTTCCATGGCGATTATTTACTCTTTACGTTCTTTTATTCTTGAAAGCGCAGCTTTAATCAATGCTTCCACGGTGGTTTCTTTAATGCTGGAGAATACAGCATTTACGGCTTCCTCCGCCCCTCGCTTCTCGAATCCAAGGGAAACAAGGGCGCTCACAGCATCATATTTAACATTTGCAGGGGCGATGTTCTCCCCCATTTTCTTTTTCATTTTATCCTTTAGTTCAAGGATTAGCCTTTTGGCATTTTTCTGACCTATTCCAGAAATTCCTGTCAATACCTTTTCATCCTCATGTACTATTGCAGCAGCAAGCTCTTCTATCCTTATCTGGGAAAGGATGTTCAGCGCAATCTGGGGACCGACTCTTGTAACGCCTATCAGGAGTTTGAATATCTCAAGCTCGCCTGCACTCGTAAAACCGTATAAACTAAGCGCATCCTCCCTGACATGGAGGTAGGTGTACAGCTTTGCCTTTTCTTTCTGGTTAAGTTCCTGCAATGCCGGTTTTGTCACATTGACCTGATACCCTATGCCTGCCACATCGATTACCACAAAACCATCGCCGCGATGCGCTATCTCTCCATAGATGTGTGAAATCATGTTATTATCTCATTATATTTATATGGCATAAAGCAATCGAAAGACCGTCCGCGGCATCGTCGGGCTTCGGCACTTCCTTTAAATTTAAAAGCCTCTTTATCATCTCTTGCATCTGTTTCTTATCAGCCCTTCCAGAACCCGTGATTGCCTGTTTTACCTGGAGCGGGGTATATTCAAATACAGGTATATGCCTCTGCTGCGCCGCCAGAAAGATGACACCCCTTGCCTCGCTGACCGACATTGCATTTGTGACATTCTTATTGAAAAAGAGTTTTTCGACTGCGATGGCTTCCGGAGAGTACTTTTCAAAAAGTGCGATAACCTCGGTGTATATATCCAGCAGGCGCTGCGGTGTTCGTTTTTCGGAAGATGTTTTTATGCAACCATAGCTTACAGGGATATTGATACTTTTCTCGGTTCTTATGACACCAAAGCCAACTGTTGCAAGCCCTGGATCGATTCCGATAACAAGCATGACGTTTAAAAAGTGCTTAACATTTATGTGCTTTTTGTTAAG
>CAYXIP010000173.1:0-2162 GCA_964465515.1 uncultured Candidatus Methanoperedens sp. | reverse complement strand
TCAGTCTGCCAAAGACTGCCGGGGCGCATGCTTCATGCCTGCGCCCTTTTTGTTTCTCCTGTTCTCAAACTTTGCGACTGAGTGGATAAGTTTAAGTACATTGGCGCTTTAATTCCACTAAAGGATAGAGGTGTGAAAATGAGGAAAATTATGATTGTTTTAATCGCGATGCTGTTAATTTCGGTTGCTGCAACAGCAGCATCCGCAGACGATAACGGAAAAGGAAAAGTCAGGGTAATCGCCCATACCGATAAAGAAATATCAGATGCGTTAGCAAAAGGCTGCAAAGTCGTTAGGGAGGCTAAAACCCTGAAAGCGCTTGTTTGCTCCAAAGATGCTGCAACATCACTTGGACTTCAGGAAGACGTTCAGGTATTTGCCCTAGATGCAGGAGCAAATGCGCAGATAAGGGCTGACCTCGTACAAGCCTCTGGAAATAACGGCACTGGAAGAAAAGTTGTCGTGCTTGATACTGGATACAATTATCTTCATCCTGAATTAAACTCAAGCTACCTTGGCGGAAAGGATTTCGTAAATAACGACAACGACCCCTTTGACGACAATGGGCATGGGAGCCATGTTGCAGGAATAATCACCGCAGACGGCATACTTGCCAGTGCAAAGGGCGTAGCTCCAGCAACAGGGATAATTGCAGGAAAGGTACTCTCGGCTTCAGGCGGAGGTTATTTCAGCGATGTCGTGGCTGCGATTTACTGGGCAGTAGATGGACCTGATGGCATAGCCTACACCCCAGACGATTTCAATGCAGATGCAATAAGCATGAGCCTTGGAAGTGGAGCGCCTTACCTTTACAAAGGTTTCTGTGATAATGTTTTGCCAGACCTTACAACTGCAATCAGATACGCGCTGAGCAGAGGAGTTATAGTGGTTGTTGCTGCTGGCAACAGCGGTAATTCAGGAGTCTCCATTCCGGGCTGCATAAGTTATTCAACAACTGTAGGCGCAGTGGACAGTAGCGATAACATCGCAAGCTTCTCAGGAACAGGAGATGCCGTGGATATTACTGCCCCAGGCGTCAGCATACTCTCGTCCTGGCTTGGAACAGGTTACTATACTGCAAGCGGGACAAGCATGGCAACGCCGATGGTGAGCGGGGTTGTTGCTTTAATCAAGTACGCTCACCCCGAGTATACGGTTGCGCAGACCCAGAATGCTCTGTTCAGCACTGCAAAAGACCTCGGAAGCATAGGCAAGGATTCAACCTACGGCTGGGGCAGGGTGGATGCATACGCCTCGGTAGCCTCGCCGGTTGTTAAAACCATGCATGTTTCAAGCATAGTAATGTCAACAGCTAAAATCAACAAAAATTTGCTCTATGCTACCGCAACAGTGACCATTGTAAATGAAGCCGGCCTCCCGGTTCAGGGCGCAACTGTGAGTGGGAAATGGAGCGGGTTAACCTCGGATTCCGATTCAGGGACGACAGATGTTGACGGCAGGGTGATATTGAAGTCTGATACTGTAAGAAAAACATCAGGAACCTTCACTTTCACCGTGAACAACGTGGTGAAAACCGGCTGGGTTTATAATCAGTCAGCGAACTTAGAAACAAGCGACAGCATAACAGTATGATTTAAATCTTGCGTTGAAAAAAACTGAGCAGAACACGGATTCGCACAGATTAAAATATCTGTGAAAATCCGTCCGTATCCGCGTCATCCATGTTCGATTCTTGACCTGCCACGGAACATCTTAAGAGTGCTTCTTGCTGATTTTAAGCTCAGATTTAAATAAAGCTCTCACCTAAAAGTACCACAAAATAATATCTGTGTTCATCTCGTTAATCTGCGGTTAATAGTAGTGAGGACTTGTGAGCAAAATATTCAAAATCATCCATCGCGATGCAGCAGCTAGAGTCGGCAAACTGGTTCTTGACGAGGAGATTTCAACCCCTATAATTATCAGGATTCAAGATAAAGACAGCCCTTTAATCGATTCAGGCTCTATTTGGAAAAAAATTGAACCTCATAAAACCAAGCATAAAAAAATAGTAATTCTTCCACATAAGTCATTACCACTGCACACACGAGAAGAAATAATAAAGGAAATCCAATGCGCAATGTTAGCACCAAATCTTGTACACACGGGCATTGTAGTACATCCTCACGCGAGAGAATATCCCGAATCAGAACTCTACGTTC
>CAYXIP010000172.1:0-2165 GCA_964465515.1 uncultured Candidatus Methanoperedens sp. | reverse complement strand
CCGATAAGCCCAGTAAAAATTATCACAAGAATCCAGATGAGCTTGGCATTATTTCCTCCGATTTTGAACTTATCGTCAGGTCTCTTCAGGCAATCTATCAGCATCCAGAGCCAGAAAACTATCACAAAAAGAAACACAGGAACAAAGAGAATCACGATTATCTCGCTTACGCCTATCATTTTTCATTTCCTCATTACACTTAATCTCCACCACACGGCCAGAACTCCTACAATCCCAAAAATAATTTCAAACCCCGGCGCTTGACTTGCCTGCGCTGTCGGCGTGGGAGCAGGCGTATCGGTCTTTTCGGTCTTTATTTGCTCAGATTCCACAGGCGCATCAATTATCTGAACATCATCTGCCGGTATAGACCAGTTAAGCACCAGTCTGACTACCTCGACTTGTCTTCCGGAAAATATGTCGCTGTTCTTGATAGTAAAAAGCGGTACTTCGCTGCCGTCAGGATTCCTGCCTTTGTAGATATAGGATTTGCCTATCTCTATCTTCGCATCGCCAATCTTTTTCCCCTCGTATGAGAGCGAAATCAGGGCGAACATGGGCTGTGCACTTATGTCAATAGCCGCGACTGTGAGGTTCCAGCCGTCTTTTTCCCAGCTATCGCCGACTGCAAGCATCTTCATCTCCTGTCCAGCACTTGCTGCTAAGGGCATCGTCAACAGCACCGACAATACAAGCGCCGTGTACAAAAGCGACTCTTTTATTTTCCCTTTTATTTTCATCAGTTCATTCCTCCATAATATTAGATTCCTCTATTTTTAAATCTAAGACGGTATAATCACTTCAGCCTTTGAAATTTGATCTTGCCACTGAGCACTAGCTACCACTTTGTATCTGTCTCCAATTTTACCCTTGACAAAAACTCTCGCTGGCAGATAGCTTTCATTAGAAGGAGCGCCGCTTGAAAGTTCAATGATTGCAACTGGTGCTTGTGTTTCAAGCCCGTTCTTGCCTCTCCAAGTATTAATCGGCTGTGAAAAAGTATAATCCCTTATTCTATATTCTGCTCTTGTAGACGAGGCAAACAATTTTTCTGTGGTTTCGTCTATTATCGAAATATTGACCACAATATTACTTGCTGTTCCTTTGCCAAAATTTGAGAGGCTGCCGAATACTTTGTATATAATATAACCTGATTTTGATTCATTGGTGTACTGTAATTCCATTCTAAGCTGCGGAGGAAGTACATTTATTTGTGCTGATTTTGCATCGGCAAGTTTTCCTTTTTGATAGACTTCGACTTCAATTTTTTTCAGTCCGGGTACTTCGTATCCGTAAAATAGAGTTATCTGATTTATCCCTGGTTTCAAACTAACCTCTGCTGGTAAAGCATCCAGCCCGGAGGCACCGACTATTATAATTGGTTCCGATACGCTGACGCCATTTTCATCCTCTATTGTGTTTTTTACTTTTAATGATACATTAATATCTTTAGTAGCATTATTTTGGAGTAAAATAGCTATATATCCTGAGTCATGTGTTCCGGCTTCAGATGGTGCAACAATGCTAACAATGCTGACGCTAATTCCGCTGAAGTACCATACTGCTGTTACAACTGAAATAAATACCAATAACAAGATTCCAATTAATGCTTTATTTCTCATTCTTTTCACCCCGCAATTTATCAGCCAGGGCAACCTTATTGGTCAACCCATACTGCTTCTTTACCAACAATCCTCTCTTTTCAAGGTCAGTAAGCATCCTTGAGACCTTTGCTTTTGAGAAATTCAGCGAAAGCACAAGTTCATTCTGGAGCATTTCACCGCCGTGGTCAGCTATTTCCTTAACCAGCTTCTTCTCATCGCCTTCAAGTGCGGTTAAAACCGCATCGATTAACGAAGTTCCTTCTTTAGCATGCTCTGCAATGGCTGCTATGTCGGTATGAGGACTTTGGATTTCTGCTGGTTTTTCTTCGATTATCATGCTTTTAACCTCGCTTTTTCCTATAGCGAACAACATTGTTAGGATATACGAGAGCATCATACCGCTAACTGTAGAGCCGATGACCAGAACGTATGCATCATTCTTGGTGTAAGTGTAAGGGAGTTCAAGGATTTTGAAGGAACCATCGCCTATCTGGATAATAGATGGTTTTGTGGCAAGCAGCATGCTTGTTACGATAACGCCTGCTACCATCAGCACAGCGC
>CAYXIP010000171.1:0-2168 GCA_964465515.1 uncultured Candidatus Methanoperedens sp. | reverse complement strand
GGGCGCCGATTGGCAAGTTGTACACCGCATCCATTATCTTCTCCTTATCCGCCCCTACCAGCACATTCCATCCTCCTTCCAGCGTCTCCACCCACTCCGTATTCTCCCGCAGCGTAATGCATGGCACCCCAAGCATGTAAGCCTCTTTCTGCACCCCACCTGAATCTGTCAAGATTTTCCGAGCTCCAGCCATCAGCTTCAACATATCCAGATATCCTAAAGGTTCGATCAATCTTATATTCACAGGTATATCCAGCCCGTATTCCTGAAGATATTTTTTTGTTCTTGGATGAATTGGAAATACAGCAGTTTCACCAATTTCACCAAGTGCATTAATGATATTGCTCATATTCTCCCTGCTATCGGTATTGCTCGGCCTGTGCACGGTGATCACCAGATACTTCCCCTTCTCAAGGCCCAGCTCCTCAATGATCTTCGACTTTTTCTCAGCCACCTTACGATTATATCCCAGCGCATCCACCATCACATCCCCCACAAGATACACGCCTTCTGTAACACCTTCTTTCGCAAGATTGTCCACAGCTGTCTGGGTCGGGCAGAACAATAAATTTGAGATATGATCTGTCACCACCCTGTTTATCTCTTCGGGCATCCTCCTGTCAAAGCTGCGTAGCCCCGCCTCCACATGCGCAACCTTGACCTGGAGCTTTGCCGCAGCCAGCGCGCCTGCAAGCGTGGAGTTGGTATCGCCGTATACCAGCGCCAGATCTGGCTTTTCTTTTATCATCACCTTCTCGATTTCAATAAGCATCTTCCCAGTCTGCTCGCCGTGGCTGCCAGAACCGATTCCAAGATTATAATCAGGCTTTGGGATGTTCAATTCCTCAAAGAATATATCAGATAATTCAAGATCGTAGTGCTGCCCCGTATGCACCAGTATCTCCTCATGCTCTTTTCTTATTTCCCGGGACAGCGACGCGCACTTGATGAACTGGGGGCGGGCGCCGACGACAGAGATGATTTTCATCACTCCATCGCCAGCTTGAAGCAATCAAACACTATATCAGCATTCTTTGGCTCAATGAACCTTAAACCCAATTCTTCAATTTCCTTTCTTGTAACCAGCTCATCGTAAGCATACACATTCAGCCCCTTTTCCACCAGCAGCTTCACAAGAGCCAGATTCATGCTGTTGACCAATTCTTTAATCCCTTCCCTGTAGGTTATTCCTTTGATGCATATTTTTACTTCTCTCAATGCCTTATTTATCCTCATACATTCCAGGATAATCTTTTCTGCCCAGTAGTTCATCATCTGATCGTTTATCTCCCTTGAAGTCCTCAACAAACTGCCGTAATCATATTTTACCCTTTTCTCCATCTCCCTGATCAAAAACCATGGATAGAATGGAATACAGTGCCCTCCAACCCCAGTTGAAGGCAGGTGAATATTGCAGAACTGATGATTCGCATACTCTCTTGCCTCATAAAAGTCAATACCCAGCTCATCAGCGATCTTGAACAGCTCATTTGCAAGGGCAATGTTCACATCCCTGTAACAGCCTTCTATGACCTTGATAAACTCCGCAACCTTAGCAGATGAAACCAAATGGAGATTGGGGATGAACTTCTTATAGACCTCGTAAGCTATATCCCCGCTTCTTCCATCAACGCCTCCGATGACCTTCGGAAACTCCTTTAACCTGGAAATGCTGAAGCCTGTCATAATTCTCTCAGGCGAATAGGCTAAATAAAACTCACCCAATTTCAAATTGCTTTCCTCCTCCAGCCATCCTCTGACAATTGTCTCTGTAGTCTGTGGAGGTACGGTTGTTTCCAGAACAACACAATCCCCTTTTGTCAAAATCCTCCCAACATTTCTGAATGCAGTCTCGATAATACTGAAATCAGGAGCATGATTTTTATCAATAAATAATGGAACGATCACGATAAAGAAATTGCATCCTCTTGCGTTCCCGTATTTCGCTGTTGCAATTAACTTTTTTCCGCCGTGTTTTGCTATAAGTTCATCCAATCCCTGCTCATCTGGGATTGGATTCACACCACTGTTAATCAGATCACATTTTCTTTCATCTATATCGATACCAACAACCACAAATCCACTATCTGCTATCACACTTGCGATGGGCAGCCCGGCTTTTCCAAGACCAATCACAGCTATCCTATTCATTGTTCATCCACTCTTTC
>CAYXIP010000170.1:0-2214 GCA_964465515.1 uncultured Candidatus Methanoperedens sp. | reverse complement strand
CTCTGCTATCATCGAATTTCGGGAATTTCAGAGTGCCTTCGAAATGATGCCCTCCAATTCCTCCGTCCCAGCTCTCTGCTTTTATGATATTTCCACTGCTGTCGCGGATATAGGATATCTTCGCCATCTCATAATCCAGTGAGCCTGAGTGCGTATCCATTTTAATATCAAAGGCATTATTTCCAAGGTAAACGGCAGTAATGGTCACTCCAGCTTCAGAGTTATTTCTCGCCTCTGAGGAACCTGTGGTAGCTGTTTTTTCTACAGTTGCTGGTTTTTCAGTTTTAGGCCCGCTGCTTGATAAACATCCGCTGATAGCAGCAGCAGTCAAGACCAATAATGCTATTACAATTCCTGATATTCTCATGTAAGTTCCTCTCTTTTATTTTCATTGATTTCTTTGGTTTTGCCAGGTAACTACCAGAACTTCCACCAGGGCTTCTTCTCACCCATTCCTGCTGGTCCACTTTTAAGATATTTCTCTGGCTCTGACTCAAATGCTTTCTTACATCCTGGTGCACAGAAATAATACATCTTGCCATTATATTCTGTCTTGTATTGTGCCGTGTTCTCATCAACCTGCATTCCACAAATAGGGTCAATCTGCATCTTTAACTCTCCTTTTTGCTTTGATTTTCTTTATGTACGTATCGATATATGTATTTTACGGTGAATGTAAAAAACTATCATATGGCATGAGCGGCATTTTTTTGCCGTCTGCGCCTAAATTGGAGCTCTTTGTTTTAAGCAGTTTTCGCTTTATAAAAATAAGTAAAAATTGCATAAAACTTTAAAATTTAAAGTACCAAAATAAACATGCTGGGTAGCCGTTGAAACGAGGATAGCCGATGAATGCGATTTTAGCATGTTGGGATGAGTGCTGAACATTTTCAAGTAATCTATCAGAAGTATTAACGCCTGTTTTTTATTTAAATAAATACCTTATCCAGCTTGTTTCGCGCCGAAGAAAGCGCCTCGCTCCCAGCTATTTCTGCGGCAAAACAATCTGCCATGTATTCAAGCTCAGATACAGAAGGAGATGAAAAGGTCATCAGAGCAAGCTGTTTCAGAAATGGCGTTCTTGAATTATTTCGGATATGCCATGCCTCGTGCGCCAATACAGCCTTCAACTCATCGTCATTCAGTATCTCAAGAAGCCCTATTGATATAAATATGGACCTGCCTGCTGCAAACGCTCCTGGCACAGCTGAATCAAAATAATATAGCTTCGCCGATACAAGCCTGTCCACGAATTCCTGAGGCCATTTCATCATGTTGCAGGCAGGCTTTGCATCGAGGCGACCAATCAATACCCTATCGTAGTACCGCACAACCCCGAATATCAGAACTGTGGAGATTACCACATAGGCAAGGTAGAGATAGAACGTGAGCATGTAGCTGCATTTCATGAGATAAAAAGCAGCCGCAATAGCCAGCACTACCGCAACCTGTGCAGAAACAAATGTGATAAGTCTCTGTTTCGGCTTCTTCAGCATGATGCTCGCTGCAAGTAATGCTATTGAAATAACCACGAACAGTGCTACAAAAGGAGCAAAATAAGATAACTTCAAACAGGTGCCAAAGCAGTCAAATTCACCCAGTATATTCATTTCCTACCACTGTACTTTGAGAAATTCTCACGCGCAAGAGGGCCAAAAGCATCTACAAGGCTGTCAAGGACTTTGGTAGTGATTTCATTTGCAACTTCTTCTTCGGAAAAAACCGGCGCATATACATATCGCACCCTGCCGTTTATGTTTTCCACATGCCTTGCCGCATATCCTGCTTTAACAAGCCGGTCAAGAGTGCCAGCTACGCTTGTCAGGGGAATCTTTGTCTTTCCTGTCAACTCTGAAGATGTCATCTCACCTTCCTTCCATAGAGACTTCAATATCGATGCCTCGATAGGACTGAAGAACTTTGTGAGACCGCCGTTTGAAATATTAATCTGATCCAGCTTTACCATCAATTTTACAATACACGTAAAGAGTATTAAAGGTTGCGATACAATTTCCTATGGCGGCAGTGGCGTGTTTGTTCCAACGCCCCTGCCAGAATATTCTTCATCAATGATTTTTCTTACTTCTTTCAGCGAATATCCTTTCATTAACAAATCCCTTGCTTCAAGTGTTATGTCGTTGCACAGCTTGCATTCTGATGCATGCGGCTCATATTCTCCATTCGGCTTGATGTAACACTCCTTGAGGCTCTTAT
>CAYXIP010000169.1:0-2238 GCA_964465515.1 uncultured Candidatus Methanoperedens sp. | reverse complement strand
ACTAGCCCCCGATCATGGCTTCGAGATCCGGAAGATAGGAAACACCTCCGAATAGAAATAATATTCCAATCACCATGCTGAAAGAGCCTGTAACAAAGGCAAGCGAGCGATAGAGTCTATGTTGTTTACTGGATTTGATGTAGCCGTACGCTCCAAGTACTCCCATGAGAGTATTGGTGGTCACGAGTCCTATGGAATATGCCACGATGGCCAGAGCGCCGACTCCTCTGGTACCTGAAGCCCCTGCTGTTATTGCCAGAGCGAAAAGCACCATCTGGGTAGGAGTTTCAGCACCAAGTCCATGTATCGTTCCTATCATAAATGAGGCTCTGTTTCCATATCCATTTTTAAGAATCTGGTGGTGCTTCCTATGGGTGCCGGTTAATTTTGCCTTGAGCCAGCTATATGAATTAAGAATTGCATTAACAGCAAGCGCCCACCTGGGAAGCATCCTGAAATCTTCACCTTTTTGCCTGTGCAGTGAATAAAATACATAAATTCCAAGAATTATCAAGGTAATGCCAACGATTGTCTCCATGGTTTTATTAACACTCTTCGGCAGCTCTAAACTCGCAAACAAGAACCCAAGTGCAATAGCTGCAACCACACTTGCGTGCCCCAGGCCATAGAGGAAGCTCATGAATACTCCTTTGCCTACTTTACTCTGTGTGCTTGTGATGTCACTGATTGCTGCTATATGATCCCAGTCAAACCCGTGCCTGATTCCTGTTATTACCACCGCTAATATAAGGAAGGGTGAAATTAAAGATAAAACCATCATTATGCCTCTTATTCAACTGAGTCGGCAATAGATACATATTTAACTTTTAAAGCAACAGTTGTTATCCGTATGGCTAACGATGTTTTTAGAGCACTCAGCAGCACTACGCGACTGAAAATGTTCAAGATACTGGCTGAGAAGGAAATGCACATCGCTGGTCTTGCAAGAGAACTCAAGCTCTCCGTTCCGGTGGTGGCTAAACATGCAAAGCTTCTGGAAAAGGCGGGTTTAATCGAGCGCAAAAAATTTGGCAAGACCCATGTGCTCGGCAGTAAAGTAAAAAATATGTATCGCATGCTTGATGAACTTGCAGACTCACACGAAATCAAAATTCAAAAAGGTACAAGTATTCTCGAAGCTCTGAAAAACGTATCCGGAGTGGAATTAAAAACAGTTGGCGGCAAAGAGTTTGTTATGGCAATCGATGGAGAAGAGGGGCTTTACCTCTATGAAGTCAATGGGAACTCGCCCAGTTCAACAACCGAGGAATTTAAAATAGAAAAGGACTGCACCATTGAATGGAAAAAATTAATACCTGTAACGAGGAAGAAAATTTTTGTAAAAATCAAATAGAATAGCAGATTACCTTATTCAAATTGTTCCTGATTTTTGAGTTTTAAATCGAGCTTAAACACCGGCGTCTTTAGATTCTGGGTCTGCTGTTTGTGATATTGATAATTTTTGTACCAATATCTTTTCGATAAGTTCCTTTCCAAGTGATTTTTCTTCTCCTGCCACCACGACCAGAATCGGTCCCCCGAAGGGAGCAATGCTCTTTACTTCAACCTTAACCTGAGGATAGAGACCAAGAGAACCCAGATACTGCAGCATCTCGGAGTCCTCCTCAAAGACGCTTATAATAACTCCTTTTTCATTTGCTTTGAGTTCTGAAAGCTTCACCGTGTTATACTGAACTATCAATCCCTCTTTATCAGGTATCGGATAACCGTGCGGGCATGTTTTAGGATTGTCCAGCTTCTCTTCGATTTTTTCCTCCATCTCAGGGCTTATATCGTGTTCAAGCCTGCATGCCTCCTCATGCACTCTATCCCATTCAAAACCCAGAATATCCGTAAGCAGACGTTCAGAGAGGCGGTGTCTTCTTATCACTTTCTTGGCTTCAAGTTCGCCGTCTTTTGTCAATACCACTCCTTTCTCAGCATACTTCACAAGTCCTTTCTGTTCAAGTTGCTTTAGCATCTCTGAAACGGATGACGGGCTTATCTCCAGGCGTTCTGCCAATTTCGAGGTGGTGGCAGATTCGTGCATCTCCTGCAGTTTATATATGTATTCCAGGTATTCTTCTATCCGTGGGGTTTCTTTTGTCATTTATAATTTAATCGTAGGCTTTATGATGATTTAATCTTTACTTCACTATGGGATATTTTCATTTTATCTCCTTTATTTTGCCTTTGGAGCAGGTGTTTGATGATATGTTCTATACAGGAGCGTTCCCA
>CAYXIP010000168.1:0-2239 GCA_964465515.1 uncultured Candidatus Methanoperedens sp. | reverse complement strand
TCTTTATTAAAGATTCTTGCTGAAAAAAAGAGTTAGTTGGTAAGTTCTATTTTTTATTCGTCTTTTTATTGTATTGCACTAAACATAACTACGGGGATATTACTTTTCGCCAAAAGCCTCCTTGATTTCAAGCGTATATATGAAATCCCGAGTACCCGGCCTCAAAGAATAGTCCAGGCCAGACCATGAAAGGTAGCGCTTCACATGCTCCCTCCCTGCGATCAGCGATGAGCCGTTGATCTTTTTAAGAGCGAACGTGAGCGACCCCAAAACATCAGAAAAGGAGGCATTTTCTGAGATCACCTGCCTCCATGCTTCGATCCTGTCGCCGGTAAACCTCTTCTGTGTCAAAGTATCTCCTGAAAAAATCCCCATCCTGTTCGTTCAGGATCAGAATCTCCTTGCATCCCCGGGTATCCAGTCCTGTCAGATCGACCTTTATCTGCATACTGCTCGATAGAGTGTAGGTAATATTGACCATGCCCCTTGACCTGACCATGATGAACTCAGTGCGCAGACCGAGCGTTCTCCTGAATTCCATTATCTTCCTGAAGACGGGGCGCCATTTGAACCTTAAATACGACCATGCAAAGATACTGTGAAGAATGGAATAAATTTGATCAACATACGGTCCGCTGGTACCGAATCTCTTTCGTGACACCGAATCCATCAGAAAGGACTTCATTAGCACTTTCGGCTCATATACATATACCATGGCAGATGTTGAGAAAAAAGTATCATCGGCATACCTGATGACAGGAGCCCCGAAGCCGGCGCCCTCACCGATTATCTCTTTGCGATCAAGCATGAGCACAACGCCTTTCTGGAGGTTTGCAATCTCCAGGTTGTGGGGTCTTGAATCCGGATAAAGTCTGAGGGATACCCTGTCGGATACCCTGATAGTAATGGGCTCTGTCAGCTTTGTAGCCATCGTTCATACCAGCCCTGCTATCTGCAAATATATCAGGACGCCGAGAATAAAACTGGTGACCCAGAACAGGAAACCCAGGCGCATCCACAATCGCACATTCAGGGGCTTCTTATTCAGGATGAACGCTATACCGGTCGCAATTGCAGCGATTCCTGCCAGTACATGCAGAGCGGTGGAAAAAAAGCTGAATGAAAAAATCTCAGGATGTGATGTCAGGTATATAAAAAGTGAGGGAGCCATTACGAATATAAGTCCTGCGGCGTTCAGAATAACTACCGCGGTCATGACCCTTGAATGTCCGATAAAGCGCTTTTTAACGCATAATATTGCTCCGAAAATGAGTGCTGTCAGGACTATGATCTGAAGCAGCAGATTGAGGTCAGAGGAGACCGGTGCGCCTGTGCCGATAATCGCGGACATGTACCATATCAATGTCCTGCATTCCATATAATTGCTGTGCTAATGAGCAGTTTGGGCAGCCAGCTTCGGCAGGGAGCGGGGGATTGAATGCATGATGGTAAGCCCTGAAACATAGAAATAACCGATGACGTAGAGGGCAAGGAAGGGCATCAGAAAATAGCTTCCTGCCATGAGGGAATAATAAAGTGTGATAAGGCATAAATGCCAAATCCGGCTTCTATTATGGTGATTACCGGGAAACTCAGCCTGTATTTTTTCCCTTCCCAGTCATCCGTTTCCCTCTCGATCCCGAATTTTGGCGTCCGCTGGAAGGCTCCTTTCCTATTTAAAAGCCCTTCTATTACCGCTTTTGTGTTGTTTATCGATATACCAGTCCCGAGGAACGTAAGTAGGGGAAGATATTTCAAACGGCTCATCCATCCTTCATACAGCTCCTGCTGGGAAAGTGCGTACATGGTCAGCGGCCCAAACGTTCCGATCGCTAAGATGTTCAAATAATAAAGCGTGGAAAGTCGTACGCTTGCGAGGAAGATGAGAGGAAGAATGAGAAGTAGAAGCAATACCATCATGGGATGCACGGCATAGTATGTAAGATGCAAGAACGCCTGGAATTTCTTAAAGATGGAGATATCAGAAGACAATACTTTAGGAAGCAATTTCTTTGCGCACTGGATCGAGCCTTTAGCCCACCTGAATTGCTGGCGCTTAAAAGCATTTATCTGCACCGGCACCTCTGCGGGAGATACGACATCGCCGATAAAAACAAGCTTCCATCCCAGAAGCTGCGCTCTGTAGCTTAAGTCCAGGTCTTCGGTGAGAGTATCATCCTGCCAACCTCCTGCTTCTTCGATGCATCTCCTGCGCCATACTCCAGCAGTGCCGTTAAAG
>CAYXIP010000167.1:0-2244 GCA_964465515.1 uncultured Candidatus Methanoperedens sp. | reverse complement strand
CTACCATTCTCCTCACACCAGCAGCGTCTGTGTATAGTATTTTTATTGCCATATCAGATCTCCCCATCTGGGAGACCTGGAAATTTGCGGAGGTATAGTCTCCAGAGTTGAGATTGCCTATCACCTGTGTACTGCTCCCCGATACGCTGAAACTGTTCTGAGGAGGTATTTCCACGCTTACCGCTTTGGCTGGATTAACGCCTATATTGGATACACTTAGCAGGAAACTGCTTCCGGATTCCTGATAGCTTAACTCAAAGTCCGTAATCCCTGCAACGCTCACGCCAAGGTAATCTGTGGTCGAGTAGTTCATTCCTGAAATCTTTAAAGGTATGTTGTAAACACTTGTTTGCGCCTGCGCATCAACTATGAGATTGAATCTTATCTCACTCTCATCTCCAGGGCTCATGCTGCCGAGGGAAAACCTTGTACCAGAGCCTACTATTGAAAATACATTTGTAACATGTTCCATTGCAGTGTTAATATCAACGTACAGGTTTCTTGCAGTACCCGTTCCTTCATTCCTGAATTCCAACACCACTTCATTCGAAGAACCCGGCGCCACGGTACCTATTGAGGAGTTGGAGAGCGTAATTACAGGTGTACCTGAGACAACCAGTACTTTATCTTCCTGCATCGTTGTCGTGGATAGGCTATTGCTTGAATCAACTTTACCTTTCGAATTTACATGGACGTGAAAATCGTATTCCCCTTCAACTGCGCTTTTATCTATATGGATTTTGAACTTTGCAGTGCGAATATCATTCCATTCTTCTATACTGCCTATAGCCACTGCATCGTCAAGAACATGTACAGTTCTTTCAGTAGCATTGTTTGCTGGCACGAGCTTAACCACAGTATCGCTCAACCAAGTACCGTAGCCAGTATTTTTAATCGGCACCCATACAAAGACAGTATCGCCCGGATAAACAGGTTCATGTTCGGTCACCAGATAAGTTTTTGCTGCTGATGCGCCCTGCAAAAACAGCAGCGAAATCAGCAGGAATAGGATGCTTTTTCTTATTATGTTATTCATGTGTGTTCTCCTTAGTTTTATGATGCAAGCCTTCCATCTATCATTCTCACAATTTTGTTCGCTCTTGCGGCAATTTTTTCATCATGCGTAATCATAACAACAGTAACACCCTGAGCGTTTAGCTGTGCGAAAATATCCAGAACCTCCTTTCCTGCTTCAGTATCGAGATTCCCGGTTGGTTCGTCGGCTAAAAGCAGCAGGGGATTTGTGGACAAGGCTCTGGCAATAG
This sequence comes from uncultured Candidatus Methanoperedens sp., assembly GCA_964465515.1. Taxonomy (GTDB): domain Archaea; phylum Halobacteriota; class Methanosarcinia; order Methanosarcinales; family Methanoperedenaceae; genus Methanoperedens. Next base: position 979 of record CAYXIP010000167.1, on the reverse strand, counting down.
AGACTCTCTGGCTCTGACCTCCCGAAAGCTGCGAAGGGTAATGGTAAGCGCGGTCGGAAAGACCCACAAGCTGCAGCAGTTCCTCTGACCTATCCCATATCTCTGCCTCGCTGAACTCGTGTATTCTCAGGGGCAGCTGGACATTTTCAAGTGCTGTTAATGTAGGATAGAGATTATGTGATTGGAAAACAAAACCAATTTTCTTGCCCCGTATCCTGGCAAGTTCTAACTCGCTTAAGGCGCCAATATCCTGTCCTTCAAGGAGCACCTTACCCTTTGTGGGTATATCAAGACATCCTATCATATTCATTGCAGTTGATTTACCGCTTCCGCTCGGTCCCATGATTGCCAGAAATTCGCCAGGTTTTACTTTTAAGCTTAGACCCCTAAGAGCTGAAACCTCGACTTCGCCCATCTTGTAGATTTTCCATACATCTTCAAGTTCAATAATGTTCAAGGAGACCTCCTCAGACTATTGTTTTTAAACGGGCATACTCGATTATCTCGATGTACCCCCTGCCTATCTTACTAATTTTACAACTTTACAAGCAATGTAAACCTAAGTACTTTGCGCTTTCAAAAATTAAAGTTTATTGAATTTTTTATCTATTTTTTTAAAGCATAAACACAATAAGTAAAGAAATGAAAAAAGATATTGGATATGATAGGAATTATGTCCTTAAGTGAATTAATGCTTATAGTTTTTTTAGTCAACCTGCCCTTCGGTTATTTTAGGAGCAGAGCCACCAGATTTTCAAGGCAGTGGATGATGGCTGTGCACATACCCGTGCCTTTCATATTCTTATTGAGGATATTCTCTGGCTTCGGCTGGACTGTCATACCGCTTCTTATGTTATCAGACGTAGCAGGGCAGTTTGCAGGGGGAAAGCTCAGGAAATCTGAGGCTCGCTGAGTCCGTACTAAAATAAGCAATTTCACTACGCGTAGGACGCTTGTTTCACTTTTCTGCAACCGTTTC
>CAYXIP010000166.1:0-2261 GCA_964465515.1 uncultured Candidatus Methanoperedens sp. | reverse complement strand
CCCCTCCATCCTCTCCCTCAGCCTCATAGCCTTCTCGCCCAGTTCCTTCTTCCCATAAATCCCAGCGATCAACTCCACAGCCTCAAGCGCCCTCGCAGCCCCGTCGAGGTATCCGAGCACATCGCCTGCATACGCATAAACCCCATAATTCTTTGAAAGCTCCTCGATAATCCCATCTATCGACAAACCTTCGGCGCAAAGCTCAATAACCATTGCCGAAAACTTCCTCTCAGCGCAGCCACAGTACGGCGCATCTTTACAGGTGCATGCCATGAACTCCCTCGCAAATTCAAGCATGGTTCGGCGCAGGCTCTCCTTCAGCTTTGCGAAGCCGTCGGCCGAGAAAACAATATCAAGCCCCGCGCCGAAAACTCTCGTGGGAATGTCGGTTCCAATAGCATCCGACAACTGGGAAGCATACCTGAAATATACTGCATCCAGAGTCTCAAGCTCTGTAACTATATCCAGCGGCTCGCGTCCTTCAAGGACAGCGTTCTTAATCAAAAAAGTCTGCTCCACGCTCAGAAAATGCGAAGCCACAACACATCCAAGTCCTGTTGGATAAAAGCCTTCATTAGTTTTCTCAATGAATCTGTACTCTGCGAGTTTGTGGAGCAGGCAATCGAGGTCGCCCTCGCCAAGCAACAATTCATTTATCTTCCTTATATCCTGAAGTTGATGAGCCACTACAATGTTGGAAAGCGTCTCCTCAAGCATCTCATCCCCGCCGTAGTCCACGCCGAAATGCTCCAATTCACCCCTCAGCAGCCTGAAAGCGATCTCATCCTCTGTTTCTCCTTTCCCGAATCTCCGCTCAGGGTCGGCAAGAAGCACGACCACGCCGCGGTCATGGTAATCCGGTCTTCCAGCGCGCCCGAGCATCTGCTGGAACTCCCTTACATTTAACCATTCGATACCCATTGCAAGGGATTCAAATATCACCTGCGATGCAGGGAAATCCACGCCTGCTGCCAGAGCCGCGGTCGTCACAACCACGGGCAATTCCCCTTTCCCGAATTTCTCTTCCACTTTCTTCCGCTCGCTATACGATAGCCCTGCATGATAAGGCATTGCTTTTATCGAAAGACCATCAGCAAGAAGATAACAGTTCCTTCGCGAGTTGGTAAATACGATGGTTTGTCCTCTGTAACCTTTTGAGGATTTTTTGTCATATTCCTGCCAGGCAAGCCGTTCAATCAATCTCTTCTTCTCGTATTCGGGTGCAAAAACAAGGTGTCTTTCTATAGAAACAGGGCGCTCTTCGAACTCAATTAATTCAGCGCCAAGTTTTTCTGCAAGCCACCGCGGCTTTCCTACCGTGGCTGAAAGGCATATGAACTGAGCATCAGGAGCAATAAATTTCAGGCGAGCTATTAATCCATCGAGCCTGTGCCCTCTCTCTTTATCCTCAAGCATGTGCACCTCGTCAATAACCACAGTCCCTATATTGCCGAGCGATTTTGTATTGCCTGACCTTATAACAAAATCGATGCCTTCGTAAGTTCCCACAATTATATCCGATGAAAGCGATGTGCGCATACCACTTGTATCTTTTATTATGCGGCTGGTACCTACTCTCAGAGAGGTCGTTGCCAATGAAGAATAACGTTTGTTGAATTGCCCATATTTCTGGTTCGCGAGCGCCACAAGAGGCACAAGGAAGAGCATCCTGCCTTTCTGGTTCAGGATGTTTTGTAAGCCTGCAAGCTCGCCAATAAGTGTCTTGCCTGTGGCTGTAGCCGAAACGATTAACTGGTTTTTCCCTTCGAGGAGTCCAGCTTCTATCGAAAGCACCTGGACAGGCAGCAGTTCTTCAAGCTGGCGAAGTAGTATTTTTTTGAGTTCGGGATACACATTCAGGTCTTTTACTTTAATCGAGCGCTCAACCCTGCTGGCTTCTATTGTATCGAATCTCGTCAACCCGGAATCCAGTTTTTCGGGGCTGAGCATGGCAAGCACTCTATTGAGATTTCTTGTTTTTAGAAGAATCTGGATGAGCCTTTCCTGTCCATGGGCACCTATTTTGAAAGATTTAGCCTCTTGTGTTAGTTCTTTTTTCGCGCAATCTTCGCATACCTGTTCGTTGTGAAACCTGATAGAATTACTATCTACTGTTGTATATTTGCCACCAAAAAGACACAGTCTGCATGTATTCGTATATCCGTAATCCAGCTGGTATGCAGCCAGCAGTTCCTTGAATCCTGCCTCGGATTTTTCGTTACCTTCGGTGATAAGTATTTTATCGGCAAGCCTAAGAAGCT
>CAYXIP010000165.1:0-2408 GCA_964465515.1 uncultured Candidatus Methanoperedens sp. | reverse complement strand
TTGTTAATTTTTCTTGAACTGCGCCGACACATATAGTTGAATAGAGAACACAAAAGCCCGATGCTCACATGCTCATGATTATTATCTAAATGGATGGGTATATATGCTATTAAAACCTTTTTGAAGTTACCGAAAAAAAGGAGGTAACACACATGAAGAAAACCGCAATCGTCATGGTCGTGCTGGCTATCCTTGTGTTCACTGCGCAAGCCAAACGTCTGGATAGTGGTGATCCCAGTATGACAGCAGGCGGCTATTTGTATGGACTTGGTTTGGATGGACTTGGCGTTAAGATACACCACACCTTTAGCCTTGACTGTGATGGCGCAACTCCGAGCAGTCTTAAGGTGGACTGGGACAATAACGTGTTCCAGCTTGATGCCCTTTCACAGCCACTTACGTGTACCTATGATACAGTTTCAGGCTCTGGGAATGGTACACTGAATGGCGACCCTGCAAAGATATGGTTTAGCTTTACCGACAACGGAGAACCAGGCACAAATGACGTGGGCATAATAGATATTACCGACCCAAAGGGCGCCACCATCATATATCTCTGGAACTACCTTGTAGGTGGAAATTATAAGATGCACTAATACGCTGTGAACATTGAGAGGGGTGTAAAACACCCCCTTTATTCTGTTATTCTCTTTTAAGCTATTAATTTTTACTTATAAATAGAGCGGCATTATAACTCCCGAAGAATTAGCCGGGCTGTGCTATATAAAGGCTTTTTTCCCTTCCGACCGATTTCTACCTTTGAAGTTTTTAGAGAACTATTTTAATCAGCAAATACTCTTGACTCGACTCTGGAAAGTGTTATCTCTATCTATGCAATCTCCCTTATTTCCTCGTATTTATCCCTGAGTTTATCCACAATTTCTTTAGGATCATATCAGTTCGCACGAGTTAATTGTTTTTCATACCAGGCGCAAAGAGACAAGCCAGAGAAACCGATCAGTTTATCCTTGCATACACCTGATTATCTGAGATCTGCAGGTACACCAGCCCACCTGTTTGGGTGTAATCCATCAGCATTGTAGAGCTTGCACTGGGCTGATTAAAACCACAGTTCCCGAAGGAAAGCTCTCCATCTCCGCCCTGAATCATCTTATAAAAGTAGTGCTGGGTAATGTCATAAAGGCTTAGGGGCACGAGCGTAATGGTTGGATTGTCCCAATAAAAATAGAGACCTTGCCCACCAGTTTTTTCAGATAGCGTTGCAATGAGTTTTAAACTATAATTCCCAGATATGGTAAAGTCGCTGGGCAAAACCGTTGTGCTTGATAATGTCGTCCAGCTAAGTGCTGAGCTAAATGGAGTATTCGGATATATCACAGACGTATTGCCATCGGGCTTAACAAGCACGACAGAGAAAGAACAGGTAGATGGACAATCTTTACTACTGTCGTATGTAGGCACTTTCCGATCAAAATCAAGGCGCACTGATGCGGGTATTCCGTTATTCCATGTGAAATTAGGAGACTGCCACGTTATTGTATTCGATTGGCCAGCACTTACAACAGCTCCAATGCTGTTTCCTGGATTGCCATCAGGATAATAGCCAGCGCCAGCACTACCAGTCCACCCCTGCATGCCTGTATCGAAGTCCCACTTATACTGCGTAGCCTGCGCGGTCTGATGTGTATCCCACGTAAAACCAGTACTATTGAAAGTTGGTAAATTTGATGGATTGATTACTCCCCCAAATGGCTGGCAGGAGTTGGAATTATCCGAACCTACCGTTATGTTGCTGTATGTTACGAAATTGACTACGACATTGCTTGCGACAGCGTAATTGAGCGTGATAGTTGGATTGTCCCAATCAAAATAGATCCAATTTTTGCTTTTTTCAGATAGTGTGGCAATAAGCTTTAAACTATAATTTCCATTTATTGCGAAGTCGCTGGGCAAAACAGTTGCGTTTGATGAAGTCGTCAATGGAAGTGGTGATGAGGTAAATGTACCCGAATATATCACAGACGTATTGCCATCAGGCTTAACAAGCACGACAGAGAAAGAACAAGTAGATGGGCAATCATCTTTCTTCTGACCGCCGGATACCCACCAATCAAAAGAAAGAGCTGCTGATGTTGGTTTTCCGCTATTCAATGTGAAATTAGGAGACTGCCACGTTACTGTTACCTGTTGAGGTGTACCGCCTCCTGCATCAACGTAGCCACTCGTATATGTATCATAACGCCCAGAGCCAGCAACGGTAGCTGTCCAAGGCTGACCGCCTATGGACACGGTATATGTACAACCCGGGGCATTGCAGATTGTATATGTCGTAGAAGCTCCAGAGAAGTCCCACTTATACTGCGTGGTCGCCGGAACCTGCACGGTCTGTGTAAAGTTAAGGCTCTTGTTCAACAAATCTACATAAACGTATCCGTCAGGTTGCACTG
>CAYXIP010000164.1:0-2423 GCA_964465515.1 uncultured Candidatus Methanoperedens sp. | reverse complement strand
GTAAATTTCTCGGCGCTGGAATACTCTGGTCAAAAAAATGGACTGGAATTCTGCGGTTTTACTGACCTTGCGCATTTCTCACTTGGGCTTGGAATCGAAGAATACCTGAAAAAGTTACAAAGCGACCCTGATTATCACAAAAAAATGCTTCAGGTCAAGACCCTGATGATGGAGATGGGCGAGACCTTTAAAGTGCTGATACAGAAAAAAGGCGTGGAGTGCAAAGAACTATCGGGCGTAAGGTATCCGGGTCGCTGGAAGATCAAGTAGAGGCTTAAAAAAGAAAGTTAAAAAATAAAAATTTAAAATGTTATTTCAGCAGATTAAACTCATCGGCTCTTCGCAGCAGACAACATTCCCGGCGCTGTCCGAAACGCAAACGACCTCGCATCCGCAGACATCGCAGACGTATGCGGCGCCTCTCACTGTTTTCGCAGCCTTCTTTGCCTTGGCTTTCTTCTTTGCTTTGGGTTTTGCAGTCTTTGCGACTGCTTTAGTTGCGCTTGCCATAATTTTACCTCTTTCCTTCCACCACGAAGACGCGGATGATGCGGTGGATCTTGATGCCTTTTTTTTTGCCATAATTCTACCTCCATTTGATAATATATTAAAAATTAATTAACAATACTATAATTTATACGTATCGGTCAAAAGTTTTAACTATCTTGCATTATATAATAAAAAACATGGCGGAAAAGGTTAATGAAATAATTGCACTGTTAAAAAAGAATTATCCCGATGTTAAGATTGCGCTTGATTTTTCAAATCCTCTGGAACTGCTGGTTGCCACAATTCTTTCTGCTCAGAGCACGGACAGGCAGATAAATAAAGTCACAAAGACCCTCTTTAAAAAGTACATGACGCCGCAGGATTATGTAAAAACCCCGCAAGGGGAGCTTGAAAAGGACATATATTCCACAGGTTTTTACAGGAACAAAGCAAAAAACATTAAAAAATTATGCGAGATTCTGGTCAGTGATTTCAATTCAAAAGTCCCTGACACGATGGAAGAACTGGTCGCATTACCAGGAGTAGCAAGAAAGACCGCAAACATTGTACTTTCAAGTGCCTTCGGGAAGCGCGAGGGGATTGCAGTGGATACGCATGTGAAAAGGGTTTCAGCAAGGCTCGGGCTGACAAAGAACACAGACCCTGATAAAATTGAAAAAGACCTGATGAATATTGTACCAAGAGACGAATGGGATATTTTTGCGCTCCGCCTTATTCATCACGGAAGGGAGATTTGCATCGCAAAAAAACCTAAATGCGAGATATGCTTTCTGAATAAGGTCTGCCCGAGTGCATTCACCTTTGGATGATGCTATGGCACTTGAAGAATACCACAAACTGAGGGATTTTTCAAAATCCTCCGAACCAAAAGGCGGGAAAGGTAGAGAAGGGAATATTTTCGTGGTACATGAGCACGACGCTTCGCACCTCCATTACGACCTGCGCCTCTCGATTGGAGGAGTCCTGCGGTCATTTGCAGTTCCGAAGGAGCCGCCCGAGAAAGAGGGCGTCAAGCGCCTTGCAATCCAGACAGAAGACCATCCGCTTGAGTATGCGGACTTTGAGGGCGTAATTCCGGAAGGCATGTACGGAGCCGGGACTGTGCGCATCTGGGATAAAGGGGAGTTCATCCTTGAAAAGGACGATGGCAAAGAAATTCTTTTTGAGCTTAAAGGGCGAAAGCTGACTGGAAAGTATGCCATGATAAAAACAAGGTTCAGGGGAAAGGATTCCTGGCTTTTCTTTAGAAGGAAATAAAATGCAGGAAATGGCGAAATTCGGGAGGATGCTCGTTGAGCATGGGCTTGTGGAGTCGCATTTCGGGAATATCAGCGTCCGCATGGGAAGCAAAATTCTCATAACCAAAAGCGGAGTCCCGCTTGATGAGATAACGAGGAAAAGTGTTGTGGAGGTGGATATCGATAAGCCTTCAAGCCTTGATAATATCGCTTCATCTGAGGTGACGGTTCACAGGGCGATATACAAACACACGCAGGCGCTTGCGGTTATCCATGCCCATCCATCTTTTGCTGTTATTGAGTCGCTGCTTGCTGAAGAAGATAATATTATCCCAATAAATATCGAGGGGCAGTACTTCCTGCATGAGATTCCAGTGGTGAGAGGCGCTGCTGGCACGCCTGAGCTTGCAAAAAGTACCAGAGAGGCATTGAAAGACCACAAGGATGCTATCGTTTTTGGTCATGGCACTTTTGCTGCCGGGAAAACACTTGAGGAGGTTTATTTTATTACGGAACAGATAGAGCATAGCTGTAAGTTGATGTATTACTTCGACCTTGCGAAGAAATAGTCCAATCGATGGCGTGAGGATTAGTTTCCGAAGGTTGTTGCAAACAACGATTAAATATACATTCAAACATATGTTGTCATATGACCACAAAGATGACCGTTAGATC
>CAYXIP010000163.1:0-2456 GCA_964465515.1 uncultured Candidatus Methanoperedens sp. | reverse complement strand
TATCGCCTATTTCAGGATTCCCGAAGACGATTCGCTTTCTTTTATCAACCACTTTGCCATTTTCTCTTATCTTAATGACTTGCCCGTAGTCAATACAAGTGTCGGCATATAGTATTGCTGATGCCCTGCTCGATTTTTTCCACGTTTCAGTATGTCTTTTCCTTCCTCCCTCCTGAAATATTTGCAATCCGGATTCTGACACGTAATTTCGATCTTGCCCCTTGGTCTTGCCATGTAATATCACAAGATACTAATGGACTTTATACTATATAAATTATGCTGTCTATTTTAGGACAATGCCTAATTTCACAAATTCTTAGAGCGTTTGATAAAGGCAATCTCCTCGCTCAGTTTCTCGTTTTCCATGCGTAAAATAATCAGCGATGTCAGGAGAAGGATAAATGCAATTACGTTCATAAGAACCGTACCAATCACAGTATCTCCGCTGATCCCCCCTCCGCCTGGTCCTACAACCACCGGATGAACAGTGGCTCTATTCCAGAGCCTGATAGAAAGGAAGCTCAGAGGCACGCTTGCAAAACCGACAATACCAAATACTGCTGAAAGCCTTGCCCGTTTCTCAGGTTCATCTATGGCTTTTCTTACCATGAGGTAGGATAAATAGATTAAAAAAAGAACAAGCGATGTATTCAGCCTGACATCCCATGTAACCCAGTACTGACCCCATGCAGATCTTGCCCAGAGCGAGCCTGTAATCAGGGTAAGGAGTGCGAATATCACTCCAATCTCTGATGAAGAAATTGCCCTGATATCCCATTTTTCCTGTTTTGTTCGAAGATACATTATTCCAGAAACGAAGACGACGGCGAAAGCCAGATATGCTGTGACAGCTATTGGAACATGGAAGTAGAATATCCTGAAGTTTATGGGATCTCCTCCTGCCTCCATGGGATCGATAGGAATTGGGGCGAAGAAGAATATCAGGTAGATTGAAATAGCCACTGCTATTGCTGTTAATGAAAAAAGCGTTTTCTTGAACATGTTTAGGACTTCTTTGATTTACGTTACTATATTGATTTCCATTTACAAAAATGAATAAGTATTTTAAATTTTTTTGTGTTTTTTAAGCGCAAACCATTTAAGTATCTCGTATGTGAAGATTTTATGGTAAAGATGACCTCCAGTTTAGAGCCTGCAATACAACCCCTTACCCCTTTAATAACCACGCTGATCAGTCTATTTTTTGCCATCTCTGTTTTTCGCCAGTATTCGCAGAGGAGAAAAATACACCAGTTTATATGGGGATATGGGCTTCTTATTTTTTCATTTACCACTCTGTTTGAGTTCATCTCCGAAATCTATGGATGGAATATACCCATGTATCGAGCTTATTATGTATTAATAGCCTCTCTGGTTGCTATTTTAGGGCTTGGAACGGTTTATCTTTTTAATCGGCGTGCTGGAAGATATTTAACTCTATATTTTGCTGTAGCTATAGCCGTTTTAATAGTCTTAACCCTGAATGCCCATGTGGATACTGAAAAGCTTAAAGAAAGAACCGTAGGAGGCAGTGCCATGCCCGCCGATGTTAGAATATTATCCCCATTTCTTACAATTCCCGGTTCCATCGCATTAATCGGCGGTGCATTATATTCCTGGTACATTACAAGGAGAAGTTACAACTTATTCATCGCAATCGGAGCGCTTATCGTGGCTTCGGGAGGTGGGTTATCCAGATTCGGCGCAGAGGGGGCGCTGTATGTATTGGAACTTCTCGGCGTTGCTTTGATGTATATAGGTTTTATAAAAAGCGAAGAAGCAATTGCAATACAAAAAAGACAGGGTGTATCCTAAGCTGCAATACTCGATGAGGAAAACTTCCTTGTTTCAGACCCTCGGATATGGAAATTGCTATAGAAATCTCTCGGAAAAGACATCTGCATCTCCTTCTTCTTTGCTTGCCGCTCTGTGTGATAATTGTCCTTACAATCCTGGTCAAGATATTGTAGTATAAAAGTTAATTTTTTAAACATATCAAATGCAAAAACTTAAAAACTTAAAGGGAAAACCGCTTAAATAAAGGAAAAAATAAGATGGTTTCATAAATATTTCAGGTGAGAAAATTACAGAAACGGTTCAAATGGGTAAGAAAACTCCCGGCTTCGCCGGGAAGAGATTCAATAATAGGACTAATTAGATGATAATATGATTTACTTATATATTGCTTTTGGCATCGTATGGGTTTTGCTTATGGCATATCTTTTAAACCAATTCCGATTAAGAAGGTCATTAAATAATGAGCTTGAAGCACTAAAAAGCTTAAAATAAAATAACAAAAGGATATAAGATTATGGAAACTCAAATGAAAAGGGTAGACATCCAGATAGGAGGTATGAGCTGCGCTTCGTGTGCTATGACTATAGAGAACGCGCTTCGTGGGCTGGATGGCGTATTGACAGCAAGCGTGAATTTTGCAGCATCAAAAGCAACGGTCG
>CAYXIP010000162.1:0-2480 GCA_964465515.1 uncultured Candidatus Methanoperedens sp. | reverse complement strand
CACAAGCGCGCTGAGCATGTATCTGGCGCTGTCAACATCGGTGTGCAGGGAGCCGGAAAAAAGAAAACGACATGCAAGACAATGCCTGCTGCTCCGCCGAGGCTGAGATAAAGCTAAGGCGGCGCGTCAAGAGGGAGATATTGTTTGGTGGTTTAAATGACATGCAAGAATAAAGACAGTTGGAAAACGTATAAAACTATTGAAAAAAATGTTTTCCCAGAATGATATATAAAACAAATTGAATTTTTTTTATCTTAGAACTTCCACAGGTATCCTTCCATTGTGCACAGCCGTAGCCACAAGTGCGCCGTTCACACCTATTTTTCCAAGGGCTTTAATATCATCCATATCCCTGATTCCACCTCCAGCCAGAATATTGTGGGAAGAAAGCTCTACTATATTTCGTAAAAAATCCACATCAACCCCAGCGCCTGTCCCGACTTTATTTAGCTCCAGCACAATAATATCCTTGATGTCATATTCATCCAGCATTTTTACGAGCTTTTCAGGCTTTACCTCCATACGTCTGTCCGTTGTCAGCACCCTGCCATTTTTTATGTCTATGCTCACATTTACCCTGCCAGGGAATCGTCCGGCTGCTTCTTGTATCGATTCAAAGGATGCGGTCTCGGTTCCAAGGATTGCCGTATCTGCAATCCCGATACATTCTTCAATATCGCTCATATTTTCTGCGCCTGCATCCACCATCGTTTTTGTCTTTGTGGATATTCTTTTAATAAGCTCAAAATTATCTCCAAGATGCTGCAGTCTGTCAAGGTCTGCGATATAAACCTCACGCGGCATAAGCACAGAGATTATATCAATCGGCGCAGATGAATCACAAATCCTGCTTCGCACGGGCTTGTACTTTTCCCTCTCGCCCCTGATTGCATGGACTGCTTTGCCATTACGTATGTCCATAACGAAAATAATTCGAAACATAGATGTATAAGCGTGATTATCTTTAATGCTTATGAAACTGCTTGTAAGCCCGATCAACGTTGAAGAGGCAAAAATCGCAAGACTCGGCGGCGCGGATATCATCGATGTCAAGAATCCAAAAGAAGGCTCGCTCGGTGCGAATTTTCCCTGGATGATTATGGCTGTGAAAAAAGCTGCAGGCTCTGTACCTGTGAGCGCAACCATAGGAGACTTCGATTACAAGCCGGGGACTGCCTCGCTTGCTGCTTTAGGGGCAGCTGTAGCCGGGGCTGAGTACATCAAGGTGGGATTGTACGATATCCAGTCAAAGGAACATGCCATGCACATGCTGCTCAATATCGTGCGCGCCGTGAAAGGCTTTGATAAGAATAAGAAGGTAGTGGCTTCGTGCTATTCCGACTATACGCGAATTAATTCCATCTCTCCACTTGAACTTCCTAAGATCGGAGCTATTGCAGGTGTGGATGTGGTCATGATAGATACGGGCATCAAGGACGGGCGCTCCACGTTTGAGTTCCTGACAGAGGAGGAACTTTTGCAATTTGTTTCAAGCGCAAGAAGCTATGGGCTTAAAACAGCAATCGCTGGTACGATAAAATTTGAGGATATTCCTGCATTGAAGCGCATCTCCCCGGATATTATCGGCGTAAGGGGCTGCGTATGCGGCGGAGACCGAAATTCCGCAATAAAAAGGGAACTTGTGGAAAGAATGAAAACCGAGATTGCTAAATAGAGATTACGTGTTGGTAAATTTTATTTCATTGCGTACTTTGCGTTCTTCGCAGTTAAAGACAACTCACCGCAGAGGGCGCAAAGACCGCAAAGCTAAGATTAATCCCGCTAAATAAGCGGTCTTGGCTGCTTCTCCTCTGGCTGCACGGGCAGTTTCATGGTGTTCACAAGAATCGGGTCTGTGACCTCTTTTGCCCGCTCCAGCAGCAGCTCTTTCCCGCACTGCGTGATGGCGAATATGGGTATGGCTGTGCCGAACTGTGCTATAGTCTTGCCTGCAATGCATCCTCTTATCCATTTTGAAGTGCAGCCTGTGGTCATATCCACGAGGCTCAGGAATTCCTTTGCCTCATCCTCAGGCATACCAGTGGTGTGCACCCCAAAGCCTATCACCTGCACCTTATGCTTCTCCTCAAGCTTGCGGATCGCCCTCATGTCCTTTGCGTTCGTAACCGAAACGCCGATTTTTTTATAACCTATATTTATGGCTTTTTTCACGCCTGCAACCTGGTCGAGCGCCGCAGTTTCTGGGTCAAGGACGATGCCTCCGACCTCCTCGATCCGCTGGATGAGCTTCGGTATCGGCGTTGTCTCGACAAGCCCTGAGATGCGCGAGCCCATGCCCTGTGCAAGCTTCGGGTTGTTTGTAATCACAGTGCCGGCGCCATCGCATGCAGTCACGCATGTATCAATGAGCCCGCGGCGCAGTCCTGTCATGAAGGTCTCGCTTGCGCCGAAGCCCACGAAGATCTCCATCTCGATGGCTCTATCTCCCGTGAACATGCCGAAATCCTTCATCCTGAACT
>CAYXIP010000161.1:0-2482 GCA_964465515.1 uncultured Candidatus Methanoperedens sp. | reverse complement strand
TCTTTAGCTTTTTCTTTTTCATGAAATTTTTCAATCTCTTTGCTTATGCTTTCAATTTCACCAGCCATTTTTCTCACAAGCAAGTCAAGTGCATTCACTTTACTTCTTGGGTCTCCAAGAGAATTTAGCTGCGATTCCAGAGCTTTCAGTTCATTTTCAGCAGTTTCAAGCTTAGCCTGCGTTTCCAAAAGCTGCTGCCTGAAATAAGAGGAAAAATTCTCAACAGAGACGCATCTTACTCCTTTCATCACAGGACATAAATTCTCGCTGCCTGCTGTGTTTATTCTGTCTTTTATTTCTTTTATTTCGTTAAGCAAAGCAACATGTTTACCTTTTATCCCCTCGATTTTCCTCTCAAGCTCTGCCTGTTTTTTTATCACGGGATTTAGATGCGCCTTTTCTTTGGCATGCTTTTCAACCTCTGTTTTTAATGACGAAAAGCGTGAGCGTTTTTCGTTTAGCAGCGCAACCTCGCTTTCAAGCCTACTTAATTTATCTTTGAGAAGGTCGCGCTCTTTTCGCATGCCATCGAGTTCCTCCCTACCCTTTTTCTCCATCTCGTACTTTTCTTTATCACCTTCAAGCTCGGCTATAATTTCCTGCGCTTCCTTCGCTTTATTTAGCTCCTCTTTTGATTTTCCAAGCAGTTGCCTGATGCCCTCTAATTTTATTCGTCCCTGTTTAAGTTCATTCTCAAGTTTTTCTATTGCATCCTTCTGCCTTTTCAGATCGTCTCTTGATTTTTTGACAGCGTTCAGATTCTCGCTGCACTCTTTCAGAGCGCCATTGATATGCTCGATGTTTCTGTTCAACTCTTGCTTCTCTTCTTTCTTTTTCTCGTAGTTCTCTGTCCGTATTCTGAGCTTATCGATTTCATTCTCTATGCTGCTGACGCCTTCGTCTATTAAACTCATGGTGTTTCTGAGGTTCTCGTAGGCATTCCTGTACTCCTCCACCCTTAATATCTCGTCAAAGGTTTTTCTTCTCTTTGAAGGGGTTTCAAGGAACGAAGTTATCAGCATGCCCTGGGGCACGCCTACTGCATTTTCAAATATTCTGGGAAGTTCATCGTGAGTTGAGGCTGGGAAAAGGTTGCTCACAATCCATGCAATCACGTCTTTTTTTCCTGTAATCGAGCCATTCGCTCCTCTAACGCTGTACTCATTGGCACCAAGTTTTCTGGTCAGGGTATATGACGCACCATTCACAAGAACATCAACAGAAGCATAACCAGATTTTTCCCCTCTGCGAAGAAAATCTGCTTCTTTATACGGAAGGTAGTCGAATAGAACATAACCTATTGCCTCAAGTATCGTGGTCTTCCCATGACCGTTCATGCCAGTGATGCCGTTTATGCCTTCCTTGAATTCTATGGTCTCGTGCCTGTAGGATTTGATGTTCTTTAACTCAACGGATTTTATCAGCATTCAACCTCCCAAACGCGAAAGAAGGGTCTGGTGCGTTCCTGTGCCTTTTATTTTCTCAAAACCCCATCTGAGTTCTTTCTGAATTTTACCCGCCTCAAACCCTGCTGATGCCATCTTTTTCACTTCGACCATGGTCTTTACAATTTCCTCCACATTATCTCTGTACCTTCCGTCGAGTTTTACCCTATCAGAGAATACGCGAAGCTCTATCTGCTCGCGTGTAAGCCCCCGCACGTCCCCTTCCTGAATAGAGTATGGCGTATTGGTTCTTAGAAGCTTAACTTCAGACCACAGAGGTTTGAACTGCTCCGCCACCATATTTTTTATGCGTTCAATATTTACGTCTGACTTAGGGAAATTCATCTCTCCATAGAGCACAAGTTCGATGAGCGGGCTTCTGTCAGATTGTATCGCAGGTTCGCTTTCAAGCTTAGTTTTTACCTTTGAATAAAGCTCATCAGGAGTTTGAATGCTGCTCATGTCAAGTTTGATGCGCCTGACAGCTCTGGTTATGGGAGATATCAGCTTGGCACCGTTATCCCTGACATGATAGAAGCCTTTCTTGAGGTCGTATTCATTCATTGTTATCATTTCGATGCTTCCAGGGTTGAAAACCCAGCCGTCAAATTCGTAGTTCATGTGGTAGTGTCCGAGCGCGAGGTAATCCACCGCATCTTTTAGCGGCAGGAGTAAGTTATAAGGGATTTCCCCTGCGGCTTCCTGCTTTGCTTTACCTTCTATGCCAAAGTGCATCATAAGTATGGTGTATTTTTCTCCAAAGGCTGAGTTGATTTTCTTTATTTCCTCTGCTATTCCTGGAATTACAGAAGCTGTGCTTGAGCCAAGGTATTTTACGCCGAAGATGCGAACGCTGTCAAGCTCAACGAATTCGCCCATGAGCTTTACGCCGTTTGATTCTTTGAGTTTTATGAGCCTGAGCAGACCCTGCGAGTTGAGTATCTCAAGCCAGCTCTTGCCATCCTGATGGAATGCGAGGTCGTGGTTTCCCTCGATGGCATAAACTTTTGTCGAAGGGCTTTTATCTTTAAGTTCTG
>CAYXIP010000160.1:0-2484 GCA_964465515.1 uncultured Candidatus Methanoperedens sp. | reverse complement strand
TCAAGAAAAACCACTATCAGAACAGGGGCATTATTAATAGTATGACCGTAGTCTGTAAGTTTTGAAAGTTCCAGTTTCGTGTCCCTATTTCTTACCACTATAAACCGCCATGCCTGGTTATTTAAACCTGAAGGCGCCCACCTTCCTGCCTCGAGGATTTGCACGATTACCTCATCGCTCACACTTTCATGAGCGAAACCCCGGACGCTCCTGCGTGATTTTATCGCCTCTATAGTTTCCATAATTTCACCCGTACATTTGAGGGTCAGGCGGCTGGGATTGTAAAATCGAAACAAGGTTTTCCATGGATAAAGGGAAAACGGCTGTCATTTCTTCGCCGCAGGCAGGACACTTTTTTGATAATTGAAGCGGGGTCATGTTGATGGTTTCATCGTAAATTGATTCGGATATAAAGGGACTGAGGACAGGAGTTGGCTGACCGATATCGAATTCACCGCCTGCTAAAAAATCGTAATACGTGAGCTTTTCAGAATAACCGCATTTGCATTGAAGTTCGATTTTATTTTTTAAAAACTTATTATCCCTGTTTTTCTGCGATAGTGCGATGATTGTATCTTTCATCACTTTAAGATTGGCTTCCCTGTACTAAATTCCTTCGTTTATCTCATCCTGAGAAAACAGCCTTCCTCACAGCTTCTATTGTTGCATCAATCTCTATGGGTTTGGGGCAGACATTAAGCACATGCTCTGAATCCTTGAGCAGATGCCCTGTGGTTACGCAAACCACCTTCTCATCATTATCTATTACGCCTAAACCCACAAGCTTTCGCAAGCCGGCAATCGAAGATGCACTGGCTGGTTCAACCCCTATCCCTTCAAGACTTGCAAGTTCATGCTGTGCCCTGATTATCTCCTCATCAGAAACTGTTTCAGCAGTTCCACCCGATTCCCTTATTGCTGTCAATGCTTTTGCCGCATTTACAGGATTGCCGATGCGGATTGCAGTGGCTACAGTCTCTGGTCTCTCTTCAGGTGTTATCGCAGATTTATTGTTCTTTATGGCCGCAACTATGGGACATGCCCCCTCTGCCTGTATGCCTGTCATTTTCGGGACACTATCTACGAGCCCTAGAATGGCTAACTCCTTGAAACCCTTGTAAATAGCCGTGATGTTCCCCGCATTTCCCACAGGAAGGATAAGTCGATCCGGAGCTTCCCACCCAAGCTGGTCTGCAATCTCGAAAGCTATGGTCTTCTGTCCTTCAAGGCGATAGGGATTCACTGAATTTAAAAGATAGAATCCTTCCCTGTCGCAGAGGTCCCGCACCAGTTTCAAAGCATCATCAAAATTTCCACGAATGCTTAAAACCTTTGCTCCGTGCATGAGAGCCTGAGCAAGTTTCCCCAGCGCCACCTTTCCAGAAGGTAGGAGAACAACTGCAGGAACGCCTGCCCTTGCCCCGTACACCGCTAACGAAGCTGATGTGTTCCCTGTTGATGCGCAGGCGACTGTTTTCATTTTAAGTTCAAGGGCTTTTGTTACTCCCACTGTCATTCCCCTGTCCTTGAACGAGCCCGTGGGGTTCATGCCCTCGTGCTTGACATAAATCTCTTTCATGCCGACATCTCTTGCGAGACGCTCAACGCGATAAAGCGGTGTTCCGCCTTCCTTCAGTGAGACGGGCTCCCTGCCCACAGGCAGAAGTGCGCGGTATTTCCAGACAGACAGCGGTACCTTCAAGTCCTTTTTTGTAATCTGGATGTCCGAATAATCATAGACAACATCAAGGAGGCCCCCGCAAGTACAGGTGTAGATAACCTCGGTTTCTGGATACTTCCTGTGGCATGCGATGCACTCAAGGTGGTACATGAGGTACTCAATAGAATTTTAAAGCTTATAGACTCTGTGGTATCACTGTTAATGTATTATACTTTTATCGTATGAGGAGACATTAAAACTTGAGACTAAATGACAGAATCTGATATTATTTTTGCAAAACCGCTTGATTGTTATGTTGAAATAGTTCATAATGATAAATTGCGCTCCATCATATTTTTAAAAAATAAAGAAAATTTAAAAGAGAGAAGAAGGCAGAAAATCGCTTTCGAACTTGAGCGCTATTTTAAAGGCGAAAAAATTGATTTCTCATGCAAGTTCGATATATCCCATCTTTCTCATTTTGCCCGGAAAGTGCTTGAGGAGACGAGAAAAATCGGCTATGGCACAACAATTACGTATTCCGAGCTTGCAAGAAGAATAGGCTGCAGGGGAGCACGAGCCGTGGGAAGGGCGCTTGCATGCAATCCCATCCCGATTGTTATTCCCTGCCACAGGGTTGTTGCGAAGCATGGCATCGGTGGGTACTCAGCAGGCTTGGGTATAAAAACCAGATTGCTTGAGCTTGAATCCATTAAGCTTTAATAGGTAAAAATGAATGTTTGCTCGTGCCCCGATGGGGTAGTCCGGATATCCTTTGAGATTGCGGATCTTAAGACCTGGGTTCAAATCCCAGTCGGGGCGCT
>CAYXIP010000159.1:0-2549 GCA_964465515.1 uncultured Candidatus Methanoperedens sp. | reverse complement strand
AAAACAGCGCTCCTGTTTTTTGCTCCTTCCATGAGTTTAAGTATCCTCTCATTTCCAAGGGTGTCAAAAACATACGCAGAGTAAGGTCCCGGAAAACCGCGAAGTGCCTCGATGAAAAGCCCCGAATCATCTACCATAACCTCGTGATTCAATTTATTCGCAGCCCACTGCGCTCCGAATTTTGCTATGGCTTCAAGGTTATCCTCCTGCAGTTCAGGGTACCCGCAGTTGTTTTGTTCCACGGTTATGCCAAGCGGCGAAAGAATATCCTTAGCTTCCCTGACCTTATGGGCATTACCAGTCACGAAGATTATTTTTCTCATTACAATATAGGAACAAATCTGCGTTCATAAACCGAAACTTCGGTTTGCGAAGTGTTGGGGTATGCTTCGCATACCCCTCGTTTGATAAAACTTTCATAAAGTTTTGTGTTCATCTGCGGTTTTATATTTTCTCAGTTTTTCCCGTGCTTTCGTTTTTTTTATAAATTCACGGTATTCGGTATTATATTTCATCAGTATCAACATTATCGGATAGCGCAGGAATAATATAAACGATGCAATCCCGATTGCAAAGCCTGCGACAAGGATTATTTTCGAGCCGAGAGGAAGGCTGTTGAAATCAAGCATAGGCAAAGCTCATTTCTGTTGTTCCAGACCGAACTCCTTATGCAGCACGGTAACCGCTTTTTTTGCGCCGTCCTCACTCACTGCAAATGAGATATTGTGCTGCGATGAACCCTGCGAGATCATTATCACGTTTACCTGTGCATTTCCGAGCGCCCCGAAAACGCGTCCAGCTACGCCCGGTGTATTTGCCATCCCGGCGCCCACGACAGCAACCACAGCAATATTTTTGTCCTGCGTCACTTCCCTGATTATGCCGTTTTTGAATTCAGTCTTTATCGCCTTTACAGCTTTATCAAGATGAGCCTCATCTACCACGATGGAAATGTTTGCCTCAGAAGAGCCCTGCGAAATCATCACGATATTGACACCTGCATTCGCAAGCGTGGTGAACACGCGCGCAGCCACGCCTATCGTTCCTACCATCCCTGCACCTGATATATTGATAAGCGCAACTTTTTTTATCACGGTCACGGCTTTCACTATATCCCTGCTCTTTTTCTCGTCCTTGACCACAAGCGTTCCGGGAACCTCTGGATGGAACGTGTTCTTGACGCGCACTGGTATTCGATGCTTTATGGCAGGCTCAATCGCCCTCGGGTGGAGCACCTTGGCGCCGAAATACGAAAGTTCCATGGCTTCGATATAGGAAATTACTGGTATCGGTCTGGCTTCAGGCACTATGACAGGGTCTGTGGTCATGATGCCGTCCACCTCCTTCCACAGCCATATCTCGTTTGCCTTGAGCGCAGCTCCGATTATGGATGCTGTGAAATCCGAGCCTCCTCTCCCAAGGGTGGTGATAATCCCTGCTTCGTTCTCTGCGATGAAACCGCAAACTACAGGGATACTTTCATTTAAAAGCGGCTCAAGCCTTTCCTTAACAAGGGAATACGTTACATCAAGTGGTTTGGCGTTTCCGTATTCATCCGTTGTTATTATTCCTGCCTCGCCTCCTGTGAATGAACGTGAGCTTACCCCAAGCGAATTCAGGGAACCGCATAATATAGGCGCAGCCAATCGCTCGCCGTATGATGAGATATAATCGACCGATCTCAGGGTAAGCTCGCCGAGGTAGCATATGCCGATAAGCGCCTTCTCAAGTTCTTCTATGCGAAGGTCAAGCTCAGCATTAACATTTTCCAAAATATTCCCCGTATTTAAATACGGGGTATTTATTGCATCGCTGGCTGCTTTATGGTGCTTTTCCTTGAGATCGGAGATGAATTCATTTACCGCAGATGTTTTCCCTGTTTCCGAGGCTTCGCAGGCATTCTTGAGCAGCGCATCCGTGATGCCACCGAGCGCCGAGGTCACAAGAATTATTTCGTTCCCTCTATCGTGATATTCCTTCGCAAGCTCTGCGACATGCCTCATGCGGACGCCGTCCCCTACGGACGTGCCTCCGAACTTCATCACAAGTCTCATACTGGGTTTTCAATCGGCGGCGGGAATATTAAAGATTTGCAAATAATTTCATGGAATCTGGGATATGCGACATTCGTTACGATAAGTTAGCATGAAAAAAATAATTGCGGTCTTGGGACAATATTATTTTTTATAACCCCCTCCCAAATCTTACCATTCAGCAAGCCTTTGTAAATGTCCTTTATCGGTAAATCCCATCGAAGCAAGGATGCCAATCAAAAGGACAGCTAGAGAACACAACAATACAACTATAAAAAAACTACTTATCACCAGCCACAAAATTGGATATAAAACTCCCTGCAACAGCTATATTCAGGTAGTCAAAAGTCCCGACAACGCAACAGAACCTCTTTTGGTTAATCTCATTAAAATGTGTTGCACATAGACATAACTACCAACACGAATTGAAACGATCAACCGTTCGTCGCTTCAAGATAACAAACAACATGGTTATATATACCTCAGAAGATATAATCTGTGCAATGGCGTATTATA
>CAYXIP010000158.1:0-2588 GCA_964465515.1 uncultured Candidatus Methanoperedens sp. | reverse complement strand
GGTATCTGGAAGGAATTCCTCTTAAAGTTGGAGGCTAACGAGGATTTATGTCCCAAAGCCTCTTTAAACCTGCTATAGACTTCTGCATCAAATTCTCTCAAAAAATCAAGTATCTTCTCAGCATTTTCTTTCTTGACGATGATAACACTCCTTATTGGGTTAATAAGAATGTGAGGGAACTCGTCAAGAAGTCCTTTTCTTTCATAGAGATATTTTCCATTTTGAGAGTGGTCTTTATACCGGGTTTTCTTCATGTTCTTACCAAGTATTCTTCTTTCTGTTTTTTGTAGATATACAGGATTACAGGTATGATCAGTAAAAGTATAAGAACATAGGGACCGAGCCATTGAGGGACTGTCTCAAGTATTATGCTTTTTTCCATGCTTAATGCTTCAACTTCGCCTATCCTGCCGCTGGATAACGTTATGAGCACATTATTCCATGCTTCATGTAATGCGCTTTCTTCATACCAGCCCCTGAACAGCCCTGTAATCGTGAACAAAATTGCGCCCACGAATATCAGTCCCCACCCGGTTGCTTTTCTTACCGAACCGATTCTTTTTGTGATACTCTGCGTTGCGTTGATTCCTATAATTCCCAATATCACCAGAAATATTAAGGGAGTAGCCCTGCCTATACCGTGAACAGCCATGATAGACCAGCCTGTAAAAATATTCGCAGTGCCTATGATATATGCCAGAAGAACGTAAAAAGCAGGATTCGGACATCCCACACCAACGTTAGCAAGCAAAAGCCCGAGAAGGAACACTTTAAGATAATCCCCCTGCCTTTGGATAAAAGTAGGGAGAGCAGTCTCTATCCCGGGAATTTTCATCTTTATCAAGCCTGCTTCTGAGAGACCGAAAATATACGCCATCCCTCCGCCCAGAATGCCAGCAATCACGTTCGCCGTTAACAAGCCTGTTATCTTGCCTATAGAAGCAAAAGCAACTCCATATATGCTGAAAGTAATCATCATGCCTGCACCGAATAACAGTGCCATTATCATGCCTTTCCTCGGGCTCTCGTTCATGGCAATTGGTACTATGATAAAAGCTAAGGGCAGGGTGCAGGGCAGGAATATCATGGATAAGCCTGCTACGTAAGAGAGCGTGAGTCCGGCAGCTTGTGCCGGGTTTGTCAGAAAAATAAAAAGACCGATAACGATAATAGAGAATAAAAGGAAGGCTAATCCCACAAGATAAATCCTGAGTTTTTGATTAATCTGCCCCGGATTGCTAGCTATATTTCCACCAACCTGTACACTTATAATAGATAGATGAGTTGGATACATTAAAAAGATTGCCCATAATGCATCGTACCACGATATCGAATCAGGGTGTAAAGGTACAGGCACTTGCGTTTAAAAGACTTAAAAGAGCTGTAGGAAGCCCTTTTCAGTAATACGAAATGGATAATAAGCTGGATTGTCGCTCCATCCGGGATATGGTGGGGATTGTATTCGCCCTTTATTTATATGGTTTTTGCTTAAATAATGAAAAGTTAAGGTTCTTTTGGGAATACATTTGGTTTCATCAGAAAAATAATTCCACCAATCATTAAAAGAGCCCCTCCCCAGAGAATGTTCACCAAGGGAATAACTTTTAAACTTAGCTGAACTGAAGACAGATTTAGTGCATCCGAAGTAAAGTGCATCAAGATATCTGTGAATATAGTTCTATGGATAAGGATTTTATGGAAATAACCAAACTGGTCGCTTTTCGTTAAGCTTACTGTGCCTGACCCGTGCGGATACCCCTTTTTGTAAAAATATAAATTCAGTGTCTCTTCCCATCCATCTTGAGTATTCACAATGTTTTTATCAGTTACCCGAACACTCCATGCAGAATCTATGCCCTTTGGAGTACTTAATTCTTCAAGAGTATAACTGAGAGTATCAACATTACTGAAAGATGCAGACACAATTGCGCCTAGCACAACAAAAATAAATCCTGCATGGATCAAAGCTATGCCGATATTGCTATGTGAAAATTTTTGTTTGCTGCGAATAAACCTGAAAATTATCCCTCCAACCATAAAAAGTGATATTGATACATATGCAATTATGGGCACAGAGCCGATGAATCGTATAAGAAATGTGGATTGTTGATATAACTCCGAATCTGGGCTCAGAAATGTGGGTGTTCCTGGCAAAAAAGAAGTTGCTGCGGCTGTCAGGATTGCTGCAAGTATTAAGAATAGAAGACCTTTAAGTTTTACCAACCCCTGAAGCATGCAATATCCTGTTAGCAGCGTCAGCAGCAATACAATCGGAAAACTCCAGAAATTATATACTTCTGTCGGTACTGAGATAAATTCACCAAAAATTTTTTCAGAGATTATTGAATGAAAGGTACCCCAGAAAGGAATGAACGCCAGCATACATAACAATAAAATAGTAGCATGGAATGAATTGCGCATTGAATTAAGTGGCGCTGGGTTTTTAGAACCCCTACCTGAATCAGATTGCATTCTCTTTAAAACCATGAATAATATTATGACAATCGTAAAGAATATTCCTGCAAGCAATATGGGCCAGACAGTGCTTCCTATAAAGTTGTGCTCCGAGCCGCGCACTCCTTTTCGCG
>CAYXIP010000157.1:0-2652 GCA_964465515.1 uncultured Candidatus Methanoperedens sp. | reverse complement strand
CAAGGTCGTTCTTCAGGTCATAATAGAACCCTGCAAAGTTATACGGATTCCATGTTATGTTGGTGACATTTATACCGTCACTTGTACCGTTCAATACCCCACGTCTGGAACTGTTAATCTGGGCGATTGCGCCCCGGATTTCCCACGTTCCCGGCTCTGTGCGTACTACTACTGGGTAGAATCTCACAGTGTCGCTGTCTGCAACCCTGAATCCCAGTTCGCCCATCAGGTTAACCGTGGTATCCTGGCTCAGGGTTACGGAAGAGTCCGTGTTCTTCAGTACCATTTGCACTTTTTTGCCTCCAATCGTCTCCACCTTGAATACACCATAGGTGTCTCCACCCGTAACCTGTGTGATCGCGGTATCGATTGCCCATGTGTATCTGAGCTGCACCATGTCGCTCGTAGCACCTGCGAATACGCTGTCTATATACGTTACGAACAGCGGGACATCGCTCTCTCCGCCGATGCTCTTCTCGACGTAGGTGTACACATCACCCTGTGCAATTACCTTGTCATCTTTCTTGACGCCGTCCTTGCTCAAGGTAAGCCAGACCTGTCTCGGGGATGCTTTGGCATCTATGGAGTTGGCTGTTAGCTGCCATCCTCCGCCAATATCCCATGTCTCGCCCACTGTCAGGGTCTTCTTTTCAGACGAAGAATTGCCCTGCTCGATTATGAGCTTTGCAAGCTTGTACGGTAGCTCCTTTATGCCAACGTATGCCTGTGCCTGCCAGCCCACGATGGTATATTGACCGAAGTCGCCGCCCATCCGGTCGGCATCGAATTTTTCAAGTCCTTTCGTTTGAGTTACATTGTTGACAACACTGCCGACTCCAGTCGTGCCGACATTTTCTACGACTTTCAGCGTCTTGTTCTGTCCTCCTGTGATATAAAACAGCCTATCTGTATCGATCAGCCTGCTATTGGTATTATTGTTTGGAAGAGTACCACCGACTATTGTTAGGCTCTCATTTCCAAGGTCGTTCTTCAGGTCATAATAGAACCCTGCAAAGTTATACGGATTCCATGTAAGGTTATCGACAGGACTGTTCAATACGCCTACTTTGGGATTACCTACATCGGCGATTGCACCGCGTATCTCCACGCTGGTCGCCTGTATAGCTGCATTTGCAGGTAATGCTAATGCTAACATCAACACTGCCAATGCAACTGCTGTTATTCTTTTACTCATTATTCTTTACCTCCATATTTTTATATGGTCTAATTTTTCTCCTTCGAGAAGTGATATAGTAATTAAAGACGGAACATTCCGTTCCATCGCCATCGCTAAACCGCCTTTTTCCTGCACAGGGCAGTTAAAGACGATTTTCATCACCCTCTTAATCCATTGCGGATTACATACACCCATTATAAGAACGTATTTAAATCTGTTGTGGTCAAATACGCATTGCGTGGGCACAATTGACGAATCAAGGTTCACTTATAGTCGAATTTTGTTTCAAAATGGAATTAACTTTTCATAAAATTCTGCGAGTTAAAAGACATAGCCAGGATTGATTATATGGCTTCTTAGTTAATTACGAACAAACCAAAAACTTACAGGCAATTGTTAAAATAGATAGAAACCAATGTGAACCAAAAGTTTCACTTGAGACGGGATTAAAAGAAACAGTAAAGTACTTCAAGGATATGTTAGGTATGATAGAATAAATGAAGATATTAGTGACTGGAGGATCGGGGCAGGTAGGTTCATATTTAGGGGAGAGACTTTCAGGAAATAACGAAATTACCATCATAGATAACTTTTCTAATAATTTAAATAATATAAAGTTACCCTCAAAAATTAAAATAATCAAAGGAGATATACGCAACCAGAGAATGGTAAATGACCTTGTCAGTAAAATGGATACAATCATCCATGCAGCAGCCCAAACAAGTGTTAAACGGTCAATAGAAGATCCGATTTATGATGCGGACAACAATATCAATGGGACATTAAATCTTCTTGAGGCAGCAAGAAAATCTGATACTGAGCATTTCATCTATATAAGTTCGGCTGCTGTTTATGGCAAGCCGATAAATCTGCCCATCGATGAAGAACATCCGACCAATCCACTGTCACCCTACGGATTGAGCAAACTCACCGGCGAAAGATATGCCATGCTTTATTGCAGTCTCTATGGACTTCCTGTAGTTTGTGTACGTCCTTTTAACATTTTCAGCCCCCGCCAGAATCCAAATAGTCCTTATTCGGGTGTAATTACAAAGTTTATTGAAAGGATAAGGAATAACCAGAATCCTGTGATCTTCGGGGATGGGAATCAGACAAGAGATTTTGTTTATATTGAGGATGTTGTAGATGCTATATCTAAAGCAATAGTGAACAAAAAAGCGATAGGAGAGATCTTTAATATAGGAACTGGTAAACCTACTCGAATTAAAGAGTTAGCTAACATTATAATTAACATATCCAATAAAAACCTGGAGCCAGAGTTCGCACCTGCTTCGATTGGAGATATCAGGGAAAGCTATGCGGATATCACAAAAGCGAGGAAAATACTTGGATACAAACCCAAATATTTATTAGAACAGGGATTGAAGTTATGCATACAAACGTAGGGTAGGAGATAAAAATGAATATACCAGCGGCGAAGATATTCTTCCCACAGGAAGATAAAAAAGAAATTT
>CAYXIP010000156.1:0-2684 GCA_964465515.1 uncultured Candidatus Methanoperedens sp. | reverse complement strand
TCGGAAAGGTTTATGTGAACATCACAAGCGATTTCTATGATGCATGGGCTGACTATATCAGAAGTGTGAGCTCGGTAAAAATCGTTTCAGAAGATAAAGCAAATCGTACCACAAGCGTAGCGCTTACAGTTTATCCTCCCTATGTAGGCAACAGCAATTCACCCATAGTCAATCCCATCGTGTTCAGGGGAATTGACCCCAACAACCCCGCGCCGATGAATTATTTTAAGTTCAGGATTTATACCAGCGGAATGAATAAATGGGATATCCGTGCAAAAAGCGGCGACAGAGAATTGATGTTTTACCTCGATCAAAATGAGACACTTTCTGTCGCCTACAATACCACTACCGGGAATGAGACATGGGGAACATATACTTATCCTGTAAAAACTGATGCTAACGGGAACAAGTATATTGATGTGGATTTGCTGGACAGCAGCATAAACCTGAACTATCAGGACCTAAAGAGCGTGGGGGCTGACGAAGCCAACGCGTGCCAGCAATTTGCAGGGGAAATAAGCGGTAGCTCGGATCCAGCTTCTTCATGGGCTCCAGTTTTTATAAACCAGACAACAAATAATCAGTCGTCTCTCAACAGCATAACCCAGCATTACATCCAGCAAATGGCGCAGCTTGGGGATATCACCTTTGGTGAGTGCGTGCCCTCAGGCGATAAGTTACCTGCACCGGGCTCCACCATGTACCTTGACTACTCCGCCCCGGGCGGGCTGACATACCTGCACGTCGTGGACAGCAAGACGTATGTGACGATAAGCTGAATGTTAAAGGTATGCCACTCCATCAACCTTTTATACTCTCGTTGCTATTTCTATAATTTAGAGGCAACTATATTGACTACAGTTACTGTAAATTTCAAGGGCACCCAGGAGAAAATCCTGAAAGAGATGGTAGATTTGGGTATAGTTAAAACCAAAGCTGAAGCCCTTCGTCTGGCACTTATGAACTTTGCCCTTACTACAGGAATTCTATCAAAAGAAAAAATCCTCAAGGAGATACATGAAAGAGCAAAATCCATTCAGGTAAGCGAGGCTGATGTTCAAAGGATGATAGAAAGTGCCAAAGAGAAAAGTATTCATAGATAGCTCCGTTTTGATAAGGGGATTGCTTTTTGAGAAAACAAATTCTGCTCTTATCCTCAAAATGATAAGCAAAAAAGAGATAACAGGGGTTATAAATCGCAAAGTTGCTTTCGAGGTTCTGCATGTTTTGAAAGAGCTTAAGGATAAGGATTTTGCAGCGCTTTCTTTTTCATTCGTACATTCAACATTTGAAATAGTGCCGCATGAGCAATATTCTGAAGAAATGGCTCGACTACGCGGCACTATTAAAGAAAAAGACCTTGAACATCTGGCAACAGCTCATTCCCTTGGAATTGATATAATCGCATACGATAGAGATTTCGAGGGAATAAAGGAATATTTCACGCCAAAAGAATTTCTTGAATCAATGAAATTGAAGACCTATGATGCCAGTTATTAAGTCAAACCCATGCGCTCCTGTCATGTACCTTGACTACTCCGCCCCGGGCGGGCTGACATACCTGCACGTCGTGGACAGCAAGACGTATGTGACGATAAGCTGAATCCTTGCCTCTCGGAAATGAATTCTCTGGAGCGCTGCACATTCAGCATAAAATTTTTTATCCCAGTTAATATTATAATTAATATAAAATTATAAATCAGAAAGGCTTATATATGCATTAAAGACTATTGATTTGTGGAGTGCTAAATAGGCATACGTACAGAAGGTGCGGTACTAAAAACAAACGCCTGAATATAGTGTTTCAATCTTGTGGTATGTGAAATATGTCAGAAAAGGAAAGAAGCAGATGGGAAATAATCCTGGATATGCTCAAGATAATACAGGAAGATAATAATGCCAAAAAGACACGCATCATGCAGAAGGCATATCTTGACTGGAGGAACTTCAGGAGATATTTTGATTTCCTTTTGGAGGAGGGTTTTGTAGCAAAATGCAATCCAGGGGATTGCTATGAACTCACAGAGAAAGGTAGGGAATTGCTCGGGAGATTGAAGGAAGTTAAAAAAATGTTCTAGGATGGAAGTTCTAAGAATTTTAAGCCGCCGGATGTTATTCGTAGCTTCTCATTTTTTCTGTTAATATATCCTTGTTCTTGCAGGAAGTAAATGGCCTCATTTAACTTATCTTCAGGCATGGGGATTTCCTTTTTAATCTCATCAATACTATGCCAGTGTGAATTTCGGAGCATATCCAGTATCTTGTCAAGGTATATCATTATTATAATTGCATTTTAGTTATCTTATTTATAGACATTGATTTTTTAGCATGCATTAAAGCTATGTGTTTTTAGCATATGCTTTTGCATCCTAAGGTTTTATACGTTTTTTTTGCATACAACCTATTACATACTTTAAAAAATCCAGGATGCATGGGGGTTTACCCGCAGGGGCAGTGTGTAAATGCATCGAGCGCCGAGTGGGGCGCTATACAAGGCAGCCACAGGCGAGCCTTGCCGAAAGGTAAGTACCTAAAATTTGGGAGGACAAAATAAATGAGAATGGAAACAAGAACAACTGTGTTGTTAATGGCATTGGTTGTGATGGCAGCTTTTGCGATCCCCACAACTGTAGCTACAAAGCCAGGTACAAATATGACGAATGGTGCCGGAAAGTTTGTTAACA
>CAYXIP010000155.1:0-2692 GCA_964465515.1 uncultured Candidatus Methanoperedens sp. | reverse complement strand
TAATTGCTGATAGGCATAGCCCAGTATGCGCCGTCCTTGAACCATATCTCAGAGCCCATGTAATCAAATTCCTTCATTTTTTCACTCAAGCCCAGCCATATGGTAAGACTCAGCGTCTGGTCGATGCGGGAAAGTTTTTCTTTATAATCGGAAGGCAGAGAGACAAGTGAAGGCAGGCTTTTTACAAAACCTGTGTAAACAACAGTATCGGATTTGAAAGAATCGTTATCAGTTGCAACTCCTGTTACGTTTCCATTCTCTGTAAGTATCTCCTTTACCCTTGAATTTGTTTTTATTTCCACGGTTCCGGGCATCGAGTGTAAAACAGCAATTAAAAGGGATTTCAGACCGCCTCGCGGGTATGCCTGTGCATAAGCTATCTTGTTGGTGGCGAGCCTGCTCAAAGCTGAAAGATGGCCTGCCAACTGGTATTTTGACAACCTGTCGGTTATCAGGGAAGTGTATGAAGAATTCTCCTGGACAGCCTCAAAAATATCCTCTGAAACGCTATCTCTTACAAAGCTGCTCCCGTATAATACGCGGTGAACAGATGTCTCTTTCATGGATTTTCCAGAGAGGGAATAGGCGATTGCATCCACAAAATCGTATGTGTCTTTGGACAGCCCTCTTGGCAGGTAATCGTACACCGATTGATTGGCTTCCAGCATTCCGAATGTAACCTGTGTAATGGCTTTTGTCAATGCCTGCGAAAGCATGAGCCTGTCTTTTCTGGGCAGGATATCAAAAGTGACAAACTCCTTGATATTGGAGGGGAGTTTCGTAAGACCCTTCTCTGTGCGCACAAAGTAATGCCCGAAATCCAAAAATAAGGGTATGTACGTAAAATATTCATCCATCAATCGCCGCAGAGGACCTTCACGCAGATGGGTTATAGCATGCACGCCTGTATCCACCTGGAAACCGTCCACCATGTAGCTGTTGCAGTTGCCCCCTACGGTGCTGTCTTTTTCAAGCACAAGGACGCTCTTCCCATGCCTTGAAAGGGTAAGGGCAGACAAAAGACCGCTTATGCCTCCTCCTACAACGATTACATCATATTCCGCCATATTATCTCTTATTCTACATTAGTTCATTATTGAAAAATCTTGCTGTGGAGTTCTCCTCCAAGCCTGTTAAGCCTCCTGAAGAACCCGCGCATAACCTGAATAAAGACCACATACAGGGGAGCGATCCTTCCGCATGAGCGTGTTCTTCCTTCTTTAATTGCGGACAGGACAGACCCTTCATCCGATTCTGCTTCTATTTCAGTATATCCAAGCCCTATTGTTGAAAGCATATGCGAATCGCTTCCTCCGACTTCGGGTTTTCCAAGCGCCTGTGCTTTTTTTTTTGCCTTCAGGTTTTCCCCGAATATGCACCTTGAATTGAAGGTTTCTATAGCATCAACCTCAAGCCCATCCACATTTCCTATACTTCTCGCCTTGAAAGGATGCGGTGCTATTACTACTCCCCCTTTTTGATGAGCAATCCTGATAGTTTCCTGCGGCGAAAGCTCAGGCTGGATATTTTCTGTTATACCGAGGACGATAAGGTGACCCTTAGTCGTTGAAACTTCCGCACCCGAAATAACAAGCAGAGGCAGGTTCAATTCCTGTGCGCGCCTCCTGACATGAAGGCTCCCTTCAACGGTATTGTGGTCGCATACAGCGATACCATGAAGCCCTCGCTTAACAGCCTGCTTCAGTATATCGTCCACCGATAGGTTGCTGTCCGAGGAATGGTTTGAATGTATGTGGAGGTCAAAGCGCATATGTTTAAAGTTTTCCAAGAGGTTAAAAAGAATTTACAATTTCTTCATAACATGCTCTGCATAAATGGGACTTTTCCACTTTATTGTTTTCATCTGGAGGACTAAATAGAATTCCCCCAAAATCTTCTAATTCTTTTTTACATTTATCACAAACTGGTTTTATTGCCATCTTTGTTAGTTAAACCTAATTAAATATTAAATTTAACGATGCACCCTGAATTGAACATTCTTGACTCACGAACCTCAGGCTGAAGCTCTTACTTTTGCCTCCTATTTGGACACAAATCAGCAAGTGAACATGCGCCGCATCTCGGTGCCACAGGTCTGCATGTATCCTGCCCGAAACGAACAAGAAGTTCGTTGATGTGGCGCCAGTGCTTTTTCGGTAGGATTTCCCTGAGTTTGAGCTCCGTCTCCTCAGGCGTTCTTGTGCTCATGATTCCGAGCCTGTTTGATATTCGATGCACATGGGTATCCACGGCGATGGCATCCTTACCGAAGCCGTAAACAAGTACGCAATTGGCTGTCTTCCTCCCCACACCCGGCAGCGAGAGCAATGTTTCCATGTCACCCGGTACGTTGCCCTTGAAGTCGTTGCTAATTATCCTTGCTATTTCTTTCACACGCGGCGCTTTGATGCGGTAGAACCCGACCTCGCGTATCAATTCCGCGATATCTGCAACATCGGCATGAGCAAGTGCAGCAGCTTTGCCGTATTTAGAGAAGAGTTTTTCAGATGCCCTCTCAGTAACTTCATCGCGGGTGCGCTGGGAGAGGACTGTGGCAATAAGCGCGCGGAAGGGGTCACGCGAATGGAATTTGCCTGGTGGATAGCGCTTTTTGAGGCGGGAGATGATGAGGTCGATGGTCATGAGGTTTACTTTGGCGCAGAGGTTAATAAAGCATAAGGATTTGGAAAGA
>CAYXIP010000154.1:0-2692 GCA_964465515.1 uncultured Candidatus Methanoperedens sp. | reverse complement strand
TCCCGCCTGAAAAAGCAGTACCCCATTGGCAAGTTCGGCTCAAACGACCCCTTTCGCACGCTAATCATCACCGTGCTCTCGCAGCGCACGCGTGATGAGGTGACTGAAAGTGCTGCAGAGAAACTATTTTCTAAGTACAGTACAGCTAATGCCCTTGCTCATGCCGATATCAAAGAAATCGAAAAACTGATACGCGAGGTAGGTTTCTATCGAATAAAGGCGCCTCGAATCAAGGAGATTGCAAGAATAATTACAAATGATTTCAAAGGCAAGGTACCGGAAAATATGGAAATGCTGCTCTCTTTGCCCGGCGTGGGGAGAAAGACGGCAAACTGCGTGCTTGCTTTCGGCTTTGGAAAAGATGCAATCCCTGTAGATACGCACGTGCACAGAATCTCGAACAGGCTCGGGATTGTGAGCACAAAGGAGCCAGAGGAAACTGAGATGAGGCTTTACGAAATTGTACCCAAGAAGTACTGGCGCTACATCAACGAGCTTTTTGTGCGCTTCGGGCAGGATATATGCAGACCGATATCGCCGAAATGCGATACGTGCTTGATTGCGGATTTGTGCCCGAGCAGGAGTGCACATGCGCTTTGACCTGCACATCCATTCAAATCACTCCTCCGACTGCTATCTAAAGGTGGATGATATTCTCAAGCAGGCTGTCGAGCGGGGTCTTGACGGTATCGCTATCTGCGACCACAACACCATCGAAGGAAGCCTTATTGCAAAGAAGCGTGCAGAGGAGTTGAACCTTCCTTTGATTGTACTCACAGGAGCGGAAATTTCTACGGCAGAAGGGCATGTTATCGTACTTGGAATCAAGGAAAACATCCCTTCTAATCTTCCGCTTCAGGAAACCGTAAGAATCGCAAGAGAAAGAGGAGGCGTGGTAATTGCGCCGCATCCTTTCAAAATCAGAAGCATAGGTCATGCTGCAAAATATGCTGATGCGATAGAGACCTTCAATTCAAGATGCATATTCGGGGAAAATAAGAAAGCAGAGGAATTGGCATTAACTTTTGGAAAGCCGCAGGTAGGGGGGAGCGATTCGCATATGCTTGTAACCATAGGTCTTGGTTTCACGGAAGTAGATGCTGGCTCTGATGAGTACTCCGTGCTGAATGCAATCAAAGAAGGCAGAACAAGTGCGGGAGGACAGGTAGCTCCTCTTTATGTTGTCTTTATTCAATTTATGCGCGGGGTATATCGCAGGTTTAAAAGGCTTGCAAAAGAACTTCGCAGTAAGGTTTTTCATAACTACGAAACAATGTAGCAAATATGCAAGATTACGACATAATTGTTGTAGGAGGAGGAATAAGCGGACTTCTCTCAGCCCTTGCTCTATCGAAGCATGGAAAGAAGGTTCTTGTACTTGAAAAAGAAAGCGTGGTAGGAGGAAACTGCAACAGCTACAGCGTAGAGGGCTTTCAGGTAGATACTGGTGTGCATGCCATAACACATCTTCGAGAAGGACCTCTTAGAAGATTAATGGACGAATATTTCAACTACATGCCTGTGTTTCTGGACTTTGGGAATTATTATGTCCGCACTGAAAAGGGCCTCACAAAGATACCCTCAAACCTGAAAGAGTTTGCTACGTTCGATGTGCTACCGAGGAAAGACAGGCTCCTGCTCTCACAGGCTTTGACAAAAGCAATTACGTTAAACGCATTTGGTCTGCTTGACAGCAATAAGTCAGTTTACGATTTTTTGCCCCGAGGTCTTTCAAAAGATACACTGGATTTCGTAGAGGCGATATCGCCATTCCTTTCAGGCAAATCTATGAAAGAAACCTCTGTGCATAGAGTATTGTATGGAAGCAGTTTTTTGAGGGACAGCGTTTCTGAGGATATTTTCGATGAGGCTAAGGAAGAGTCCTATGTTTCGACAATAACCGAGAGGCTTTCAAAATACCAGCTAACCTCACGTTTATCCACCTTGGGCAGGCTTGCTACAAACAAAGTAGCCTATGCGCAGGGCTATCCTCGCGGAGGTTTAAAATCCCTTTTGAATGCGGTTTTATACTCAATGCCGGAAAGCGTGGAGATTAAAACAGGCGCAAAGGTTCAAAAGATACTTGAAGATGGTGGAAAGGTTATAGGCGTTGCTACGGATGGCGATTCCTTTACTGGAGATGCTATTGTTTATACGGGCTTTGCAAAAAGCTTACCTTCACTTGTTGAGCTGCCTTCCGATTACAAAGAAAAACTCTTACGAATAGAGCAGACTCTCAGTCTCACAATATGGTTGGGGTTAGAGAAACAAATGAAAGAATTCGATTATATCGGCTCAGAACTCTGGTTCAAAGGTGGAGCCTACTGGGCTATGCCTGTGAGCAATTACGATGAAAGCCTTGCACCGAAAGGCATGCAGTTGATTGGGTTCACGTTCATCATAAATGAGAAAAATATAGAAAGCGAAAAGAGGAAGGCATTTGAACTAATCCTTCGTGCAATTCCAGAAATCGAGAGCAGGATAGAAATGACCCACTATCAAATAACCATCCCTGAAAAGGCTGCGATAACTATTAACGGCTTTTTCGCATCGCCGCGCTCCCCGGTTCAAAATCTCTACCTTGCAGGCACTGATGCCGACAACAGAAGCATGGGGATTACGAGAGCCGGTTACTCCGTGCTTGAGCTTTTGAAAACAATGAAAGAGGACAAAAAGCTCTGATCAGCGTTTT
>CAYXIP010000153.1:0-2720 GCA_964465515.1 uncultured Candidatus Methanoperedens sp. | reverse complement strand
TGGGAAAATGATCGTGAGATTGATGGGGGAAGGGCAGTTCGAGCTTGATAAAAAGCACATGGCTGAGCTGAATAAGATTGATAACAATGTCGTGAAACTCGTGGAAAAAGGGAATGAGAAAGCCTTCAAGACCGAGTTCAGGAAGCTCGAGGATTACGTACACAGGTACGGGAAGCCGGTTCCGCATGAAATCCTGAAGCCGAGCGATGTTATCATACCGCCTGCCGATATCTCGCTTGAGGAGGCGAGAAAGATTTTTAAGGGTGAGGGGCTGATACCGGATTAATGCGATTTTAAGAGAATGAGGTGTTAAAATGAAAAAGTGGTACCGCGATTATGGACTTGCAGCCCGCATGATGTTGACCATGTTCTTGCTTGCTGCGGTGTATCTTTTCTTTCTGGTTGTTTTATCTGTTTATGGAGGAGTTGGAACATACGGTTTGATTGTGTTTGCAGGTTTTTTCCTGCTCATTCAGTTTTTCTTTTCAGATAAGCTTGTCCTCTGGAGCATGGGCGGGCGCATTGTCGGCGAGCAGGAAGAGCCCCGTCTTCATGAAACAGTATCCAGACTCTGCGCAATAGCTGATTTGCCAAAGCCAAAAATCGCTCTTGTAGAGAGCAATGTCCCCAACGCCTTTGCAACCGGCAGGAGCAAGGAAAGTGCTGTGGTAGCTGTTACAACATCCCTGAAACAAAAGTTAAGCCAGCCCGAGCTTGAAGCTGTGCTTGCCCATGAGTTAAGCCATGTCAAGAACCGAGATATGCTTGTTATCACGATTGCAAGCTTCTTCTCCACAATCGCCTCTTTCCTTGTACAGAACATGCTGTTTTTCGGAATAGGAGGGGACCGAGACCGCAGGGGTGCCGGAGCAGTGATAATCATATGGATTGTTTCGCTTGTAGTATGGATTGTGAGTTATCTTCTCATAATGGCGCTCTCAAGATACCGGGAATTTGCGGCTGACAGGGGTTCTGCTGTAATCACAGGGCAGCCTTCGCATCTTGCCTCGGCGCTTATGGCAATCAGCGGTGTTATGGAACGCGTGCCGTCTCGCGACCTAAGAGAAGTGGAGGGCATGAACGCGTTCTTCATTATACCTGCTATCTCAGGGGATTCGATAATGAATCTATTCTCAACCCATCCGACTGTTGAGGCACGCATACGTGCGCTTGAAAAGATGGAGCGAAGTATGGAGTTTTAAAATGGGCAAAAAGAAGAGTCAGGGCCTCGCAGCAATAGCATCATTTTTTATCCCAGGTTTAGGGCAGATTTATATTGGTGAGGTCAGAAAAGGTATATTTTTTATTATATTTAGCGTGTTCATTTTTTCCATTGTAATGTTCCTGTTTTTTGAACATCCCATGACCTTACCTCTTCTGGCAGCAGGTGCGGCGTTTATTCTATTCTGGATAAATAATATTTATGATGCCTATGAGACTGCCCGGATTATAAACTTCCAAAAGTAAATGACGCCCGAACCTATGAAGTTTTTAATGATTATCCACAGTACTCTATT
Organism: uncultured Candidatus Methanoperedens sp.; assembly: GCA_964465515.1. Classification (GTDB taxonomy): domain Archaea; phylum Halobacteriota; class Methanosarcinia; order Methanosarcinales; family Methanoperedenaceae; genus Methanoperedens. The sequence goes on along the minus strand of CAYXIP010000153.1, from coordinate 1,203 downwards.
GATGTGCTATAGCAAGGAGAAAGGAAGAACCAGGACATATGCATGGAAAAATATGAAATTATCGTCATTGGCGCGGGTCCAGCAGGATTAAGAGCTGCCGCGGTTTTAGCTGAAAAAGGCAGAGGAGTTCTCGTATTAGAGAAAAACAGGGTCATCGGACCAACGATATGCGCTGGCGGTTTAACCATCAAGGATTTGGATATTATTCCCAAAAATATTATTGATGCTGAATTTAGTCATTTAATTCTGCATACAGCAAAAGGAGCGCATGATGTCGATCTGGGCAGCCATCCTGTATTCATGGTGGACAGAGAAAAACTTGGACAGTGGATGGCTAAAGAAGCCCAAAAGGCAGGAGCAGATATCAGGACAGCATGCTATGCGAAGGAGATAAAAGAAAATCATGTTCTTTTGGATGGCGAAGAAATCGGTTATGATTATCTTGTGGGTGCAGACGGCTCAAACTCGATAGTCAGGAAGTTCTTAAGTATTCCTGTTAAAAAACACCTGATATGCGTCCAGTATATCAGCAAAACCCACAGGCACGACCTGGAGGTTTTTGTGGATGACTTTAAAAAATGTATTAAGTATGATTGGATATTTCCACACAGGGACTTCACCTCTATAGGAGTGGGAGGGTGGACAAGAAATGCTGCAATGCTCAGGTACGATCTCGATGAGCTGTGCGATAGGCTCTCCATTGAGAAAACAAGGTTTGAAGCTGCGCATATTAACTTTGATTACAGAGGGTTTGCTTTTGGGAACAGGTTTTTAGCAGGCGATGCAGCAGGCTTTGCATCAGGACTTACTGGTGAGGGAATCTATCAGGCTATTTTATCAGGCGAAGAGGTTGCGAAAGGAATTCTGAATAAAAATTATGCATATCCTGGAATCAAAAATCTTTTAAAAATGAAAAATAGTCAGGAAAAACTGCTGCGCATCTTAAGTATAAATCGACACATCCCTCATGTTGTTTTTAATAATTTCGTTCCTCTTCTTTTGAAGAGAAAGAATTTATGCAGAATGGTGAATAACAAATACAATCTGGTATGAAAATGTACAACGAAGAGGAGGTCCCAGCTCTTCCGAAAAACCCCTTTCCAAGCAGACTGGCATTCCTGCTTGATAGCAGGCTCAGAAGGATCCTTACCGATCGTAAAAAGAAGGTACTTGCTGCTGGAGTTAAGCCTGGAGATGTGGTTT
>CAYXIP010000152.1:0-2751 GCA_964465515.1 uncultured Candidatus Methanoperedens sp. | reverse complement strand
GCTACTGCAAAGCACTTGCGAAAAAGGTAACACAGGTTTATACGAAAGGAGGCACTGAGTTTGAGGTGCTCTCGCCACTGGAAGCGGTGAAAGCATGAGCACGGCGGCGCTTCTGAAAAGCAGGGCTGAATTCGAGGATAAGATAAGGAAGCTGATAGGCAGACCCGTACTTCTTATCGAGCTTGATATGTTCGCCCTGCCCTGCGGATGCTCAGGCATTACTGCGAACACACGGGGGCTTGAGGTTGACGACCTTGAGGTTTTTGAGCCGCAGCTTCTTCCTTACCTAAAGGAAATGGCTTCGAATCTTGAGGTCAAGCCCTCGGTTACTTTTGCAAGGCTTGTGCCCGGAAGTTCCATCGTGGCATCGCTTAACTGGCGCACGCTGTGCAGCCGGTGTTATCCTGAGTTCGCGAGGGGCGAGGGGAAGACACCGAGACCTGATTTGTATTTATTGCAGTTCGAGAGAAGGAAATAAAGAATTAATAATGTTTCTGGCTGGGCTTTTGAACATCTTTATATAGTTTGAAAGACCCCATAAAATATGGGGAACGATATGAATACAATTAAAATATCAGTATTTGTGGCACTGCTTGGGCTGGCGCTCATAGCTGCCGGATGCGTGGCAAGTAAATCAGGAACGTTTGTCGGAGAAACAAAGCCTCTTGGTAATGGAATGGTGCGTTCATGGGTTACACTCGATAATGATGGAAAGCCTCTGGCTATCGGTGTAACCTTCACAGAAGCGGCGTTATCCGGTCTGCCCGCAACATTGCCTACCACGGAGTATCAGCTTGCTTTGCCGAAACAGGCATCGGATATGCCGTTTAAATACATCGTGGTTAACTGGAATCCAAAAGGTCATGTGCCGCCCGGTGTATATGACGCACCTCACTTTGATTTTCATTTTTATATGATAAGCCCTGAGGTACGCTATGCCATCACAGCAACTGGTGACGATCTGGTTAAGGTGGAAAAAAAGCCTGCACAGGAATTTATTCCTGCTGGATACGTGCCAGCGCCCGGAGGGGAGCCAAGGATGGGAGCGCACTGGATTGATCCTGCATCACCTGAGTTTAACAATCAATCGTTTACCAAGACATTTATCTATGGGTTCTACGACGGAAATATGTCATTTCTGGAGCCCATGGTCACTGTAGCTTATCTTGGGACAAAACCGAATTTCTCAGGTGACATCAAGCTTCCTGAGAAGTATCTCACAAGTGCCTATTATCCAACAAGATACAGCGTGAAGTATGATGCGGCATCCAAAGAATATACCGTAGCTCTTGAAGGAATGATGCTTCGGAAATAATGTTCGGGAGTGATAAAATTATGATGCAACAAAAAGAAGTTAAAATTGTAGAACCATCGAATTCACTTGCATTTGGGCAAAAGCTCAAGGAATTAAGAGGCGATTGAAATGAGCGTGGAGGAGAACCTGCAAATCTTCAGAAAACTGGATTTTGAGGGATTCAATAAGAGGAATTGGGATATCTTTGACAAAATCCATGCAGAGTCAGTCATTGTTACTTGGCCCGGGAAATCGGAGCCTACAAAAGGATGAACCGCACATCACAACGAAATTGTGGAAATGCTCAAGACATTTCCCGACATGCGTGTCGAGCAGCATTTGGTGGCTTTCGGTCAAGGCGATTGGACTTGTGGAGTGAGCATCTTTAGCGGCACGCACAAAGGGCATATGATGGGTTCTGGTGGAAAAACGGTTCCGCCTACCAATAAAAAATTTAAAGTCGAGCTTGTCACTGTCGCCCACTGGAAAAATGGGGAAATCGTCGAAGAGAAGCTCTTCTACGACCTGGTTGGCGTGATGATGCAGCTTGGGCTAATGTGAGGATAAAGAGTGGAAGAAACTCGTTTGCTAAAATTTAGTCATTGTCCTAAAATGATACATAGCCTAAAACCCAAGCTTCTCATTTACGAATATGAGAGTTACTTTCCGGTTCTCAAGTATTTCCTTCTCGAAGAGCAAAAACTTTCCAAGAGTACTTCCCGGATATCCAATGCTTTTCATCCTTTTATCTTCCAGTGGAAAACAATATTCACGGAGGCGCTTGAAGCCTTCCTCAACTGTGGGCACTATCTTTTGAGTTCCCACGACCCAGATGACGTTATCTGAAGAAAAAGAGTAGGCTGGGATCGAGCTTCCCGTGGCATTGACTACCAATACTTCGCCTGTTTCAACAACGGCATGCACACTGCCTATCATGTACTCCGAAGTCACGCTCTTTTTACGAAGCTCAGTCTGCTTTGCCGGGTCTTTCTCTGCAAGGATTGCGTCTTTCAGATTTTTCCACGGATGTTTTCCGGATTTCAAAATCTCAGTAAATCCTATTTGATCAAGCGTGGTCGAGCCGCCCGTCATGACCTCCGCGCCGGGAGGAATTAATTTTTTTAATCGATTGAGCGCATCTTCTTTCTTATTCACAAATTCGGCATTGATACCGCGCGGCTTCAAGGCTTTCATTGTTTTTTCAACAGTTTCTTTTGATGCCAACACGTCAAATTTCATAATTTCACTCTCCCATTTTAATTATTTTATTCGTTATTCCCCTTTTAATTTTAAAGTCCACGCAACCAGAGCCGCGAGCAATTCCTTAATCTTTTCCCGCGTTTTCTCATCGGTTACTCTGCCTTGGTCATCGACTTTCTCGCCTGCAAAGGTAACAACGACCTCAGGTCTGTTAATCGCACGTATATCGAGGAAAATAAACGTCTGTCGCAGGTGGA
>CAYXIP010000151.1:0-2767 GCA_964465515.1 uncultured Candidatus Methanoperedens sp. | reverse complement strand
GCTCTGAGATATGGTTCAAGGACGGCGCATACTGGGCTATGCCTATCAGCAATTACGATGAATGCATTGCGCCAAAGGGGAAGCAGCTTGTCGGGTTCACATTCGTTATTAATGAAAAAAAGAATATCGAGGGCGAAAAAAAGCGGGCGCTTGAATTGATCCTTCGCGCACTTCCGGGAATCGAGAACAGGATTGAAATGACCCATTACCAGGTGACAATCCCTGAGAAGGCCGCTGTAACCCTCAACGGCTATTTCGCAGGACAGCGTTCTCCGCTCGCAAACCTCTACCTTGCCGGAACAGATACGGACAGCCGCAGCATGGGAATTACGAGAGCTGGATATTCTGTGCTTGAGCTTCTGAGGGCATTGAAAGAGGATAAGAAACTCTGACAGATATGAATATAACCCCGATAGCTGCAGACTCTCTCGGTACACGCAGCATGGCTACATTCGTAGAAACAGGTGATTGCGGCATCTTCATAGACCCGGCTGTATCGCTTGCGCCAAGGCGTTACGGCGGTGGAAAAATGATATTAATCTTCTTTCTTCACTTCCACCCTTATCTCTCTTATCAGCTTGACGCCCAGTCCACCAATCCTGCCGCCTGCCGAGGCGACAAACAACATAAGTGCATACCATATACCCATATTTACAAGCCTGCTTGAATCCCTTCCTGAAATAAGCTCTGCCTGCACGGGCTGCGTGCTTTGCCCTGTTGGCAGCGATATTGTGACGCCATTCATTTGAATCACCGCAGGAGGGGCTTGCGTACCCGTATATACGTTGTACATCGAATAAACCGCCCAGATTATAAGAACCAACCCTGCAATGAGCAAACCATAACCAACTGCCTTGTAATCCTTAATTTTCATTTTTTCTAAAGTACCCATAATTAAACCGTCTCTTTATTAAAATCAATAGTATATAAATTTTCTTGATTGAATAAATACAGGGCACAAAACGATAACTATTTAGACCAAGTTGCATTAAAATGAAATAAAAAATAACGAAGAGGGTGGAAGCATCAACCTCAAAGATTTTCTTTTACAGGGAAACACCGAACGCGGATTACTCGAGTTAATCCTGTTCTTCAGCGAGCAGGGGAAAACAATAAAGAACGGGTTCTTGCGAAGCTATGGCAAAGCCGGAACGAAGAACATCTATGGCGAGGAGCAGATGGCTCTGGATAAATGGGCTGACGAGGTTTTAATTAGCGGATTAAAGAAAGCTAGGCTGGTGCGGTATATCGCAACGGAAGAACAGCCGGATATTATCGAGATAGACAACCCTAAGAACGAATTCGGAGTTGTTACCGATCCTCTTGACGGCTCTTCCCTGATTGATGTGAACCTTGCCATAGGTACGATTATAGGAATTTATCCCGGAAATGTGCTGGATAAAGGGGAAAATATGCTCGCTGCAATGTATATCCTCTACGGGCCGCTGACCACGCTTACCTTAACAACCGGAAACGGAGTACATGATTTCGTGATGGATGACAAGGGCGAATTCGTTCTGAAGGAGAAAGACGTCAAAATCCCGGATGGAAAAATATACGCGCCCGGCGCGCTTCGAAAGGACTACCTGCCGGCGCATACGAAGTTCATAGAGAGTCTTGAGAAAGATGGATACAAACTGCGCTTTTCCGGGTCTTTTGTGGCTGATATGCACCAGATTCTTCACAAGGGCGGGGTGTTCACCTACCCTGGATTCAAGGGAAAAGAAAAAGGGAAGCTTCGGCTGCTGTTCGAGGCAAACCCCATGGGAAAAATAATAACCGAAGCAGGCGGAGGAATCAGCAACGGAAAAGTGAATATACTTTCCATCAGGCCAGAGGCTATCGATGAGTTGACTCCTATCTACGCTGGTGGAAAAAAGGAAATCAGCCTTATTGAAAAGCTTATGGCTGAATAGTAATTATGGAGGATTATGAGAGAAAATTTTGCCCCGATTCCTGGTTCTACCATCCTGAACAGCATAGCAGGCAGGAAAATGATAATCATGGCGACCAACACAAGGGTTACCACGGTCGCCCGCGGCATCTTCAGGGCAGCCAAGGATACTGATTCAGCAGTATTCATGGAACTTGCGCGCTCGGAATGCGATCTGAAAGGAGGGTACACCGGGCTTACGCCGAAGACTTTCTCAGAAAGGGTAAGAGAGGCTGCCGCAGATATTGAATGCGATGTATGGGCGCTACATGCAGACCACATCACGGTCAAGAAAGGCGATGCTGGGGAAATGGATGAGACAAAAAAACTGATCGACGCCCAGATAGAAGCAGGCTACACCTCGTTTGCCATCGATGCCTCTCATCTTTTTAATTTTGAAGGCAAGAACCTGCGTGAGGAGCTGGACAAGAATATCCAAGTCACCACGGAGTTAGCAAAGCATATAGAAGAAAGAACGAAGGGAAGTGATTTCGGGCTTGAGGTTGAGGTAGGCGAGATCGGAAGGAAGGACGAGCACGGTCTTGTGCTTACGAAGCCCGAGGAAGCGGTTGTGTTCATCAAAGCCCTGAACGAGAATGGCATATACCCGCAGGTCATTGCCATCGCCAACGGGAGCGTGCACGGAAATGTTTATGACGAGCACGGGAATGTGATCGAGCAGGTCTCCATCAATATCCCGCAGACAAAGGCTGTTGCGGCGGCTCTGAGGGATAATAACCTGAAGGCGGGTATAGCCCAGCACGGGATTACGGGCACGCCGAGGGAGCTTATAAACACGCAGTTCCCCAAAGGCGATATTATCAAGGGAAACGT
>CAYXIP010000150.1:0-2935 GCA_964465515.1 uncultured Candidatus Methanoperedens sp. | reverse complement strand
CCTTTTATCTCAACCGACCTTTTCAGCATATCATGGTGGATTTCGAGGAGATTGAAGAGGTTTACAAAAGGCTTGAGGGTAAGCTTACGCCTGACGATTTTAAGTCAAAGGTAGAAGAGAAAGTTACCATGATGAACGGGCTTTGCGACTCAAAAACCGCAGCCATGCTCGTTGCAAGCGAGATTGGATTAAACGAAACGATAAAAATCAGGGATATGAGCGGCGATAAGGGTAACGTTGTCTTTATTGCAAAGGTAATCTCCGTAGGAGATATAAAAGAATTTACGCGAGACAATGATGCCATTGGCAGGGTTGTGAACCTAACGCTTGCAGACGACACAGGTTCTATCAGGGCTGCACTGTGGGACGAAGCCTGCGACCTCGTGAAGATAGGGGACATAAAAGTCGGCCAGAGCCTCAAGGTGAAAGGATACATAAAACAGGGGCAGCGCGGGCTTGAGGTCAATGTGGGCAAAGGCGGGAATATCGAGCATGTGGAAAAAGAAGTGCCTGTGAATCTAAAGCCCTTGAAAATCAATGAAATTAAGCCCGGGATGAACGGTTTGAATATCGTGGGCAAGGTTATTGATATGGGAAAGATGCGCACCTTTGCGCGCAAGGACGGAACGACTGGAAAGGTTACAAACATAACCATAGGGGACGAGACGGGCAAGATAAGGCTTACGCTGTGGGATGGAAAGGCAGAATCGCCTGGCTTTAACGTGGGGGATACGGTAGAAATAACAAATGCTTATGCTCGCGAGAATACCTTCAGCAACCAGACAGAGCTGAATCTGGGCTCGGGCAGCGGGATAGTGAAAAGCAACGTTGTTGTTGACTATTCCGAAACCCTCACGCCCATTTCCGATATAGGAATAAACCAGGCTTACAGCGTGGCAGGGCATGTCTCAGGAATTGATGAGATCCGAGAATTTGAGAGGCAGGATGGCACCAAGAGCAGGATATCGAATATCTACATTTCTGATGACACGGGAAGAATAAAGGTGGCGCTGTGGGGCGAGCATGCAGAGCTGATTAATGAAGTTGATATAGGAAGCGAGATACGCATCATCGATGCATATGCAAAATCTGGCAGGAATGAGGAAGTGGAGCTGAGCGCAGGCGCAAGGACGAGAATCCAGATTATACGAAGATAAAAACAATACTTTCACCCTGCTCTGGGAAGGTTTATAACCGTGGATGAAGATTTAAAAATATAAAATGTGCACCAGAACAATAAAACGTGCACTGGAGGAAAATATGGAAAGAAAAGGATTGGAAGATCTGTCTGGCGTTGGTCCGGCAACGGCAGAGAAACTGAAGGAAGCGGGTTACGGCTCCATAGAGGCTATTGCCGTATCCTCTTCGTCTGAACTCGCAGGCATAGCTGATATTGGCGAGTCCACAGCCCAGAAAATCATAAACGCAGCGCGCCAGGCTGCTGACGTCGGGGGCTTTGAGACCGGGGATCAGGTTCTTGAGCGGCGAAAGCTTGTGGGAAAGCTCAGCTTCGGTACCAAGGCTCTGGATGAGCTCATGGGGGGAGGCGTGGAGACTCAGGCGATTACAGAATTCTACGGCGAGTTCGGCTCGGGTAAGACGCAGGTGGGGCACCAGATGGCTGTGAACGTGCAGCTTCCGCAGGAGGAGAAGGGGCTTTCCGGGTCTGCGATAATAATAGACACTGAAAATACCTTCAGACCAGAAAGAATTACACAGATGGTAAGTGGGTTATCTGCAAAGAACGGGGCGGAATACGACCCTGAGGATTTCCTGAAGAACATCCATGTGGCAAAGGCGTACAATTCAAACCATCAGATACTGCTTGTCGATACTGCAACAGAGCTTGCAAATAAATTAAAGGACACGGATAAACCCGTGCGCCTTCTTGTTGTGGATTCCCTCACAGCGCATTTCAGGGCTGAGTACGTTGGTCGTGGCACGCTTGCTGATAGGCAGCAGAAGCTCAACAAGCACATGCATGAGCTGATGAAATTCGCCAACCTGTTTAACGCTGCTATCGTTGTCACCAACCAGGTGATGGCAAAGCCGGATGCTTTCTTCGGAGACCCCACAAAACCGATAGGAGGGCATATCGTCGGGCATACTGCTACGTTCAGATTATACCTTCGGAAATCCAAGGGAGAAAAGAGGATAGCAAGGCTTGTTGATTCCCCCAACCTTCCAGAAGGAGAGGCAATATTCTCTGTCACCACGGAAGGGCTTAAGGATTAAAAAGGCATTATATCCCTGTGGAATTCAAGGCACTCGTGGTTGATGTGGATGGAACTATTACATTCGCTGACAGGAGTCTTGACTGCAGGGCGGTGGAAGCGCTCCGGAGCCTCCATATACCCGTCGTGATTGCCACTGGGAATGTGCTCTGCTTTGCAAGGGCTACATCAAAACTTGTGGGAACTGGAGGCATCGTGATAGCTGAGAACGGAGGCGTTGTGGAGTGCGAAGTTGTCGAAGCAGATACCTCTCACTTAAAGGAGTGCGAGGATGCCTTTGAGTTCCTGAAGAAATATTTTGCTCTTGAGAGGCTTGACCCTGAGTACAGGAAAACAGAAATCGGCTTGCGGAGGGGTTTTGATGTGGAGAGGGCGAGGGATTTGCTGAAAAGGTTTCCAGGGGTTGAGATTCAGGATACAGGTTTTGCCGTGCATATCAAGAGCAAGACGATAAATAAAGGCACGGGGCTTAAAAGGGTTGCTGAGCTTATGAGTCTTGATGCGAAGGACTTTGTGGCGATTGGAGACTCCCCTAACGATATCGAGATGCTCCTTGCCTCTGGCTTCGGCGTGGCTGTGGGGAATGCGCACCCTGAGCTGAAGATGGTTGCGGCGCTGGTTACAGAGGGAGTGCATGGCGCCGGGGTGGCGGAGGCGGTGAGGGAGTTGAGGAAGAGAGGGGAGATAAGATAAATATGGAA
>CAYXIP010000149.1:0-2938 GCA_964465515.1 uncultured Candidatus Methanoperedens sp. | reverse complement strand
TAATCATTTTAATATTATTTAAGCTCTGTCCTTTTTAAAATATTGGATGTTAGTACAGAAAGAATAAATTGCATGCAATACATAGAGCGCGTGTGTCAAAAATCGGAATAACTGCTCTTGTACCCCCTGAGTTGATATTTGCATGTGCGGGCGAACCGTTTGATGTCAATAATATCATTCCAGCTTCTAAAAATTACCCGAAGAACAAACTGTGCGCCTGGACAGCCATCTGGCAGGAGATGCTGGTAAAAAGAGAAATAAAAATTGATTCTCTCATAGTGGTTGCCGGCGGTGACTGTCACAACGCCCTCGTGGATGGACAGAAAGCTGCGATGAGCGGAATCCCCACTCACTTTTTCTTCTATCCTTTTGACGGGGATGCGCGATATCTTGAGTCGCAGTTGTATAAGCTATCCTCCTTTCTTGGAAAGATCGAGTATCCTGAAAAATTCAGGGAAGTTAAACGACTTAAAAAAATAGGGCATAAAATCGATAAGAAAAGGCTTGATGGAAAAATATCGGCAAGCGAAGCATTTCGTATCCTGGTTTCTTTCAGCGACCTTATGGGCGGCCTGGATAAATTCCGAATTGCTTTAGAGGTAAAAGAGAAAAATATTGTTCTCAATAACAGGGTGGCATTGATAGGTGTGCCTCCGATATACCATGATTTCCATGAAGCTGCGCAGTCACTTGATCTGCAGATAGTGTTTGATGAACTGCCCTATGAATTTGTAAGACACTCCGGAGCTAATATAAATGAGGTTGCGCAGGATTACTGTGATTATACCTTCGCAAGACCACTTGATTTCAGGATAGAATTCCTCCAGAAGGAACTGGATAAAAGAAAAGTGGATGGGGTTATACATTATACCCAGTTCGCATGCCATCACGTGCTTGAGGATGAGATCCTGAGGGCGAAGCTGGATTATCCCATGCTTACGATTCAGGGAGACCTGCCCGGAAAAACGCCAGAACAGATAAAACTGCGGCTTGAAGCATTCAGGGAAGTGCTGGAAAGAGCATGATAGGACTTGATGTGGGAAGCACGACTGCAAAAGTTGTCAGGATAGAGGAAGAGGAAATCAAGTTTGGAATAACTGGCACGCACAACTGGAAAGACCTGATAAAAGGAATCGAAAAAGAGAATATAATTTCAACAGGTTATTTCCGCCATTCTGTGCCCCATAGAGCATCGGTGACCGAAATAACCGCGGCGCAATTCGGGGTGAAGCATTATTTCCCAGAGGCTGACGTTATCGTGGACATAGGAGGGCAGGATACGAAGGTTATCGATGTCAGGAAAAATAATTTCATTATCAATGATAAGTGCAGCGCGGGCACGGGCGCATTCCTTGAGTTCGTGGCTAATTATTTCAAAATAGAGCTAAAAGAGCTGGGCAGGCTTCATTTTAAGGCAAAGAAAATTCCGCAGATCAATAATACCTGCGGGGTATTCGCGATCTCAGAGATGATTTCGCAGCTTGTGGCGGGTTATTCAAAGGAGGAGGTTGTAGCGGGAATGCACTATGCCTTTGCGCGCCGCATTTCGTTCATGGTACCCGAGGCAGAGACCATAGTGCTGATAGGGGGAACAGTGAAGAACGAGGGGATGGTGTCGGCGCTGCGGGATATCCTGAAGAAAGAAATACTGATACCGCCCGAGCCGCAGATTGTGAATGCGCTGGGGGCGCTGGTGTATTATTCCAAGTAGTGCCTTTAAGCAAGGGCGGCGCGGCGGGCGGGAGGCTGGTGAAGGAGATGCGGGAGGTATTAATCATATACATGCTTTCTATGGCGGACAGATACGGCAAAAATAAGTAATTTTTCCTCATGTATCTGATATAATATTCGATATTTCCCAACGCGCCATGACCACAAATCTTTGAGTTTTCCTTTCAACTGCTTCCCTGCATGTGGATTCTCATTTAAATCCCTGAGACCCTCAATAACTCTATCCTGCAATGTCTTTTCAAGTCGGGAGAACTCTCTATCGAATTTATGCGATAGAAGAAGGCTATACTTCATACCCATGTTTCTTTAAGAAATCCTCGAAACTGATGACCCTACCCGCTTTGATATCCTGTAATCCTTCTTCGATTGCTTTCAGAGTCTCGCTATCGCTTAAGATTTCAAGCGTTTCTATCGAGGATTCGATTTCACTATCCACTCTTCTGAGGGTTTCTATAAAAATATCAGATGCACTTTCAGCTTCAGCCGCAGTGTTCATATTTCTCTCCATTTTATATTTTTACTTATTATTTTGTATCTTCTTTGGTATTTAAATCTTTATTGCCTGAAATACTTTCCTCAACTATCTTTATTTCATCTTCCGTGAGCCCATACAGCCTGTAAACAATGGCGTCAATCAGCCCATCGGTTGCCTCAATCTTCTTCAATAGCGGCGCAAGCTTTGCAACCGAAGCGCCGTACTCCTGCTGCAACTTCTCCTTCGGCTCGCGCCTCGTAATATCGTAGCCTTCTTTGAGCTTTTTCTTATTCTTCGTAAGCGCGCCGAAAAACTCATCAAAACCCTGCAGATAATATTCCTTGAGCGCAGTCTTGTTCGCCAACTCCTCCACTGGTGCGCCTATCTCGCCTTCGAGCCAGCGCAGGAAGCCTTTGATCTCTTCGTTTTTCTTCTTGTTCATCTCAATCATTTGCTCCGCAAGATGCGCAAGCAAATCATGCACAACATCGCTCTCCTCAGGCGCAGCAGAAAGGCGCACGCCCACAAAGTCAAGGATTTTTAGACTGTCAGGCGCCGTGCCAGAAGGTGTCTCATTTTGGACAGGATGAACAGGATTTACAGGATGCGTGGTTGAGTTTATCCTGTCCATCCTGTTAATCCTGTCGAAACTTTCCACCTTCGAAAATTCTGAATACAGCGCCTTCGCTTCCTCCACAAGGGCGGCGCGGCGGGCGGGAGGCGTGGTGAAGG
>CAYXIP010000148.1:0-2942 GCA_964465515.1 uncultured Candidatus Methanoperedens sp. | reverse complement strand
CGAGGGAGCTTATAAACACGCAGTTCCCCAAAGGCGATATTATCAAGGGAAACGTAGCCACGCACTGGCAGGACATCGTGTTCAATGTGCTGAAGGTGTATGAGCCTGAACTTTATAGCGATATGTGGAACTGGACGCTTGAAACCTACCGCCCCAAGAATCCCGGCAAGAAGGATAAGGAGATCTTCGGGAGCAACTGCAAGTTCGCAATCAAGCAGTTCTTCGATCGGATTTACAGCGTGGATGAGGATACGGAGAGGGCGATCGAGGCGCTTGTTTATGCAGAAGCCCTTGTGTTCTTCAGGGCATTCAGCTCGAAGGGGTCGGCGAGTATAGTGAGGGAGAAGTTGAGGGGATAGACGGCGGATAAACGCACAACACAGCTTCCTGAGCATTATTCACCGCAAAGAACGCAAAGAGCGCAAAGGGGAGAGGGAGAATGAACAACGAACTTATACGAACTGGTACGAACTCAATTAAATTTATTTAACTGTCAGGCGCGCCGATATGAACCCAATGCAGCCATTGTCTCTGAAAAAACAAACCGCAGATGAACGCCCCGAGTCGCGCCTCGGGAGGGCGCATCCACGTCAACCGTTGCGCCAGTTGGCGTCGCCCACACGTATGGCAAAGCCATACGTGGAGAATACGTGTCTATGCGTCACGGGAAGCATAACGCCGATGAACACAGATTAAATGCATCGGTGAGATGGAAACGGTTGTTATCGTCATCCTCGCACCTGAAACCACTGGGGGAAGGCGCATCAACATATGCGCGCGCAGGCATACGTGTCTATGCGTCACGGGAAGCATAACGCCGATGAATACAGATGTGAAACAAAAGTCTTATTTTGTTTCTGCTATATTATGTAAAAAAAGTTTGAAGGAGACTTAATTGGCGCAGACAACACTCAATTACCTGCAAAACCGGAATCTCTTTTCTACACACTATTTAGAGTTGCTGATTAAGGAAAATCCAGAATGGAACGAAAATGTCACGGATGCTTTTAATCGGACAAAGAAGCTCTACGACAGCAGGAAAGAAAGCTGGAACCGTATGGATGAATCCATGCTTGAAGAGTTCCTGATAAGACCGATGTTGAAGGATGTGCTCGGACATTATTATGTCCCGCAGGTCAAAGTGGATCAAAGCGCCAAACGCCCCGATTATGCATTCTTTGAAAATGAAAGTACCCAGAATGAAGCTTTTGAGAAGAAAGGAATTGAGGACTCCTATCAAAAAGCCATTGCGTTGGGCGATGCAAAGAGCTGGAAAACCTCGCTTGATAAGAAGGCTAAGGAAGCCAAAGGCTCTTTTGAGTTCCAGAACCCAAGCTACCAGATCGACTATTACCTCCATGTTACGCCTGTGCAGTGGGGAATCCTGACAAACGGTCATCAGTGGAGGTTATATCACAAGGAAACAAGTTACAAGCTTGACAGTTATTATGAGATTGACCTCGTTACTGTTCTTGAGACGAATGACATCGAGGGGTTCAAATATTTCTATCTTTTTTTCAGGCTCAATGCTTTTATAAAAGACGCTTCTGGAAAGAATTTTCTTGAGAGGGTGAAAGAAGGAAGCATAGCCTATGCAACCAAGCTTCGCGAAAATCTTCAAAAGAACGTCTATGAAGCCATGAAGATACTTTCTCTGGGCTTTTTTGAGTGGAAGGATAATGCCCTCGTGAAGAATGAACATGACATAAGGGAAGTGCAGGAAAACACGCTGAAACTGCTTTACAGGCTGCTGTTTATCTTTTATGCCGAGAGCCTGAAACTCCTTGACAGGGATAATCCTGAATACAAAAAGCTCAGCCTTCTTTCCATCAAATCCGATATTTCGAAAAAAATCGATAACGGAGAACTTATCCTGCCGGTAACGACGGAATACTGGAATAAACTGAATACGCTTTTTGCGCTCATCAACGAGGGAAGCGAATCTGAAAATTTCAGTATTCCAAAAGACCTCCTTTACATTCCAGCTTATAACGGCGGCTTGTTCGACCCGAAAAGGAATACTTTCCTGCAAAATAAAAAAATTGGCGATAGATTCGTGGCAGAGGCAATTGACCTTCTGGCGCGCGAGGAGGGGGATTTTATCGATTATTCCACGCTCGGGACGAGGCAGCTTGGCTCGATTTACGAAGGGCTGCTTGAGTATAAGCTTAAAGTCGCAGGAGAAGACCTCGTAGCCGTCAAGGAAAAGGGACACGAGAAATGGATTCCGAAAAATGAGGCAGAAGGCAAGAAAACATTTGATGAAATCCAAACCGGCGCGATATACCTTGCCACGGATAAGGGCGAGAGGAAAGCGACAGGTTCGTATTACACGCCGGATTACGTTGTAAAGTACATAGTGCGGAACACGCTTCTGCCTATACTCGATGAAAAAAGGAAAGCGTGGAAGGAAAAAGGTCTGGGGGAGCGCCCATTCTTGCACGACATTCTCAGCATCCGCGTCCTTGACCCCGCGATGGGAAGCGGGCATTTCCTTGTCGAGGCGTGCGAGTTCCTCGCCAACAGGCTCGTGGAGGCATGGGGCGAAGCAAAGCCTGAAGAATTGGAATCCGAGGAGGTTGCTGAGCACGATGTTCACTGGGCGCGGCGCGAGGTAGTGAGGCACTGCATCTTCGGGGTTGATCTGAACCCGATGGCTGTGGAGCTTGCGAAATTGTCGCTCTGGCTTGAGACCGTTGCAGCGAACAAACCTCTGACATTTCTTGACCACCACCTGAAGGTGGGGAACAGCCTCATCGGCGCAAAGGTGGCGGATTTGAAAACGCTGCCTTCAAAGGAGAAAAAAGAGGGCGCAGATAACGGGAAAAAGCTAAAGGCGCCGACGCTCTGGGATTTCACTGTGAAGAAGCATTTTGAGGAGCTTTTGAAAAAGTACGGCGAGTTCGCAGCGCATCCGGATGACGATTTGAGGGCTGTGAAGC
>CAYXIP010000147.1:0-3124 GCA_964465515.1 uncultured Candidatus Methanoperedens sp. | reverse complement strand
CCCTCAGGCGCGGCGCTGGCTTTAAATAAGTTCAAAGCTAACATTACCATGCCTTCGGGCACTTGGGGTTCAGTTGCTCTTGCGGAACTGCTGAACCTCATATCAATCTCATCGAATTAAACCAATAATTAAACTTAACCATCTATAGACGCCCTCTATAACTAACGCTATCCAGAAAATCATCCCTGTAAGAAAAAAAGACAATCTCAATTCAGTTTTCCCTTTTCTCATAGATACGCCATACCCTATTAATCCCAAACCTATAGCTCCCAAGATCCAGAGCATTAGCGATTGAAGCGATGGAATCCTTAATAGTCCTGTGGCTCCGTAAGTTAATACCTCATGAACAAATGCGCCAGCGATGATTGAAGAAAAAGAAAAAATAAAAGATATTTTAGGTTTTTCGATGTGCATACTAAAAAAAACTGCCAGAATTGGGGGTAAAAATGCAATAAAAGGGAAAATAAAAATAACTGTTAGTGGAGGAAGATCTATACCTATAACATATGCTAAATATGTGATTATTTTTGGAATGATTACGACAAAAAATAAGATTAAAAAGTAAACAACTCCAAACCGTAAATCTCTATCCATAAATCTCCTCGTGATAATAAAAAGAAAGAAAAGATTTTCAAGATATTAATTCTATTACAGGTGCGTTACCATCATTGTATTGTCCCTGAAAAGTACCCGCGTTATTAAGATTAGTAGTGCCTATTGATCCTACAAAAGATTTACCAGCGAAGTCGTTCTTTATGAAAGTCTCTGCCTCTTCCCAACTATCAATGATATGCTTTAGTTGCGTCCAGCTCCAAGTTTCTTTATGGACTCCTGCATTACTCCAATAGGCGAACCCAGGCACGTGGGTATCGTAAGTTCCATTGAAGATTCTTATGTGATACCTTGTGCCGTAGGCAGGACCATTAGCAAGAGTGTAACTATCTCTCTCCCAGTATGCAGAGCCGCCGTGTGCTGTATCATCTATGTATGTGTACTGAGTATTGCTTAACCATGTTGGATCCCAACTGTTAGTAAGACTATAGTCTATTTTATTATTAACGTTTAGACCATTGCCTTTGTTGTAAAATACTAAATTTATTGGATCTGAAATTGAACCGCCTATCGCATCGCTCGTATATGGCCAGAATGAAATAGACTCCCATCCGACTTCAACCAATTTTAGACTCGTTGTGCCGTTGTAAGGAACTTTTTCCAAAGCTTCCTCTAAAGACCGAATATGCTTTGAAACTGCTTCTGGACCAATGTTTTTTCTGAGATATTCAAGATATTCTTTATTATCTTCGATAAGCTCTTGTATAGTTTGTTTCTTAAGCTCAACTGTTTTTTCCACAACTTTACTTGGAAATCTCCTCTCAGAGCCGATAGAATTTGCACCTAATGCTCCTCCAACTACCAGCAATAATACTATTGCTATTGCCCCCATTTTAACTCTTTTCTTCCACCAACTTTTATTTTTCATATTTTTATTTCCTCCATTTCTTTTTCTTCTCTGCCCATCAGGTGCGGCACTGGCTTTAAATAGCTTAAAGCTAAACATTACCATGCCTTCGGGCACCTGGGTTCAACAGTTCTTGAAGGTTCAGTTGAACCCCGCACGATTTCTACAAAACCTCGCGTCTATTTATAATTTATAGGACAATCCTCTAACAGATTCTATCGGTTAGAAAATCAGATAGATGTTTGTCCCAGAAAAGGTATAAACCGTCTTTTCTTTAGATTGCGCGGGTGATAATAAATGAAATTACCTTTAATGGTATATGCAGTGTTTTTGATTGTAGCGTTACTGGCTGCACCAATAGCATCAGCAGAGAATATACCCGCAGCATCGCAAGACAATACAAGTGGATATAAAGTACGTCCTTCTATAGGGAACGCTTCTGGAGGGAATCCCCTCACGGTGACAGATTCGGTCAAACAAGGAGAAACTAAAAGGCATCAGTTTTATGTTGGAAGCGGAGTAAGATGGCTTGAAGTAAATCTTGATTGGACATCTCCAAGCGACTCACTTACATTAACAATTTATACACCAAGCTGGGTTAAAATCGGAACGTATCATGATATAGATGATGGGGTATTAGATGGCAAGATTCATATAGACGTCGTTCCTAACAGTGGTTATGTAGAATCTGGTGTATGGACGTTTGATGTTTATGGGGAACGCGTTGCCACACAAAGAACTTACAACCTTAACGTGTACCAGCACTACTAGACAAACCAAGATGGTGAGTTTCCTTATCATCTTTATTCTCTTTTTAACATTTCTGCCTACAGCAAATGCTACTGATTATACTGTCAGACCATCGATAAGCAAAGAACCAGGCATATCAGCACACGGTGAAAATGTTAAGGAGGCTGATCCAATACCCTTCTGGCTCTATCTGCTTATAATGGTATTTCCTCAACTCACAGCAATGCCGCTGGAGACTCTGATATCGATAAAGTTACTTCCTTATCTGGGTTACAAACAAATTGTCAGAAAAAACATCCTCGATAACTCTACAAGGTTAAAATTACATAATTTTATAAAAGAAAATCCTGGCGTCTATTTCAGAGAGATTATTAAAAAGACAGAAATAAAAAAAGGTACTGTCGAATACCATCTGGGAATGATGAAAGCAATGGACGTGATAGTGTTCAGCAAAACAAACGGAAAAAAACGCTATTTTCTGAACAATTCAACCTATAAAGAAAAAGAGCAGACCGTGATTGCTGCGCTGAAAAATGATGTGCATAGAAGGATCATTTTAGAGATTCTCAATAATCAAAGCATAAATCATAAAATCCTTGCAGAAAGAATCGGACTTTCTGGGCCTACAATTACACATCATATTAAACACCTGAAAGAACAGGGAATTGTTAAAGCTGAGACAACGGGTTGGTATACAATTTACAGCATCGATTCCAATTGCTTTGATTCATTGGAGAATTATATAAACAGTAAACCTAATAAAATCTACCAACACGTAACGTAACGGTCTGTTGAAATGAAAATTCATATAGGCACCATGGGATGGAGTTATGATTTCTGGATAGGGAATTTTTATCCCGAAGATGCGAAGAATCTTCTTACCGAATATGCAAAGAATTTTGATACTGTTGAGAT
>CAYXIP010000146.1:0-3134 GCA_964465515.1 uncultured Candidatus Methanoperedens sp. | reverse complement strand
CATGATTATATTAATTATTTAATTATAATTATAATGAGGTATTTTCACAAAATGCAACATTAATGCGGGTTGAGATAGTGCTTCTTCATGCTTTCACATACTTACTACGCCATCCTGAAAGTAACTGATCGCAGGAATCTTTATCTTAAATGATTCAGTATCTTCATCAAATGCCCTACATCGCCGACTCCTCACTCTTCATTCTCAGAAAACGTCTCGAAGGAAGCGTAATAACAGTCCCCTCAGTGGTTGAAGAACTCAGGGACGAGTATGCCAGAACAACAATGGAATTGATGAACGTACGTATTGAGCCTCCGCTTCCAAACTTCAAAAAAGAGGTCAGGAAAAAAGCAGGCATTACTAAGGACAGCGAGGAACTTTCAACTACAGATATCGATATTCTTGCAAAGGCTCTTGAATATTCAAGGCGCGGGGAAACAATACTTATTACAGATGATTTTGCAATCCAGAACACGGCGCTCCAGCTTGGGATTCAGGTAATGCCGGCAGGAGGGAGGAAAATAGAGGATGTCCTGCTCTGGGAAAAGCTCTGCACGGGATGCAAGAGGCGGTTTCAGGAAGGCGATGCATGCCCTGTGTGCGGCTCTCCCCTTAAAAAAATCAGGAAAAGAAAGCTTGAAGGACAGACATGAACATTGACAGCGAGTTTGTTGTCTTTCATAATAGAGCAACTACAACTCCAGTTCAAATGCTATGATGGGCTGCTCAAGCCCGAAATTTGAGATTACCTCGGGATGGATCTCACCGAACACGCCTCTTCTCTCACCTTTTATCAAGACATCAGCGCGCCTGCCTTCGATGAACGATGAGTCATTTGATTCTGCGACATCATATGCGATGCGCCTCTCCCTCAGCACAGCATCCACTACAGCCTGGATTTCAGTGAAATTAGCCTGCGGATGGATGGCGACAGCGCCGAGGTGCTGTAAAGTCTTGCAACCTATGACCACCTCGCCCACTTCGAATATCCGCTGCGGAAGCTCGCGGTGCTTGTTTATGGAAAGTATCTCAAGGAGGTTGGGAAGGAGCGCGGGGCGGACGATTGTATGGTCTTCGCTTATGGGATAAAGGATATGTGTAATACCAGAAACCTCTCCCCTGCGCATCATCCCAAACTGAAGGCCTTCGTTCGTGAGTGTGAAGGGCATAACCTCAAAATAACCCAGTCCAACCATCATCTCGCGGACAGCAATCCTGAGTTTTGAAATCTCATGCGCTTTGCCGATAGTGGAAGTGGCTGGAAGTTCTGGCTTGATGTTATCAAAACCATATCCTATGGCTATATCCTCAATAAGATCCCAGCTGTGCAGGATATCAGCCCTGTAAGCCGGGATTGAAACTTCGATTGCATTTTTTAAAGTTCTCGCACCATATCTCATCTTTTCAAGGCTGCGAATGATTTCATCGTCTGTGAGTTTGAACCCGAGAAGTTCTTCAACTTCTTTTCGTTTAAGTTTTGCAATTCCTGGCTCAAGCACCGGTGTTTGGATTCCATCAACGCTAACAGATTCAATCCTGCCTCCTCTCTCGGCAAGCGACGATACCACGATGTTCAAGGCTACTGAAACAGCAGGGTCAAGACCTGTGACCTCGATGAATAAATCCTGTGTATCTTCCGTTACCCTTGTAAGCTCGCCGTTGATTATGGGAGGGAATGAGAGCACATTATCCTCGGCATCAAGAATAAGTGGATATTTACCGAATTTTTCAAGGATGTATGCAAACTTGATTCCTTTTGGATGTTTTTCAAGTATCTCCCTCATCGTCATCGGCTCCTTGAAATCAAGGGGCGTGAACCTAAAATCAGGCTGCTTCGCTGTGTACCTGAAAGGAGGTTTTATTCTTGCAAGGTCGTGCACGCCTATGGACACCTTTTTCCTGTTCCTGCCAAGAGCCCAGTGGAGCGATTCCTGAAGCGCCATCAGGGATTCGATGCTGCGCGAGTTGAACCTCATATCACGGATTACCGCGCAGGCAAGATAGGGTCGGATTTTTTCGATTTCTTTGTCCTTTGTTATTCTGATGCCAGACGGTGAGACATTGAACTTTCGTAAGCCTGTCTCAATGCCGAGGAATCCCTTAAGCGCCCGCGCCACACCTTCTGTGCTGTAAAGGTCGGGTCTGTTGGGAAAGAATTCGATATCCACGTGGTCTTCTTCGATGCGCTCTATATCGCATCCCATCATCGGAATTCTCTGGATTATTGTCTCCTTATCTATTCCCGAGAGTTCCTCGAGGTCGTCGTAATGTAATGTGATGACTGGCATTTTTATCGGGCTGAAAAGGGAGAGGAAGATATATTAATCATTCTGTTAAAAGCCAAGAATACTATAAGCAGCACCAGAGCTATCTTATAGAAATAAAGCATTTTATCAGCCACAGACCAGAGATATAATTTCACCTTTAAGGAGGAATGAGTAGGGAGAAAAAACTAAATTGTGTGTCGATTCAGAGAATGTATCGTCGGAAAGAGGCGGGTGACTGAAATGCAAACGACTTATGCCCTTTTTGGTGGCAGGATATGAGCCCGAGTGGAGTTCTTCTTGCCTTCTATATTGTGATTTTGATTATCCTCTTCATTTACGGGAATAATTGCTTTGTGCTAACCTACCTTCATTGGAATAAAAAACATGAGAAAGCCCCGAACCTGACTTACTACCCGGCGGTTACTGTCCAGCTTCCTGTTTACAATGAACAGTACGTTGTGGAGCGTCTTATAAAAAAAGTTGCAGAGCTGGATTATCCGCTTGAGAAGCTTGAGATACAGGTGCTCGATGATTCCACGGATGAGACGACAGGTATTATAGAGAAATGCGCCGGAGAGCTTCGCAAAAGCGGAGTGAACATCTGCCACATTCATCGAACAAAAAGAGAAGGATACAAGGCTGGCGCGCTCAGGGAAGGCATGAAATGCGCCCGGGGTGAATTGATTGCAGTTTTCGATGCGGATTTCCTGCCTGATACGAATTTTCTCAGGAAAACCATCCCGTCGAGGTCGGGATGGTTCAGACACGCTGGGGTCATATTAATGAGAATTATTCTCTTCTCACAAAAGCCATAGCCATCGGGATTGACGGGCATTTCCAGATAGAGCGGAATTCAAGGTACAGTTC
>CAYXIP010000145.1:0-3152 GCA_964465515.1 uncultured Candidatus Methanoperedens sp. | reverse complement strand
CGCCCGACCTTTGCCCGATTTGCAGGGCGAAGAAGGAGAGGTTTGAGAGGTTTGAGATGAAATAATAGCCTCTTGAAAGGTGATAAAATGGTAAATATCTGGAAAATAGGTGCTTGGCCAGGGTTATGGGATAGTAACACACTAAAAACGAAAGAGAGGTATATACAAGAATATGCTCTACCAAAGAACTTTGTTGCATTAGGTTATGGATGGATACCTGATATAACAAAAATATCTGAAGCAACAACAAAAAAGTTACTTGAGAATGAAGATTGTGGATTAATTGAAAGGCGAACTAAAGAGCTTTTAAACTTTGCATATGTTATCGATAAGGGAAATATAATATTACTATATAATTATTATAAAGTGTATGTAGGAATTGTTAAAAACAAAAAGCCATACTATTATGTAGAAAAGGGATCTGCACTTGATTTTATCAAAGATACTGAAGATGAAGATATAGCACCTCATAGAATTGATGTGGAATGGTTATTTAATAAAGTGCCATTCAAAGCTGACTTCAGTAAATGGCAAGATACAGTTCATCAAGTTTTAGAAGATGATTTAAACAAAATAAAAAATGAAATACTTAGAAGATTCTTAAGAGAAAAATTAGCAGAATAACAAGATGATATGAATAAAACTAAAATCCTCAAAATCCTCTCAAACCTGAAAGGCGAAATCCGCCAAAAATACAAAGCCCAAATAAAAGGAATCTTCGGCTCCTTTGTACGAGGCGAACAAAAAGAAACCAGCGATATAGACATACTTGTGGATTTTGAAGAAGACGCCGACCTCTTTGACTTCACAGGACTTGCATTATTCCTTGAAGAAAAATTGAACCTCCGTGTAGATATTGTCCCTGAGAGATCATTGAGAAAAGAAATCAAGAGTTCTGTCTTAAAAGAGGTGGTTCGTGTATGAGGGATTACAGATTATACCTCAAAGACATCATTGGCGCTATGGATGCCATAGAAACTTTCGTGGAAGGAATGAGTTTTCAAGATTTCATAAAAGATGACAAGACAGTCAGCGCAGTGATAATGAAGTTTGAGATAATAGGAGAGGCAACAAAGGGAATTCCGGATGAAATAAGGCAGAAATATCCCGAAGTTCCATGGAAAGAGATGGCAGGAATGAGGGATAAATTGATTCACTTTTATTTTGGAGTTAATTATGAGCTTGTATGGAAGACCATCAAAAATAGAATCCCGCAGGTGAAACCTCTTATTCAAAAAATTTAAGTGAATTGATAATTAACAATCGATGCTCTTAAGTAGAACCAGAGCCTTTTTTAAATCGGAATGAGCTTCTTAATCAAATTCGCGCGCCAGTGGATTGCAGGCGAAACCTTAGACGACGCCATCTCGCGCACGAAAAAATCAAACAACTTTGCCATAGGCGCCATCATCAATTTCCTCGGCGAGCATGTAAAGAATGAAGCAGAGGCAAATAAAAATATTGAGGAGAATCTTAGAATCCTCAAGGCTATTGAGGAATCAAAGCTCGACGCCTCCCTTTCCATAAAACTCACGCAGCTTGGGCTTGAAATCGAAAAGAACCTCTGCCTCTCCAACGTGGAGAAAATTGTAAGCAGTGCAGCCTCAAAAAACATCTTTGTCTGGATAGACATGGAGAACTCGCCTTATACGGAAGATACCATAGACATTTATCTTGAGATATTCAAGAAATATAAAAACACTGGCATTGCAATACAGTCCAACCTTAAAAGAAGCGAGAACGATGTGAAGAGGATAGCTGCGCAAGGCGGCATCATCAGGCTCGTAAAGGGCGCATACAGGGAAAAAAGCGATATAGCATACACAAGCCGCAAGGACGTTACCATCAGTTTCTCAAGGCTCATGGGGTACCTTTTTTACAAAAGTCCCTTTTTTGCGATTGCGACACACGATGATCTCTTGATTAATGAGGCGCTCGAGGCTAACAAAGCCCACAATAAAAAACTCGAATTCCAGATGCTCATGGGAGTGAGAGAAGAACTAAAACATGAGCTTGTAAAAAAAGGCCTTGCAATGGTTGATTACATCCCTTACGGGAAGAACTGGTTCCCGTACTCACAGCGGCGGATAAGGGAAAGGAAGAGGAATATACTGCTGATATTCAGGTCGATTTTTGATTAAGCTCGCTCTTTGAAGAATCCAAAGTATATTCAGGAATTTTTGACGGATTCTTCAAACTTTGTAATCACCCACGGGGCAATAAAGGTCGAGGCAAATCCAAGTAATGCATATTTAAAATATATGAAATTGGGATTTATCAAAAGCAAAACGCTTGAGATGAAATAAATTATTCCCAGCACTGCTACCCCGATGACTGCTCTCTTAACCCTCTGTCTGTTATTCGTTGCATCCGCAAATCCCACACGCTCTCCCTCAAGCAGGTAGCCCACGCCAATACCTGCCATCACAAGAGCTATCTCCTGCTCCATTAAAATTTCACGCTGCATAATGGCGATAGCTAACAATATTACAGGGAGAATCACTGCAGCAAAATATCTTGGAATGCGACCCAGCTTTTCCAGTCGAATGGTTATGCCCTGCTCAGCCTTAAGAAAAATCAATGCCAATAAGAGACCGAATACAATCCCGCCCACCACATCCCCGATGTAATGGACACCAAGATAAATCCGTGATAAGGAAATGAACAGGATTGCAACGATTCCAATAAATATGAGCCATGATTTCCTGATCCTGCCGCCCAGATACCCCCAGAAACCCGATGAAACAAACGCATGACCGCTCGGGAATCCAAAATCATTCTCCATGACTTTATGGAGGTATTCGGGCGGTCTTGGCATGGCGAAAAGGTTTTTTGCAAATATTGCTGCGGATGCTGAAAAAAGAATTACGTACAGTGCTCTTATGCCTGTTTTTTTTCCAGAGCACCAGAAAATGAGCGAGGCTATAAGAATATATGCAGGCTCGCTGCCGAGGGCAGTTATAGCCTTGAATAATACATCAAGTGTGGGATTTCCAAGACTCTGAAGGTAAATGTTAATGTTTTCATTGAAAAGGAATTGTATAAGCCCTGACGTCATGGAAAGATAGACAGGTGCAAAGGCATCCATCTAAATTTAAAAAATTACGCCTTGACGAGAGCCTTTGGCGAGCGCTTAATCTTCCGCCGCTTTG
>CAYXIP010000144.1:0-3182 GCA_964465515.1 uncultured Candidatus Methanoperedens sp. | reverse complement strand
TAGTCAAAAGCGCTGAAGTTAGCATCGTGATTGCGCCCATGAAAGACTTGATATTACCTGTGAAAATGAGCTTTGACGCAAGTGATTCTCCTCCCTGCGGCCACATGCTCAACTGCAAGGACTGCGCACACCGCATATCAAACAGATGCCTTGGCTGCCCTGTGACTAACAGCTACAACGGGAAGATATGGAGATAGCATGCCCACAATTAGCGAGAAAATACTCTCCCGTGCTTCGGGAAAAGAAGCGAAAGCGGATGATTTCGTAATAGCAAGCGTAGATTATGCAATGGCGCACGATGGCACAAGTGTACTTGCGGTGAAAGCTTTCAAGGAAATGGGGGCAAAAAAAGTATGGGCTCCTGAAAAGATCATAATACCTTTCGACCACATCGCACCTGCAAACAATGAAAATACGGCAAAGCTTCACAAAGAGATAAGAAAATTCGTAAAAGAGCAGGGGATAGAAAATTTTTTCGATGTAGGCGAAGGCATCTGCCACCAATTATTGCCTGAACAGGGATTTGCCCTGCCTGGAAAATTGATAATAGGCGCAGACTCCCATTCCTGCACATACGGCGCATTTGGTGCATTTGCTACAGGCGTGGGAGCTACGGACATGGCTGAGATATTTGCAGCAGGAAAGCTGTGGCTTCGTGTTCCTAAAACTATCAGGATTACTGTTCAAGGCAAACTAACAAAAGGCGTGTCTGCAAAAGACCTGACGCTTTATATAATCAAGAACGTAGGCGCTGACGGGGCGAATTATAAAGCTTTAGAATACTATGGCGATGCCATAAGCGAATTATCCATGGCTGAGCGCATGACGCTGTGCAATATGTCAATTGAGATGGGGGCAAAAACCGGTATCGTGCCGCCTGATGAGAAGACGTTCGAATACTTAAAAGAAAAAGCTCAGGAAAAATACGCACCGGTATATGCTGATGAGGACGCACAGTACTGCGAAGAATACAATTTCGATGTCAGCGACCTTGAGCCTCAGGTAGCGAAGCCGCATGAAGTGGATAATGTTTCTTCGGTCAGAGAAGTTGCAGGAACAAAGCTTGATCAGGTTTTCATAGGCTCGTGCACAAACGGAAGATATGAGGATTTGGAAACTGTGGCAAAGCTCCTGAAGGGCAAGAAAGTCAAAGTTCGAACAATAGTTTTACCCGCTTCTCGTTCTGTTTTGATAAAAGCAACAGAGTCTGGCGTGATTGCAGCGCTCTTAAAAGCAGGCGTCGTTATTGCGCCTCCCGGCTGTGGTCCCTGCCTCGGCGCGCACATGGGAGTGATATGCGAGGGCGAAACCTGCCTTTCCACCTCTAATCGAAACTTCAAGGGAAGGATGGGAGCAGGTGGCTTAATCTACCTTTCATCGCCTGAGACTGCGGCGGCGAGCGCGCTGAGAGGGGAGATTGCAGACCCGAGGGAAGTCCTATAAGGGTAAAATCTCGACACTTAAAAATATCATTTTAGATTTTTAAAACCGCTTTATGAATCTATCAAGGAGTCCATCTACATCAGGATATTTTTTGATTATATCCTTTGTTTTGTTTAACCAATCCTTATTGATGTCTACACCAGTTGATTTAATCTCATTGCATAAAGCATCTATTTGTTCAGGAAAATATTTTTCAAAATGTGATGCGCAAACCAAAAAAGATTTGTAAGCTTTTTCAGATTCAGGCGCCCAGTTTCCTTTAGAATCGGCTTTATTAGCCAATACCAACAAACTTATTAAAGAATGTATTGATGTATTCTTTAATTTGAGCTTAGTAGCTCGAATCCCTATTTGTTCGAGTGTATTAATTGCTTCTTCTGCCGAGGAGTCTCTAACATCTTTATCTATTACTAGCCCTCCAGAAATTTGGAGATCATTTGTTATGATTTCAGCAATCTTATCCATATGTTTATCAGTTGCACTTATGCCTAATCTACATAGAGCGTAAATAGCTCTATACGGATAACCTTCACGTAATATACCCCTTTGCCTACCAAGAGCTATCATAATATGATTATAGATACCAATAGTTATTAAGTAAAGTGGTTCTTCTATTTCCTCTTGAATAGCATTTTCTCCTATCTCACGTAGCTTTTCAACAATTGTATGAGCTTTTGGATATTTCTCTGATATTGTTGATTCTTCAAGTTCATCAATTAGATTAGAAACTCCAATTTCAAACTTGATTATGTCATTGCAATTTTTTAAATATGGTATTATTGCTGCAATGCAGAAAGCTGCTAAGCCTATGGATAAAGATACCAAAAAATTATAAAATTCGTAAGCACTATCTATCTTCAATAGCAGTATGGGTAATATTACTCCAATAACGTACATTGTCATTAAAATATGTGTTTTTCTATTGAAAAATTTATCAATGGCGTTATATTTTTGTGCTATTTGAGCCGCCACAAGAGTAACTGTAAAGACTAAAGCGAATATGGCTGCGAGAGCTTGTGAGGTTGTGCTTAATAAATATAAAATTCCATCATTTTTTAGAGGCAGTCGTAAATAGTAACTGAGTACCCCGACAGCAATACTGATGGCAATACATGCAATCCAATCAATAGGTTTTAATTTCATTCCCTAAACCACTGTCTGTTATTTCTGGGTTAGCTTCTTTCTTATAAAGAACAAGATTATTATTACCGCTTACCACGATTTTTGATACATTTTCGTTTAAAATTTTAATTTGATTATTCACTCCACTTATGACAATTTCTTTTCCAGATACTTCCACTATTTTATTGATTCCACTTATTGTTGTTGGTAATTCTGGAACTGTTATTGTTATTTCAGGGGTTGTTTTAGACGGTGCGTTTTCCATGCAACCAGAGATTGTAATTCCGAATATTATAAAAATAAATAATACTACCTTTCTCATTGTGTCACCTTAATAATCAATATCGTTATTTTATGATACTACTTACCTGTTTCGGTATGTCTATCTGCATGGAGTTTAGAGTAACTGATTATAAATGCAACAGTTTTTATGTTTCTAACGATTCTTGGTTGATATTGATATGAAAGAAGGGCAAGACATACATGTATAAGATGGAAATACCTCAGAATTTGATGGATTCCCTGAAGAAAATCAAGAAATACGAACCAATCGAAGAGTCGCTGCTGATACGTCAGGCTCTGCAATATGGCATACGTGATATTGAAAAAGAACTGGC
>CAYXIP010000143.1:0-3194 GCA_964465515.1 uncultured Candidatus Methanoperedens sp. | reverse complement strand
CCACCGCTTCATCATTGCGTGAAAACCATGGAAGTGCTGCAAGAGCGCCTATTACGCCTTTTCCCCCTATGCATATCTCAACGCCATTTTCCTGTGCTGCCTTTATAGCAAGTTCCTTTGATACAATCCCGCTCCTGCAAAGTTTGCTGTACTCCATGAGAGCGGAGGCATCGAATTCCGATAAAGCCACCATTCCCGTCTCAGGAGACACGCTGTATTTTAGAAGTCCTTTTCTTATCTTTGCAAGCAGCTCTTTTTTTGCACCGCCGATGCATGCAAATTCAAGCACAGTCGAAACGCAGTTCTGCGTCTTCTCAGGCACAGGATAGAGCTGGACAAGGGTATGGGAGATGTATTTATGCTCAAGCGTATCGACAGCATCCGCAATGTTATGCGCCAGCGTCCATGTTGCCCCAACCTCTTTTGAATCCGTGTTGTCTATTCCCACAAGCACCCTTTCCCTTCGCGGAACGACGATTGTACCGCTTGCGCGCTTTCCCCCACCCGATTCTGAAATTTTGCATCGCAGAACCCCGTCCGCATAGGCTCTGCATGTTGTTGCCCCAACGCCTCCGCCACCTAAACCAGTGTATGTTATTTCGATTTCCTTGCCTGCAACAAGAACAGATTCAATGCCTGCTGCAGCAGTTGATGACCTGAGGTCAAGGTCTGCACACCCTGTTCTGACAAGATAGCGCATCATGTCCCCGACTGCGCAGCTTTTAACAACAAGCGGACTTTTGGAGTAATGATACAATGCCCATGCAGAGCCTCCATAGCAGCTGGAATGTTCCATTATCTCCACAAGCTCGTTTTTCCTGTCAGCAACTGCGTAGATGCCTTTATAAGTGATATTATAAGGGTCTGATAAATGCATATTTACATTGGTTTTAAGTATTTAATCTAATATATGAGTGTTTGTGATGAAATTGAACAAATGGATAATTCCTTTCTGTGCTGTAGTATTATTGCTGGCTTCTGTGAACACCGTCCATGCTCTTGAAGAAGGTGTCACGATTCCGCTCGTGGCTGACCGCACCACCGAGAACGGGGAAGAGGGCGTTCTCCTCGATGCACAGGTAATTGTTACAAACGGTACAGGTCATGTTTTTGTGGATACAAATCCCTATACCCAGGTTGACCTCCAGGGCTCTGCGAGGCTTGCCGCAATGGTGGCTTCAGATGTGCTCGGGATTGACCAGAGGGCGTACGACTTCTATTACATCATTGATATAAGCTCACCCGTTATCGGAGGACCCTCGGCTGGCGGGGCATTGACCGTGGCAACAATCGCCGCAATAAAAAACTGGACATTGAAACCCGATGTTGTCATGACAGGCATGATAAACCCGGATGAGTCTATAGGACCTGTGGGCGGGATTCCTTCAAAACTTGAAGCTGCTGCAGCAAAGAATGCCACCCTTTTCCTTATACCCCAGGGGCAGGGCACAGTGACTGTGAGAAAAACAGTTACAACAACAAAAGGTGCCTTCATAATCTCTCAGGAGAAGGATGAAACGGTTGATTTATTCGAGCTTGGGAAAAAATTAAATGTCGAGGTGAAAGAAGTCGGCACAATTCAGGATGCTGTGTTAGCTTTTACAGGCAACGAAATTACAAGACCACAATACAATGGAACAATTCTGACCCCAAAATACCTCAATCTGCTTCTGCCCCTTGCCTCCAACCTGAAAAATGAATCGAATAGCATGTACCAGGAAACTGCCTTATCAGCACCCAAAAGTCAATTCCTTAATCAGGCAAAGGAGATTTTGAACAGGGCTGATGCGATGTACAACGATAGGAAGTACTATGCTGCCACTTCTTCGTACTTCAATGCGATGTTTACATTGCGCTATGTGCAGTGGAGCGATGGCTACAGCAAGGCTTCTGATAAAGAACAGTATCTCAGCCAGCTGGCGGATGAAGTGGAAAACCAGATAAACCTTTCTGAGTCTGACCTTAACAATTTCGAAGCATATGGGATAAGCGATGTGGAAGCCGTTGGGGCTGCTGAGTCCAGGATTACGGCTGCAAGAGAGAAACTCGGTGAGGCAAAAAAACTCAATGATACGAATGAAAAGATTTCTTCACTCGCCTTCGCAAACGAGCGGGCGCGCACCGCACAGTGGTGGCTTACGCTTGCCTCGCCAGGAGAAAAGACCGTGACGTCGGATGTATTAAAAGACCGTGCAGGGTGGTACCTGAGCCAGGCGCAATCAATCAATACATACATGCAGGCATTGCTTGTGGAAAGCGGAGCTCATCCTGAGGTTATAAGCGGCGGAAGTGAGGATATAAACAATGCCCAGAGCGAACTGGAGCGCGGATATTATGCAGGCGCGATTTTCGATTCGCTTCAGGCGACAATAAAAGCCAGTACCTCGATAGGATTATTAGGCACAGGTGATGCGAATAAAAAAGTGGAACAGAGTAAAGATGCAGCACAGGCGGCAATTAACGAAGCACGCATGGCTGGAATCGAGCCCACGCTTGCGGTGAGCGCATACGAGTATGCCGAATTCATGACCAACCCTTTTGATAAAATTTCACAGTATTCCTATGCAAAAATGATTGCAAAGACCTCGGTGGTGCTCAATGCCCGCGCAGTTATTTCAAATAAAACCGCGCTTCCTCCCACAATCACTCCATTCATACCCGAGCCTCTGCTGCCCACACCCTCGCCAAATGCTACGAAGAAAAATCAAACCGGGGTACGGATACCGGCTTTTGAAGCTGTGGCTGCAATTGCAATCATATTAGTCGCATGGCGGCTGGGGAAGAAATAACTCACCGCAGAGGGCGCAAAGAACGCAAAGCTAGATGCAATCTTTGTATTCTGGTAGCGAATCTCAGACAGGATAACAGGATGAACAGGATTGAATATAAATGCTTATCCTGTCAATCCTGTAAATCCCGTCCATACTCATCGGTTTTTAAAAAACAACGAACTCTGAGTTAAATATTTTCAACTGTTCGGCGCCGATATGAAAACGATGCAGCCATGTTTCTGAGAAAAACGAACCGCAGATGAACGCCCCGAGTCGCGCCTCGGGAGGGCGCATCCACGTCAACCGTTGCGCCAGTTGGCGTCGCCCACACGTATGGCAAAGC
Source organism: uncultured Candidatus Methanoperedens sp. (assembly GCA_964465515.1). Taxonomy (GTDB): domain Archaea; phylum Halobacteriota; class Methanosarcinia; order Methanosarcinales; family Methanoperedenaceae; genus Methanoperedens. Next base: position 80 of record CAYXIP010000143.1, on the reverse strand, counting down.
CATACGTGGAGATACGTGTCTATGAACGGCGGCGGGCATGACGCCGATGAACGCAGATTTAGTGCATCGGTGAGTACAGG
>CAYXIP010000142.1:1449-3203 GCA_964465515.1 uncultured Candidatus Methanoperedens sp. | reverse complement strand
GCACTGCTCTCTCCCCTTGAAAAGAAAACAATACCCGCGAACAAAGAGGTTCTCGTTATCGGTGCAGGGGTCGCTGGGATAGAGGCGGCTCTCAGCCTTGCAGACACTGGAGTTAAAGTGCATCTCGTTGAAAAGGAGCCGACCATAGGGGGAAAAATGGCGCTTCTCAACGAGGTTTTCCCGACAAACGACTGCTCGCTCTGCATCCTCGCTCCGAAGATGTCAGACGTTCAGAATCACCCGAATATCACGCTTTACACATATTCGGAAATCAAAAAAATAGAAGGAAGGGCGGGAAATTTCAAAGTAAGCGGAGTAAAAAAGCCGCGCTACATAGACGAGAAAAAATGCAAAGGCTGTATTGATATATGCGCCAGGGTCTGCCCGATCGACGTTCCGAACCAGTTTGATTTCGGAATAGGAAAAAGGAAATCCATCTATATCCCATTTGCGCAGGCAGTCCCTCTTGTGGCGTGCATCGATGATCACTGCGTTGGCTGCGACCTGTGCAGGCTTGCCTGTCCGGCTGAGGCGATAAATTTCAAACAGAAACCAGAGGAATTCGAATTCAATGTGGGCGCAATAGTTGTTGCCACAGGATACAAGCCCTTCGATGCTGCACGGAAGGAAGAATACGGATACGGGCGGTATAAGGACGTAATCACAAGCCTCGAGCTTGAGCGCATGCTGAGCGCAGCAGGTCCAACGCACGGCAGGGTGGTTTCGCCTTCGACAGGAAAGGACATAACGAGTGCAGCATTCATCCTGTGCGTGGGCTCGCGGGATGAGCAGGTGGGCAACCCATATTGCTCCAAGGTATGCTGCATGGCTTCGATAAAGAACGCAATAAAAATTGCGGAAAAATACCCCGATGCAGAGGTCTCGATACATTATGTCGATATCCGTGCAGGCGGTGAGATGTATGAGGAATATTACAAACGAGCCCAGGAGATGGGCGTATCATTTGTGAGAGGGAGAGTGGCTGAGGTCGAGGAATCAAATGGCAGAGCAATAATCCATTATGAGGACACGCTTTCAGGCGAAAAATGCCAGAAAGCCTGCGACCTTGTGGTGCTGGCTGTCGGCATGGAGGCAAACAGAGATGCGGAAGCCATAGGAAGGATGTTAAACCTCTCCACGCGCCCGGACCGATTCTTCCAGAGTGCGCATCCCAAGATGAGACCAGTACAAACGCACACGAAAGGCGTGTTTATTGCAGGATGTGCATCAGGTGCCAAAGAAATACAGGTATCTATTGAGCAGGGAAGTGCTGCAGCAGCTAAAGCTGCACAATTGCTAAAGAGGGGAAAAATAGAGATAGAGCCCATGAGCGCCTACGTGCTTCCTGAGTTGTGCGACGGGTGCAGGATATGTGAAACCGTATGCGAGTTCGGTCGCGTAAAGGTTGTCGATGGGAAAGCGATAGTCGATGAGGTGGCATGCCGAGGATGCGGCTCATGCAGTGCAGCCTGCCCTTCGGGTGCGATTCAAACCAGAAATTATACGGACGAGCAGATTATGGCGCAGATCAGGGAAGCCACTCGCGAGATCAACGAATCTCCACTGGTTATAAGTTTCCTGTGCCACTGGTGCAGTTATGCAGCCGCGGATTTAACGGGTTCCATGCGCCTTCAGTACCCAACAAACATTCGGAATATCAGGGTGCTGTGCGCAGGCAGGGTATCCCCGGCATTCGTTCTTGAAGCGCTGCGCAGGGGCGCAGACGGCGTGCTTGTGGCTGGGTGCAGGCTCGG
>CAYXIP010000142.1:0-1349 GCA_964465515.1 uncultured Candidatus Methanoperedens sp. | reverse complement strand
CATTTTCTCTTTACCCAGAAAACAGGGAAATCGAAAAAACTTCTTGATTATGACTACAAGCGCTGCTCTGGCTGCGGCATCTGCGTTGAGGTCTGCCCCAAAAAAGCAATTGAAATGGGTCCTATCATCGAAATTGCCACCGGACTGGATGCGCCTCCTGTAATCATAGACCACACCAAGTGTTCATTCTGCGGCATGTGTGCAGCTTTCTGTCCAGTCAAGTCTATCAGGATGACCGCGAATGACAGGGATATACTTGAATTGCAGGAGTTCCCGCATCTTGAATCGAGCGTGGTCTTCAACGATAAATGTTTACCCTGCCTGCTCTGCAAGAAATCATGCCCTGAAGAAGCAATCAGCGTTGAATTAACTTTCCCCAAGAAAGAGGCTCTGGCGCCTTTTAAGGAAGGTAAGAAGGGCGAGATAGAAGTCGATATGGATAAATGCACTCTGTGCGGTGCATGCGCAGAGCTCTGTCCAGCATTCGTGCTCGTGGAGAAGAGAGCAAAAGCAGACGACCTCATACCATTTGAAAAACTGCTGGTTGATAAAACAAAGTGCGACTACTGCGGCATCTGCGTTCCTTTCTGTCCCGAGGACGCAATAAAGGTGGAGGGAGATTTTGATGAAGAGGAACTAAAAAAGCTCGTCCCGAAAATAACAGGTACCATCAAAGTGGATGATAACAAATGCACACGATGCGGCTGGTGCGAAGCGGTCTGCCCATACGATGCCGCCGAGGTTACAAAGCCTTTTGAGGGCGAGATTGAGCTTATACCCGCGAAGCTCACAGGCTGTGACCCGGTGGGATGCCACGGCTGTTTCAACGTCTGCCCCTCCAAAGCCTGGATAATCCCGAAAGACAAGAAAATAGACGTTGTTCGTGACTTCTGCACCTACTGCGGCGCATGTGAGAAAGCCTGCCACGTTAAGGCTATCGGGGTGAAAAGGACAAATGCAAAGTACACCGAAATAGCAGATACACCCTGGGCGCAGGACTGGAAAAAAGCAATTATATGCCTTACTACGCAGGATAGATGCCGCCCGGATGTCTCGCGCACGCTGCATGTGGAGAAGGCAGAAAGGAAATATGAGCCTGCGATTGTGAAGCTGAACGTAAATCACGAGTTCAGAAGATTAGTGAATAAAAGAATTGAAAAAATATCTTCCCTCATGGGCAACAAACAGGTGAGGCGCACCTGGGAGAAAAAGGAGCCTGCGGCTGCGGCGCAGGAGATAAGGAAGCGGCTCTTAAAACAGAAATAGATGCTAATGCGCTATCCTTCGTTGGCGGTCTTGAAAGCAGCACCGGTTATAAGTAGAACCGCGCCGGGCAGCGTGAGCAGTCC
>CAYXIP010000141.1:0-3249 GCA_964465515.1 uncultured Candidatus Methanoperedens sp. | reverse complement strand
TTTTAAGATTGTAAACCTTGATTGCATGATGGTTAACAATGGCTTAAAATTTGCGTTTTGATTATCGCTTTCTTCTTCTGTAAATTGTAAATAAAGTCTTGAACTTGCACTTGAACACTCATTGACCACAAACTTTATCTAAAGTGAATTTAATATGATAAAATAAGCTTGGTCAGGCAAAAAGTGGGAGGATCGTATGAAATTTTCACTTGTAGGTGCAGAACTGGAAGAGAACCTCGGTCTGCGATATATATGTTCCTCGCTGGAAAGCAGAGGGCATATTGTGGATATCGTTCCTTTTAACTCAGAACACGATCAGCCAAATGCAGTGAGGCAGGTAATGTCTTTCGGGCCGCATGTCACTGGTCTTTCGATGGTTTTCACAAGCCGTGCCAAGGAGTTTTGCAATCTTGCACAGGCGCTGCGGGACAGCGGATATAAAGGGCACATAAATGCAGGGGGACACTTCGCATCGCTGAATTGTAGGCGCTTGCTAAATGATTTTGCCACTTTCGATTCCGTTGCCCTGGGGGAGGGCGAAGAAATTCTCTGTGCATTGGCAGATAATCTCGGAGATGTATCGCAGGTGAAGGGTTTATGCTGCAGGCAGAAAGACGGATCGGTAGAGATTAACCCTTCTGCAGGTAACCCGGACAAACTGGACGAATTGCCTTTCCCGAAGCGTTTGATATTCCATGAGTATTTCGGTAAGCCCATTGCGAGTATCCTGAGCAGCCGGGGCTGCTGGCGCAACTGTGCTTTTTGCAGCATCAATGCCTGGTACAAACAGGGAGGAGGGAAGAGGTTCCGCATCCGCAGCGTTGAGAACATCATAGCAGAGATGAAAGAACTTTACTTCAGGCATGGCATCAGGATTTTCAATTTCCAAGACGACAACTTCTTTCTTCATGACCCCTTGAATGCACTTCACCGTTTCGAAGCATTAAGGGACGGACTGCAGAAAGAAGGCGTAAAGAATATTGCGATAGCTATCAAGGCGCGCCCCGACAGCATAACAAGGGATTCAATCCGTGTGCTGGATGACTTGGGGCTTTTCAGGGTATTCCTGGGAGTCGAGAATGCATCCGAAAATGGACTTCGTAACCTGAACCGTAAATGCACGCTTGATAGCATACTGACCTCGCTTCAGATACTCAATGACTTCGATGTGCATATAGCCTATAACATGCTGATGTTCGAGCCGGACACAACTATGGATGAAATCCTTGTTAACCTGCGCTTTATGGAACGGCATATGGACAACCCGTTCAACTTTTGCCGCGCCGAGGCTTACGCCGGCACAGGATTGGAAGCAAAATTGCTGGCGGAAGGGCGGCTGCTTGGGGATTACTTTGGGTTTGACTACAGGCTCAAGGATCCACGTTCTGAGGCGTTTCACCAAATAGCAAACTATGCTTTCTTTGACCGTAATTTCAGCGATAATGGATTGCATTACTTCAATATGCAAGTGGATTTCTTCTTCCAGCTTCTGCGCCGATTTTACCCTGAAGTGCTGACACAGGCGCTTCGCGCAAAAGTTCGCAATTTCATCAAGGAAACAAACATGGATACATATCGATGTCTGTGCGAGATATACGATTTTGTAGCGGCAGCGGACCCAGGGGAACAGGTAGCGATGCGTGGATTTGCACTAGAGATGCGGGAACGTGTGGATGAGAAGAGCAGTGAACTGCATGCCCGTGGAGAGAACCTTCTGCAGCGGCTGACCGATGCATACGTGCAGCGCGACCAAAAAGTGCGCAGGCCAGAATTGCCTCTGGCAGGCATCTCCTTCATGGGGTGCAAACCAGTTCCATATCAGGGACTAGATTCCCTTGAAAAGTCAAAGTTAGCGGGGATGATTGTCGGCCCTTTCGCAGCAATCCCGTATAATGTATTCAGGAATCAGATGGAACAACAAAAAGAAGATGAGAGGTGATTTCAGGAATTTCATTTCTTAAGTAAATATGTGTAAACAAAATTAAAAAAATTTTTGATGATAGTCAAAAAAAATAGGAGGACAGATTATGGAAAGTAAAAAAAATATCAGTCACTGGAAAGAGCCAGCGCATCCGTCGATAGTAAAACTTCACGATGATCTGGTGTCAATATACTCCCGTATCCGGGAAAAATATCAGAAGGAAATAGATAATGCCTTCGATCGTATATCGAGGCAAATCGGGTTCGTTGTAACAACCACTGTGCCCGTAGTACTTGAGGTAGGGAACAGGGGAGATGTCAAGGGCATTCGTATGGGAGCGGAACACTTGAAAGGTACGCTTTTCGAAAAGGAGCTTTCATCTGCGCTTGAATCCCTTGCAGGGGGGGACTTGATTCCCGCACTCACCGAAGGCACATACAGGCTTAGCCTGATATGGTTTGATGCACTCAAGCTAAAGTTCAGGACGGAGTGGATGGAGCCAGCACATTTCCGCACAGCTCGAACTGAAATTGCTGCAAAATTCGAGGGGACGATCCCGATACCATGGGTGGAGCCTGCACACTGGTTCGATCCTGGGTATGTTATCGGGGCAGAGGATGCTGTTATGATCGAGGCGATAGACGAGGTATATCCGGAACTTCGGCTCATAGACCGCGTGGCACTCTCAAGGGAGACACTTCGCAAGGTAAGACCTGAAGTGATGGAACCTGCGCATTTCCTGGAGGTCGAGAGCAATCTCTTGGCGGAACTTGCGTCAATGCTTCATCGATACGCCGGTGTAAGTCCTGAAGTGATGGAGCCGGCACATTTCCGCCAGTTTAATAAAGGTTTAGCGTCGGAACTTGCATCGGTGCTACGCAGGTACGGTGCGGTGGGATCGGAAGTGAAAGAGCCAGCACATTTCCGTCAGATCGACAGCGGTTTGCTCTCGGAGCTTGCTTCACTGGTACGGCGATACGGTTATTAGACCTTCAATATGGTGCGGCCCATTTGGGTCGCCACTTTCTTGAATATGTATAAAAGTTTCTTATCTTATGTAAGCTTTAATCGGTTCGGGTTCGAAATGAATCAAAATCTACATAGTGCCTAATGATATTTTTTTCTTAACAGACGCCTTATTTTTAGCATTTCAGAAAAAGTTTGTTTTTCTATCGCCTTTCGAGAGTATGAGGGTTCACCGCGCTTTTAAACCTTCCCGCCTTTCAGCACAGTTCTGTGATGAAATGTATTCTTAACCACTTCCCGTCCCCCTCAACCGAGCCGTGTCAGCAGCCAGGTTAATCTCGCCTCCGCGTCTCTGTGGCAGC
>CAYXIP010000140.1:0-3432 GCA_964465515.1 uncultured Candidatus Methanoperedens sp. | reverse complement strand
CAGATAATCTGGTTTCGTCATTGCGAAAAAGTAAAAAATCACTGGATTTTAAGATGTGCCATAAGTTATATCATAAATTTAAAGGTGTTATAAAATTGTTAAGTCAAGAAGAAGCTCACAGAATGGTACGCAGTCGGTGGATCCCATGATCTTCAAACATGCACCATATTCAGTCTGTTCTGATTATTCAGAAAAATTTAAATATTCAGAACACCATCCTACCACTGAGGCAATATAATGGCAAAAAAAAGAGAAAACCGAATCCTGCTGCGCCCCCCTCTCAGGCTGCTGCAAGGTGGAATCCATAATAAGCATAGATGACAGGGGACAGATGGTGCTTCCCAAGGAGATAAGGGAAAAGGCAAATATCCGAACAGGCGATAAGCTGGCTGTCATAAGCTTTGAAAAAGACGGGAAGATATGCTGCCTCTCCTTGATCAAGGTAGAGGATTTTGCAGAAATGGTAAAGGGCTTACTCGGTCCAATGATGAAAGAGATAATCATAGAATAACCAGGAGGAGTTAAAATGAAAGAAGAAGAAATAAAGAAAGTGGTAAGAGAAGGCTATGCCAAAATAGCCAGAAAGCAAATCCCGTGCTGCGCTCCCGTAACTCCCTGCTGCGGCACTGATAGAGCGACGGACATCAGCAGGATGATAGGATACGGAGACGAAGAGCTTGCATGTGTTCCCGAAGGCGCAAACCTCGGTCTTGGGTGCGGGAATCCTGTGGCTCTGGCATCGTTAAAGGAGGGTGAAACCGTGCTTGACCTCGGCTCCGGCGCAGGCTTTGACTGCTTCCTCGCCGCCAATAAAGTCGGGAAGAAGGGAAAAGTCATAGGCGTGGACATGACGCCTGAGATGCTTGATAAGGCAAGGGAAAAGGCAAGAAAAGGCGGTTATGAAAACGTGGAGTTCAGGCTTGGTGAAATCGAGAACATACCTGCTGCCAACAATTCGGTTGATGCTGTCATATCCAACTGCGTCATCAACCTTGCGCCCGACAAGAGAAAGGTTTTCAAGGAGGCGTTCAGGGTGTTGAAGCCGGGCGGGAGGCTCATGGTTTCAGACCTCGTTCTGGAAAAAGAACTTCCAGAAGTCATAAAAAATTCAGTTGAAGCTTATATCGGCTGCCTTTCAGGCGCGATAATGAGGGATGAGTACCTAAAAGCGATAAAAAACGCGGGCTTCAGAGAGGTAAAAGTAATGGATGAGGCACATTATCCAGTTGAGTTAATGGCAAACGACCAGAGCGCGAAGGCGGTTATAGAGAATTTTAATATCCCGAACGATGCATAAGAGGGATTGCAGATTCGATTGTCAGCATAAAGGTTCAGGGAATTAAAAAATAGCCACTGTTCTCTTTGAGTAACGCTTCGAACTGGCTTCCCCTTTCACTCCAGTTCCCTAATAAACCCCTCAAGCCTCTCGCATGAGACCTGTTTCTTGGCTTCGCTGCACTTCTTGACCTTATCAAGAAGCTCGCACATCTGCTCGTGCGTTAGATTATAACCCATCTTCTGCACAACGCCTTTCAAAGCCTTCGTCCCTGTATGCTTTCCTATGATTATCTCACGTTTCGCCCCCACCATCTCAGGAGAAAATAATTCATAGGTCATGGGTTCCTCAAGCACTGCTGCCACATGTATCCCTGATTCATGCGAAAACGCATTGGCGCCCACAATGGGTTTTGTCCTTGGAATCGAAAGGCCAGAATATTGTTCCACGAGCCTTGATAATTCCACCAACCGGCTCACATCATACCTTTCGATGCCGTACTGCACGCGCAGGCTCACAAGCAGCTCCTCAAGCGCGGCATTCCCGCACCTTTCCCCTATGCCGTTGATGGTTGTGTGGAGCTGGAAAGCTCCTGCCTCGGCTCCAGCAAGCGTATTTGCCACTGCCATGCCAAGGTCGTTGTGGCAGTGGATGCATACCTTTGTTTTCACGGCTTTTTTAATCTCCTTTACAATGAAGAATGCCGTGCTTGGATTCAATATCCCCACGGTATCTGCAATGCTGACGTAATCCGCACCGTGTTCTTCCGCAGACCTGAATATGGATTTGAGTACATTGATGTCCGTGCGTGTGGCATCCTCAGCAGCAAACCGCACTGTAAGACCGTGGTCTTTTGCATAATCAAGCACATCGAGGGCGCAGGACTCGGTCTCTGCAAACGTCTTGTGGTACTTATATTTAAGGTGCAGATCCGATGTTGCGATAAATATACTTACGAAATCCACATCGCATCGCAGAGCTACATCCACGTCTTTCGCGACAGAACGCGCAAGGCAGCATACTCTGGCATCAAGCCCGAGATGTGCAATCTCTCGCACTGTTTCCTCTTCAGCTTTCGACACCACGGGGAATCCTGCTTCGATTACTTCAATGCCTATGCTGTCGAGTTTTTCTGCGATTGCGATTTTCTCTTCCTTGGTAAAAGCAACTCCGGGGGTCTGCTCGCCATCCCTCAATGTAACATCGCATATCTCTATATCCCCGGGTTTTGGATTAATGAACTGCATGAGTAAGTTTTTTGAGTAAGCCATATTGATTTCTTTAACCATGTTTAATCATTACTTATATCTTTTGATTTTCTGTTGTGTTTAACCAAAATGAAGCCCCGGGAGGGATTTGAACCCTCGACCTCGTCCTTACCAAGGACGCGCTATACCCCTAAGCCACCGAGGCGAAAACAAACGGGCCCGGAGGGATTCGAACCCTCGACATCTGGGTTAGAAGCCCAGCGCTATATCCTGGCTAAGCCACGAGCCCAGCGCGGAAACCCAAGATGTTTTGTTTATTTAAAAACCTTTGTAAATCTTGGCTGGCATCTACTTTCTCTGAAGATCAAAAACATACCTGCTCACCCGCGGGGCAACCGTGCCGCAGTTTCGGTAAAAGTCTATACACCATCCCTTTTCCTCAAGGAGCTTCCTGAAATGGGCAAGCTCAAAATCTTTCTTGAATGTATAGAAATGCACGAAACCTTCTGGTTTCAATATTAACCTGGCAAGAGCCAGAAAATGCTCCTGACCATAAGGAGCAGGCATCAATATCCTGTCAAAATGTTTTTTGAAAAGATTGTATACCGAGTTCGCATCTCCAAGGATAATATTTGCTTCGATATGATTGAGTTGGAGGTTTTTTCTCAAAAAGGCGCATGCGGCGGGATTACTATCGAGTCCCGTTATATTGACATTTCTACTTTTCCTGATTGGTATTAAAAATGTACCTGCACCTACGAATAGCACCAGAATATCCTCGCCATCCTTTACTTTTTGCACAATCCTGTTCCGTTCATACGCCAGCTTACTTGAAAAATACGTTTTTGCCACATCCACGTAAAAAATGCAGTTATTCTCCCTGTGCAGCGTGGTTGTACTGTTTCCGAGCAGAAACTCAAACTCCCCTATGCGCGCATTGCTCTGAAT
>CAYXIP010000139.1:0-3479 GCA_964465515.1 uncultured Candidatus Methanoperedens sp. | reverse complement strand
ACGGATTTATTTTCGTATCCGCGCGCATCCGTGTCATCCGTGCAATCCGTGTTCTAATGAACGCATCGGACACCTTCTATATGCAGACGGATAGCGTTTTTATATTTTCAAGGGCTTCCTCCCCCTGCGAGCAACAGCCCTGCAAAGCTCACATATAATTTTATATCCCCCCCACCCCAATATGACCCTCGACAAATCATGGTCAGCCGAATCGAAGTCGCTTTCAAAAAAGAAATGACTGATGCCCTGGGCGAAGGCATCAAAAAAAGGATAGTTGAAGACCTGCACATAAACGTGGGCTCCGTAAGAACGCTCGATGTCTATACCTTCGACCCTGCTCTCCCGCGCGAAGAGCTTAATCTTCTCGGGGAAAAGCTGTTCGCCGACCCCGTGATACAGGTTTTCTCGGACAAACCCCTGGCAGAGGATTTCTCATGGCTCATAGAGGTCGGTTTCAAGCCCGGCGTGACCGATAATGTCGGCGCCACTTCAAAAAAAGCCTCCGAATCCATACTGAAAAAGGAGCTTCGGGGGGTTTATTTTTCAAGGCAGTACCTCATCGGCGGGAACATCACAGAGGAAGAGGCGGAGCGGATTGCAGGCGGTCTTCTTGCAAACAGCATGGTTGAGCGATGGGTGATAACTGGCATAAGGGAATGGGACAAGGAGAAAGGCGTGCATCTCCCGCTTCCTGTGGTGAAAGAAAAACATGCGCCATCGGTAGCGACGCTTGACCTTGGCGTAACCGATGCTGAACTAAAAAAAATAAGCAGGCAGCGGCTTCTTGCCCTTTCGCTCGATGAGATGAAAGCGCTCCAGAAATATTTCAACAAACCATCTGTCAGGAAAGAAAGAGAAAAGTTCGGTCTCACCATTCCAACGGATGTGGAAATCGAGGCGCTGGCGCAGACATGGTCTGAACACTGCAAGCACAAGATTTTCAACTCGCAGATAACCTACGAGGACGAGAATGGAACACAGAAAATTAATTCGCTTTTCAATACCTTCATAAAACGTGCAACAAAACAGATCAACAAACCCTGGCTTGTTTCCGTATTTACAGACAATGCCGGGGTAATCAAATTCAACAATGAATACAACCTCGTGATGAAGGTGGAGACGCACAACACGCCCTCCGCTCTTGACCCTTACGGCGGCGCAATCACAGGCATCGTGGGCGTGAACCGCGACCCTCTGGGCACAGGTATGGGCGCAAGGCTGATTTTCAACACCGACGTTTTCTGCTTCGCCTCGCCTTTCTATGACAAGGAGCTGCCGCCTCGCCTTCTCCATCCCAAGAGGATATTCGAAGGCGTGAGAAGGGGGGTGGAGCACGGGGGTAACAAGAGCGGCATTCCTACTGTAAACGGCTGCATCGTATTCGACGAGAGGTATCTTGGCAAACCGCTTGTTTATTGCGGAACGGGTGGCATAATGCCCTCGATAATAAACGGGAAGCCTTCCCACATTAAGGAAATCCATGCCGGCGACCTCATTGTGATGACAGGCGGCAGGATAGGGAAGGACGGCATCCATGGCGCTACTTTTTCCTCGCTTGAGCTTGACGAGGATTCACCTGTTACTGCTGTTCAGATAGGCGATCCGATAACCCAGAAGAAGATGCTCGACTTCCTGCTTGAGGCAAGGGATAAAGGCTTATACAACGCAATCACCGACAACGGCGCTGGAGGACTTTCCTCCTCTGTGGGAGAGATGGCGCAGCTCTGCGGGGGCTGTCTTATAGAGCTTGAAAAATGCCCCTTGAAGTACGAAGGTCTTGACCCCTGGGAAATTCTGCTTTCCGAGTCGCAGGAAAGGATGACGCTTGCCGTGCCGCCTGAAAAGATAGACGAATTCCGGAAACTTGCGAAAACAAGGGATGTTGAGGCAAGCATCATCGGTACATTCACTGACAGCGGAAAATTCCATGCAAAGTACGGCGAAAAAACAGTAGCTTACCTTGACATGGATTTCCTGCATAAGGGTCTTCCGATCATGAAGCTGAATGCGCGGTGGGAGGCGCAGAGATTCGAAGAACCTGTTCTCGGAACTATTGATCTGACACAAGCCCTTAAAACCCTCCTCTCCCGCCTCAACATCTGTTCGAAAGAATACGTGATACGCCAGTATGACCATGAGGTGCAAGGGGGTTCTGTTGTAAAACCTCTGACAGGCGATGGTCCGAGCGATGCCGCCGTTCTAAGACCTCTGCTTGACGGCATGGAAGGAGTTGTGGTTGCGAACGGCATCTGCCCGAGATACGGTGACATTGATACCTACCACATGACAGCCTGTGCGGTAGATGAGGCTTTGAGGAACCACATAGCAGTTGGAGGCTCATTCGACCACGTTGCAGGTCTTGATAATTTCTGCTGGTGCGACCCTGTGAAATCCGAGAAGAACCCCGACGGCGAGTTCAAGCTGGCGCAGCTTGTGAGGGCGAACATGGCTTTGTATGACTATACGAAAGCCTACGGCGTGCCCTGCATCTCGGGCAAGGATAGCATGAAGAACGATTATATCATAGGCAGCAGGAAAATCTCGATTCCCCCGACTGTGCTTTTCTCCACGATAGGCAAGATAGAGGATGTGAGGAAGGCGGTGACGATGGATTTCAAGAGACCTGATGACAGGGTTTACGTGCTTGGGATTACGAAGGACGAACTCGGCGCTTCTGAGTATTTTGCTTCGCTTGGTTACATTGGGAATGACGTGCCGAAGGTGGATGCTGCGTCTGCGAAGAAGCTCTACATTGCGCTTGAAAAAGCCATTCGCGAAGGCACTGTAGCCTCCTGTCATGATTGCTCTGATGGTGGTCTGGGCGTGGCGCTGGCTGAGAGCGCTTTTTCAGGAGAGCTTGGGATGACCATCGAGCTGACTAAAGTGCCTGTGGAGAATATCAGGCGTGCTGATACGATATTGTTTTCAGAATCGCAGAGCAGGTTTGTGGTCACAGTGGCGCCAGATAATGTGGAGAGGTTTGAGGAGATAATGAAGGGAAACGTTTTCGCTGATGTCGGCGCTGTCACACAGCAGCAGAATTTCACGGTAATGGACGGAGAGAAGGTTGTATTGAGCGCCGGGATTGAAGAACTCAAAGAGGCGTGGCAGAGGACGCTCTGGTGGTGATCAATATTGTAATAAATGAATATGGAAAATCTCATCTTGAACCTGAGCTTAGACCTGAATTTATCAAAAAAATCAAAGCAAGGAAAAAAGAGAAGACCATCAAGATCACGGATTTTAGCAGTTATTACGGCTTAGATTAATATGTAATGTCCCTTTGCGATGAGATTGAAGCCGGACTTGTGCTCGGAGGCGGATAGTGGGAGGTTGATGGAGGCGTGGCAGAAGACGCTGAGGTGGTAGTATAAAGAAATAACTCTAAGCATCTGCATAAATAAATTAAAATAGCATGAGAATTGGCACAATCTTAAAATCCAGTGATTTTTTACTTTTTCGCAATGACGAAACCAGAT
>CAYXIP010000138.1:0-3486 GCA_964465515.1 uncultured Candidatus Methanoperedens sp. | reverse complement strand
AATTGATAGATATCACCAAAAATCCTGGGATATTGCAGAAATACCCTATAATGGCAGCTCCTGGTGTTGTTATAAATGATAAGCTTGAGTTCGTAGGTGTACCGAAGGAGCAGGAACTGGCTAAAAAATTAAAATGAAATACGACGATATAGCTGCAGTATCGTTCTTTATCATGCATTCTCCTCATAAGCTGTAGCCGATCGTCACATTTTTACATTCGAAAGTAATCCGTTATTTTTATTATAAAAGTAAAAAATCAGTGAATGTTGTTTTGGCTTTTTAAAGCAAAAACCGATTAAAGAATAAGCACCGATACTAAAACGTTAAAAATTAAAAATTGAAGTCTCTGGATACGACGCATTCGATATACCAACATCATTGGAGTAGAAAAAATGAATTCATTGGCAGTAATTAGAGCGGATGAATGTTCTAAATTAAGAACGGCACTCCATGATCTTGTGAAGTATGGTCATATATCCTACGCTGATGTACCAAAAAGGCTTGAACCAAACTTTGCAGACAACATACTTGTAAATGTAATGAAGTCTCCGTTAAAAAGCAGGTGCACGGCTGCGGTTATTGTACCATTGAAAGATTCAGCCAGTACCGCCATCAGCAAACTGAGGAAAATTCATCCTCCGGCTCATGTGATAATTGTGAGTTCGAGGCATGAGATTTACCATGAGCTGATGGACTATATTGAAATGTTGCCTGAGGCGTTCCCGCGTAAGCAACCCGCTCAAAAAGAGCAAGATATTTATATTATAGCTTCTAGTGATTATCTTATTGGACACGACTTAAGTATAATATAATTATTTTGTTGACAGATTCAGATTTGAAGAAAAGTAAGATGATATACGACGCCATAGTGGCAGGTTTAGGCCCGGCTGGAGCAACCGCTGCCTATGAATTGAGCAAAAAAGGCTTCAAAGTAATTGCATTCGATAAGCAGAGGCACCCAAGATACAAACCATGCGGTGGAGGGCTCACAGCCAAAATTGAAAAGATTCTGGAGCCGGATTTTAAAAACGTAGTTGAGAGAACCATATCTAAAGTGAACTTTACTTTCAGGGGAACCGGAGATATAAGAGCAGTATCTGAAAGCCCCATAGTATATATGGTAATGCGGGATGTCTTCGATAGCTTCCTCGTTGAGAAAGCAAGAGCTGCTGGAGCCGAAATACATGAGCAGGAGAAAGTCACTCATGTGGAAGAGGGAAAGGACGGCGTGCTTGTGATGACAGAAAAAAGCATGTACTCTGCAAAGCTTCTTATCGGCGCGGATGGTGTTAATAGCACGGTCGCAAGGTCTGTCGGACTCAAACCCAAAAAAAGAACTGCTGTACTTATAGAAGGCGAAGTTAAAGTCAAAGGAAAAGCATTCAATAGAGTCAGCGACGAGATTCTTTTTGATTTTGGCTCAGTCCCATACGGTTACGGCTGGATTTTCCCTAAGGCTGACCACCTCTCACTCGGAGTCGGTGGATTGAAAAAAATGGTTAAAAATCCCAGGCTCTACTACTCGCTGTTTCTATCGGACCAGTACCTGCTTGATGACATTAAGAGCGAGCGAAAGTTTGGTTATACCATCCCGATTTTTGATGGAGAGTCAAGAATCACAAGCTCACGTACAATGCTGGCTGGCGATGCCGCAGCCCTTGTTGACCCTTTCCTCGGCGAGGGGATTTATTACGCGATACGCAGCGGGCAGATTGCGGCAGAGGTTGCTGAAAATATATTACACGGCAGCACCACAACTGCAAGTTATCAGGAACGCATAGCTCAGGAGATATACCCTGAATTCCAGTATGCGCGAAAGATCGGCATGGTCTTTTACACGTTTCCAAAAATAGGATATGAACTGCTGAAACGCTATCCTGAGTTCTATGAACTGATATTCGATATTGTGAGGGGAGAAGCAAGCTATGAACAATTATGGAATAAAATGAAGAGTAAATCTGGCATCGAAATCCTGGCATTCCTCGGACTTCTTAAAACCAAACCACAAGATGTTCGGGAGTTATATGATTCAATTGCAAATCATTACGATTCCTACGCGTCCCTTTGGAAAAATACCATGGGAAAAGGAACATGGGAGTATTTTAAGGAGTTATTACGAAAAAATATCAAAGACGGAGCAAGAGTGCTTGATGCAGGCACAGGGACAGGGGAAGCAATAAAAGTTGTACTTAAAAACTCCAATCCTTCAAAAGTTGTAGGTATCGATATCTCAAAAGGGATGCTGAAAATAGCCCGGGAAAAAATAAAAGACAAAAGGGTCAGCTTCGAGGTGCAGGATATCCAAAAGCTTCCATATCCGGATAACTCCTTTGACGTAGTTATCTCCACATGGACACTGGAAACTCTGAAAGAACCTAAAAAGACGGTGGCAGAGTTTCTGCGCGTGATAAACGAGGATGGCTATGTAATCTATGCCTTCCACAGCTTGCCCACTGATATAACCGGGCGGCTTTACTCATATTTCATGGAGCGGCTGCTGAAAAAGGAATTTGAACTCCGCTTCCTCACCCCAGAGGAACGCCCGTTCCATAAATGCGGAAGGTCAAGCATAGCCAGTTTTACTGGTGGACTTGCAACCGTTGTTGTTCTCAGGAAATGCTGCAATGTAACCGACGAAACTGCGCCGTGCCTGATAGGTGAGGAAGAGATACCAGATAGTTACGTTCATTAGGAAGGATTTGGAATATTAGCACGATGAATGAAGAAAGGAAGAATCATGAATAAAGTGATACTGCTAATAGCCGCAGTTGTTGTTATCTTAATTGCCGTATTCGTTCAGACAGGATTAAATCCGCTGCAGACGAAAAGCGCGGTACAGGGCGAATTCGTGCAGGTTTCAGGCGGAAGCTATCGCAATATTGCTTCTGAACAGCTCTGGGATATGCTGCAGAAGAAGGACTTTATACTCATCAATGTCCACATTCCTTACGAGGGCGAGCTTCCGCAGACAGATTTGTTCATACCATACAACGAGGTCGATAAAAATCTCGATAAGCTTCAGGATAAAAATGCCAAGATTGTGCTGTACTGCAGAAGCGGGCGGATGAGCGCCATTGCAGCCGAGACGCTCGTGAAGCTGGGTTACACCAATATATGGAACCTGAACGAAGGCATGCGCGAGTGGCAGCAGAAGGGTTATCCTCTGCTCAACAAGCCCTGAGCGCAGTATATTTTTATTAAAAACAAATCTTAATAATTATGCCTATTAAAAAATCATTAAATCGAGAAATATTGGTATAGGCTTCTTTTTTCACACTTGTATTTGCTCATCGGCAATCAAATCTATGTGGATGGCGACTTATTGGTGTCTATATGCTTCCTCATCCGCCGCTAATTGTGAGCTTGTTCCAGGCATTTAGAGCTTATTTTTATCACGCAGCTGATACTCCACCGTGGAGATGGCTTCTGCCTGGAGGGATAGCATACATTTTACTTACGACTACAGCATATATAATATCTAAGCTA
>CAYXIP010000137.1:0-3558 GCA_964465515.1 uncultured Candidatus Methanoperedens sp. | reverse complement strand
ATACCAGAACACAGAGGGCACAGAAAGTTGCTGTTTTCTCTGTATACTCTGCGCCCTCTGTGGTTTCTACAACATAAATTGAAACGGTCACCATGGCGATAGATTAATACGTAAAAAGCGAATCTAAGAAACCTTGCGAAGCCCGGTAGTGTAGCGGTCAATCATGCGGGACTCTGGATCCTGCGACCAAGGTTCGAATCCTTGCCGGGCTATTGTAAAAAATAACCAACAAATTATCCGGAGAATAAACATGGCAGGTCAAATGGGCGGACAGCCGATTATCATTTTAAAACAGGGAACAGAGCGCACACGAGGAGAAGAAGCGAAACGAGGCAACATCATGGCAGCGCGTGCCGTGGCAGAAGCTGTGAGAACCACGCTCGGTCCAAAAGGGCTTGACAAGATGCTTGTCGACCCGGCGGGGCTCGTAATCATCACCAACGACGGCGCAACCATACTTGATGAGTTGAGAATCAAGCATCCTGCTGCAAAAATGGTTGCCGACGTGGCAAAGACGCAGGACGATGAGGTCGGGGACGGCACGACAACCGCCGCTGTGCTTACAGGGGAACTTTTAAAAGGCGCACAGGAACTCATGGAGCAGGGAATCCATCCGACAACAATCATTAGCGGATACCATCTTGCAATGGAGAAATCAAAAGAGATATTATCAGACATTTCGATAACGGCAGAGGACGATAATCTTAGGAAAATAGCAGAAACCGCGCTTACAGGGAAAGGAATAGAATTCTCAAAGGAAAAACTTTCAGAACTTGCGGTCAGCGCAGTGAGGTCGATAGTGAAAAAAGAAAACGGGAAAAAGACTGTTAATATCAAGAACATATCCATAGAGAGGCGCGGAGAGGGAAGCGTGGAGGACAGCGAGCTTATTTCTGGTATAATCCTTGATAAGACAAAAACGCACCAGAGCATGCCCTCACGCATAGAGAATGCGAAGATAGCAATACTTGCTGCCCCTATCGAGGTTCGAAAGACTGAGACAAAATCCGAGATATCCATCGAAGCTGTGGGGCAAACAAGGATGTTCCTTGAACAAGAAGAAGGGCTGGTGCGCGAGGCTGCTGAAAAGGTGATAAAAGGCGGGGCAAACGTTGTGTTCTGCCAGAAAGGCGTGGATGACCTTGCGCGGTATTTCCTTGCCAAGGCTGGAATTTTCGTGACGCACAGGGTGAAGAAGAACGACCTTGAGAAGCTATCACGAGCCACAGGCGGAAAGATAATTACAAGCCTTGATGAGATAAAACCCGAGGCTCTCGGGCATGCAGGGCTTGTCGAGGAGAAAATGGTGGGCAATGGCGAAATGATATTCGTTACACAATGCGAGAATCCCAGCACATATTCCATATTACTTCGCGGAGGAACGGAACACGTTGTCACAAGCCTGGACAGGGCTATGCACGATGCCCTGCGCGTTGTCGGCGTGACAGTCGAAGACGGGAAGATACTTGCAGGAGGAGGGGCTCCTGAAATAGAGCTGGCGCTTCACCTGCGCGAGTATGCCTCCACACTAGAGGGAAGGGAACAGCTTGCAGTGAATAAATTCGCCCAGGCTCTTGAAATCATTCCGAAGTCTCTTGCTGAGAATGCCGGGCTTGACTCGATCGATATGCTTGTAGAGCTTCGAAGCAGGCATGAGCGTGGAAATAAGAACGTCGGTCTTGATGTTTTTGAGGGCAAACCTGTGGATATGCTGGAAAATGGAGTCATCGAGCCGCTTCGTGTAAAAACACAGGCAATAACCCTTGCGACTGAAACTGCCTCGATGATACTTCGAATAGACGATGTGATAGCCTCTACGAAAGAAGAGCATCCAAAGAAGAAGCCTGACATGGGTGAACTTGAATAATTTTAAAGGCGCACCTTCTATCGCATGCATTATCACATAATCCTGACAAAAGAATGCAATCTTAACTGCAAATACTGCGGAAGGGGAAGCGACTCACCGCCGAAGGAAATCCAGTACTCGATTCGCGACCTCAAGTCATTCTTATCACAGGATAGCACACCTGTAATCGAGTTTTACGGAGGCGAGCCCCTTCTTCGTATCGAAACCATGAAGAAAATCATGGATGAAATATCAGGGCGCTTCGTTATCCAGACAAATGGTTTACTTTTAGATAGGATTGAACCTCGATATCTTGAAAAATTCAATTCAATACTTGTTTCTATTGATGGTAAAAAGGATGTTACCGATAGGTGGCGAGGTAGTGGCGTGTACGAAAGGATAATCAGGAATACGAAGATTATGAGTGAAAGGGGCTTTCGTGGAGACCTCGTTGCAAGGATGACGGTGGCGCAGGGTACGGATATCTATGAAAATGTGCGCCATCTTCTGGGCATGAGGATTTTCGACCATGTTCACTGGCAGCTCAGTTTCGAGATGTTCTGGGAGGGTGCGGAAGATGGAATTGAAGATTGGATTGGCATTTATAATGAAGGCATTTCTTCGCTTGTAGAGTGGTGGCTTTCCGAGATGCAGAGAGGCAGACTTGCGGGGATTGTCCCTTTTACAGGCATTATGAATTCCCTGCTTTCCGGAACGAAGTCACGTCTTCGGTGCGGCTCAGGGATTGATTTTTTTACGGTGATGACGGACGGCAGGATTTCCGCGTGTCCAGTGTCGGTTGATTTTGATTTCTCGGTTGTGGGCTCGATATTCAACGATTTGCCGCCTTCGTTTTGCGATAAAGTGTGCGTGGGCGACCCATGCATATCATGTGATATTCTCCATATCTGCGGAGGTAGATGCCTTTTCGTGAATAAAGCACAGGATATGCTAAGAGAAAATGGATATTCTCTTATCTGCGCCACAGTCAGGCATCTTGTGCGCGAATTGCAGAATGCGCTGCCTCGTATTGTGAAGCTTATCGAAAGCGGGGCTGTCAAGCGTTCGGATTTTGAATATCCCAAGTTTAATAACGGGTGCGAGATTATCCCTTGATGCTTATTGGATTGTGGCTTTTAGAATCTTATCTCCCTTCCTGATTTTCGCAACAACGTCCATGCCCTCGGTTACCTGACCAAAGACGGCATAGTTCTTATCGAGGAATTTTGCATCCTCAAGGCAGATGTAGAACTGCGAGGAGGCGCTGTTGGGATCCTGCGAGCGTGCCATGCCTACTGCGCCTTTTTTGTGGGTGAGCGAAGGCGCTATCTCAAGAGGTATGGTCTTTCCTGAGCCTCCTGTGCCATCTCCACGAGGGTCGCCGCCCTGGATGACAAAGCCCGGCTCAACGCGGTGGAAGCTGAGGCCGTTGTAGAAGCCTCTGTTTGCGAGGTCTATGAAGTTCTTTGTGGTGATGGGGGCTTCTGATTCTTTAAGTTCGAATTTTATAGTGCCTTTTACGGTTTCGAGAATTGTGGTGCGGTTTGGCATAAGTATCGAGGTAGCTTAGAGGAGGGCATGGTATAAGTGATTTTTGAAGCGATTCGATTGTACCACACGGGGGGGTGTAGGAATTACATATCTCAATCTATAAAGTAGGTTATTCTCATCTTCGTAGAAAACCATATCCATGGGTATTAAAGACATAACTA
>CAYXIP010000136.1:0-3586 GCA_964465515.1 uncultured Candidatus Methanoperedens sp. | reverse complement strand
CTATTCTCATGCTCATTCCCTGCTTCATCATGTCAGAGGCTTTTCCTCTGCCTGTAATGTAGCCCATCTGGGCAAGTGTCGGCTCTGCCACAGCGAACAAGAGTAGGAGAGCCAGAGTCAAAACCACATACTTTTTCATATCTAACCACCTGTTTATTACTTAGGCTGGTATCAATTTAAAGTTTTCTATATCTTTGCGAAATGTTTAACTACTTTCCAGAAATACATCTTTGCTTGGTAGCAGCTTAAGTTCATGAGTTAAATCGAATGAACTGCAGCTGCTGTGGGAGGAAAAACGATATGGAAAAAACGACTTTAGGGATGAAATTTCTGAAAGCGTCGGTGGTGTACTTCATTGCAGGCATCACGATTGGAGCGATTTATACCGTAAAGCCCGTGCACGATTTTATAGTGCTCTCGCCTTTGTTCGCAGGTGCACATTCTCACATCAGCCTGCTCGGATGGGTAAGCTTTGCAATAATGGGTGCGATATATTCTCTCCTGACTGGAATGCATGGCAGACTTCTTTACAGCGAAAGATTGGGAAGCATAAGCTTCTGGCTGCTTAACACAGGAGTAGCAGCCATGTTCATCCTTCTGCTCCTTGCAGGCAATAAGGAGGCATCGCTTGTAAAGGCAGGAAACCCCGGCATGATAGAATCCGCAATCGGTCCTTATATGCTGCTTATCATGCTGTTCGCTATCGTGATAGCTGCAGGAGCTTACCTGTTCGCATACAACATATTCAAAACTCTGGGTTCGAAAGGCAGTTAGCTCAAATCAGCCAGAATCTCACGCAGTGCATCTTCGTAGGTTTTGAGATCTTGCTTGCTATGTAGCACAAACCTTACCTCTTCGATTCCTTTATTTTTTTCAAGAAATTCTTTAGTAGCCTTAAGTGCGACTTTGCTTGCCTTCTCGACAGGATACCCATACGCTCCTGTGCTTATGGATGGAAAAGCTATCGTCTTCAGTCTTGTTTTTAAAGCGAGAGCAAGGCTGTTTTTATAAGCATCTGCAAGAAGTTCAGGTTCCCTGTTATTTCCTCCGCTCCAGATTGGTCCGACTGTGTGTATTACTTTTTTTGCTTTCAGCTTTCCTGCCGTTGTTGCAACTGCTTTTCCTGTTGGCAAGCCTTCGGGATACAAAGTTTTTCTTATCGCTTTGCATTCTTCCAGTATTGCCTCTCCGCCTTTCCTGTGTATTGTGCCATCAACTCCTCCTCCGCCCATGAGGCTTGAGTTGGCTGCGTTTACGATGGCGTCGGTATCCTGCTCGGTGATGTCGCCCAATACGAGGGTTATTCTGACGCTTCCGATTATAGCTTCCATTCCTATTCGCTCAAAAATTTTTCAATCGCAACCTCAACTTCACGCCCTACAACATCAAGTTCCTTTCCGGCGTCTATTACTACGAACCTGTGCGGTTCTTTCTCAACAAGTTTCATATAATTCCCCTGTACCTTTTTTAAGAACTCGATTTTTTCGAATTTGGTATGGTTGCCTCGATAACCACATCTCGAGACAGCAACTTCAGGGTTTACTGTAAGAAGAACGGTCAAATCCGGTATAATCG
Organism: uncultured Candidatus Methanoperedens sp.; assembly: GCA_964465515.1. Taxonomy (GTDB): domain Archaea; phylum Halobacteriota; class Methanosarcinia; order Methanosarcinales; family Methanoperedenaceae; genus Methanoperedens. Next base: position 2,011 of record CAYXIP010000136.1, on the reverse strand, counting down.
TCCAATCTCTATGTATATTTTGTACCCATCCCATCGCATCATCGAAAATACCCGAAAGCGTGGCGCCCTGATAGGCATACCTGCTGTCAGAGTACCTGTCAGAGATAACTATTTTCCCTTCTTCAAGCGCAGGTCTGATTACTTTTGCTATGTGCTCTGCGTGGTCTGCAAGGAATAAGAAAAGCTCTGCTAAATGGTCTGTATCAGAATTTATTGATTTTTTTACTGCCTTTCCAATCCAGCTTTCTGTGGGTTCCTTTGTGAAAACAGTATCTTTGAACTTCTTTTTCAGCATTTTTGTTATGCTGGACTTCCCTGTTCCATCAATTCCCTCTATCGTGATTAATTTTCCTTTTGGCATTCTGGCTATATATCGAAGTTATAATGAAAAAGCTTATCCATTTTACAAATAGTTTTAATTACATATATCGTAAGGCATTAAGGTGGAGTAAAATGAAGAAAAAAATACCCGAAACAATAAAAACAATTTTAGCCGAAGTTAAAAAGCGTCTTAAGCAGATTTATGGAGATAAACTAAAAGATATTATTCTATACGGTTCCTATGCACGTGGGGATTTTACAGAGGGCTCGGATATAGATATTATAATTCTTTTAAAAGATATGAAAGAACCTGCATCTGAACGCCGAAAATATTTCGACGCAATATGGGAATTGGACCTGAAATACGATACGTTGATTTCTACAATCCCGCTAACTGAAAAAGATTTCAGGACGAAGAAATTACCTGTTATTCTTAATGCAAAAAGAGAAGGATTTTCTATATGAGAGACGACGAAATTTCAGGACTGATTGATAAAGCAAAAGAAAGCCTCGGGGCTGCAAAAGAGTTATTAAAGAGCGGATATCCGGATTTTTCTGCCAGCCGTTCTTATTATGCTATGTTTTATGCTGTTCAAGCATTGTTACTGATAAAAAATCTGGCTTTTTCTAAACATTCAGCAGTCATCTCAGTTTTTGGAAAGGAATTCGTTAAAAATGGTCTGTTACCTGCTACCTTGCATCGTTATATTTCAGAGGCGTTCGATACAAGACAGGCAGGAGATTATGGCGCTGTGGGTTCGGTAAGTGAAGAGACAGCAAAAGTATTAATCGAACAAGCAAAAGAATTTATTGAGACCATCGAAGAATATTTAAAAAATGAAGGGCACGAATTATGAATTATTTTATGATTGAATAATGGGAAACTTTATGGACATCCAGACCAAAGCCCGTACAGAACTCATCGACATAACAGACCGTGTTCGTGCAGTAGTAAAAGATAGCGGCGTAAAAGATGGGCTCTGCGTAGTATCCACGCGCCACACCACGAGCAGCCTGATAATAAACGAGAATGAGCGCGGTTTAAGAAGCGATATACTGGAGATGCTGGAAGCACTTGTTCCAGAAAACAAAAGCTACGCCCACAACCAGATAGACAACAACGCAGACTCTCACCTGCGCGCGGTGCTTCTGGGAAACAGCGTTGCTATACCCGTGGAAGACGGGCACCTCATTCTCGGCACATGGCAGAGCATATTCTTCGTTGAACTCGATGGACCCAGAACAAGAAGCGTAAATGTAAAAATAATAGGCTAAAACGTATCCAGTTGTCCTTTAGCTATCATCTCTGTAATCTTCGTGATATCCGCAAGCCACTGGTCAATGATGGCTTCCGACTCAGATTTAATAACCTTCATATTAGCACCATCTTCAGGTATCACCTGTGCGCTCGCTATGAGAGGCTGGTCTATGGGCTTCCCAATTTGCGAAAGAATGCGTAGATAAACGTCCTCGATTCCGGGAACATTCTCTGCAATATCATTCGCTATCCGGTTGGAGAGAAGGTTGTACAGCTTGCCCACATGGTTTATCGGGTTTTTCCCGCTCGTGGCTTCCATGCTCATTGGTCTGTTCGGAGTAATTAATCCGTTGCACCTGTTCCCTCTTCCTACAGAACCGTCATCGCCCATCTCAGCAGAAGTACCTGTGACAGTGAGATAAACAGAGCCTG
>CAYXIP010000135.1:0-3624 GCA_964465515.1 uncultured Candidatus Methanoperedens sp. | reverse complement strand
GTGCCTCCTTTCGTATAAACCTGTGTTACCTTTTTCGCAAGTGCTTTGCAGTAGCCGCATTTCTTGCAAACCTTCTTGCAGTTCTTCCACTGCTGCTCCAGAACGCCTTCAAGACTTTTATTTGGTATGTAGAACAAATCCTTCAAATCCTTGGGGCAGTCGAGGAGATCCATGAGATTCCCGTCATAGCTCTCATTGTAGTATGCATCCACGCAGTTCAGTATCCACTCCACGAAATGAGTCCTTCCACCTATCTTGAAAACATCGGTAATATCCCTGTAAAGCTTTATGTCCTCGGGTCTTATCCATGGGGATTTGATTATAAGTTCAGGGTCTGCAATCCGAAGTTCAAGACATTTATAGTAATAGTAGTCATCCAGCACATTGGGTCTTGGCTCTGGTCCGAAGGCGTGGGAGAAAAAGTTAAAATGGGCATACCTGAAAGGACAGCGATATAAGCAGCCCTCGTTCACAAGCAGCCGTAGTTCGCAGTCAACAGAATCCCTGATTGCATGAAGCACATCAAAATGCCTGTTAACATTGGAATCAATCACTATGGCGTCTGCTCCAAGGTTTACGAAGAACTCAGCCTTCTGCGGTGAGTCCACGAAGGCGAGCACGGAAACAACAACTTCGACATCGAAATCCTTTGCCATCGTTTCGATAAGATATGGGTCGGCTGCAACGATGGAATCAACACCTGCATCCACTAATCTCTCGATATACCAGTGGTTTATCCTGTATCCTTCAGGCGTGAGCTGTCTTCCTCCCATGCAGCTTGAGTTCAAGACAAGCTCCATCTTCACCCCGTTCTTATGGGCATACTCTGTCTGAGCGGCAATATCCTCCAGCTGAGGCGAAGCGAGGTTGCTTCTCCCTGTGCCTATGTAATCCGGGGAGCCAGCCATGAATATGGAATATATTCTTTCTTTTTCCTTCAACAATTCTTTAAGGCTGCTGATGTGTCCCGGGGAAGGAACAAAAAGTTTCATGGATTTACCTTATTTGCAATAGTGATAAATGTTTTGCAGGATAGCTATTTATCCATTCAGTTTATAATTATAACGTAGGGGGTAAAATATGAAATGCGATATATGCGGAAAACCCACGACAAACCCGAAGGGAGTATGCGATAGATGCACAGGGATAATGGATCAGGTCGTAAGGGAAGTCGGTTCAGACGTCTGGGAAAAGATCCCGGATTGTCGATATATTTACCCGATGGTCAAGCGGGTGGCAGAAGGAACCCTGAGGACGCAAGACGTGGTGAATGAACTGCTGAAAGGCGAAACTGATTAATTAATTTTTATTTTCCTGACACAGCACTCCCGTCCTGCGATTATATCCACATCGGTTTCCCCGCATGAAGGGCACTTTATTACTGGCAGGAAAAAATGAAGCCTCTCGAAGAATTCGATTGGACCTTTGTATGAGCATTCCCTGCATTCTATCAACGGCTTGACAACATGGATATCGTATCTCGCCCCCTCCGCCACAGTATCACGGGTTATCGTTTCAAAAATGAACTTCAATTGCTCAGGATTGAGCGCTGTTAATTCGCCTATCTCGATGAATACCTCGTTCACTTTTTTTGCATTGTGTTTCTTCGCTGCCTCAATCACCGCATCAACAATAGCCCCTGCAATCGATATCTCATGCATTCAGCCTTCACTCTTTGACTACCTCTATCTCTGATTTAAGCTGGATGCATTTTGCAGCGGCGTACATCAATGACGAGAATGCGCAAACCGTACCTATGCCCTTTCCCATAAACTCCCCGTTCTTTTTCACAGTAGCCGTGATATACGTGTCTATCCCGACATCAGTTGTCATGTTCTTTTTTTCGAGAGAGACAAGAAGGTTATTCGCTTCCTCTCCTGTATTTTTCCCTTTTTTACACAGCTTCACAGGACACACCTTGCAGTATTCCTTGAATAGCGCGCCCCATTTAGGTCCTGCCATGCCTGCATGCACCTCCGCTACAACGCCTGCGTAGGCTATGCAGCATCTCATCGCCCGTCCCAGAACAGCGCCTTTCTCCACCATCTCGCAGCACACCCTGTCGTTCTTATAGAAGAACTGGTTCTCTATCCTGCGCTCGTACTTCTCTTTTCCTGTGTTGCGCTTGTCCTTGAGTTCTTCCTTTATCTTTGCAGCAAGCTCCGGAGCCCTTGGAATAGTGGCTGCTGTGCCGCATGTGGGACAGTAGGAAATCGGTCCAACCGCAATCTCGTTGTCATCCCTGTCTATAAAAGCAACTTCCACACCCCATGAGTTGCGCCTGATCGCAACCCTTCCTCCATTCCTCCATACCTCGTTATAGGCAGCCGCCACCGGCGTAACAACCCTGCCGTAGCCATAGATATCAGCTACTTTTTCCATATCGATGATGCACTGAAGGGATTTGATAAGCTCGGATTCTATTTCCTTCGGGAAGAAACCTCCTTCAACCATCGCAAAAAGGATTGCAGGAGGCCATGTTATGCCTTCTCCCTCCCCCACGATATTGCCCCTGTCATCGAGTATTCTTGCGAAAACGCCGTCGGGTCTCTCCCATGTTACAGCTTTCCCTCCCAGCCTCGAGATCTCCTTCAATACCTTGTGGGTAGTGCCGCAGTTGCCGTCCTCTATCCGCAGCTTTCCTTCGAGATTTTTCCTTACACGCGCTACGAAATCCATAATTGTTAGTAATATTACGAACGATTACTACTTAAGGTTTATCAATGCTTTTTAATCACGATTTTTATCTGGCCGCCTGATTCATTTATTTCCAGTATTTCATGGTGATGCGTCCCACACCAGCCCGAGATGGTCTCTTTTGCTGTGGGGTCATCGGTTAACACTTCCAGTTCTTCACCTGTTGGCGTGGTTTCGAGCCTTTTCTTTGTATAAAATAAAACGAAGGGACATACCTTGCCTCTGAGATCGATACTTTCCATAGGATTATTTATGAATGACCATTATATTTAATCCTTTTCAGGTCAGTTATATCACGATGAAGGCTAAGGCTAAACTATGGCTTGTAAATAATGAGGATGAGCCGACCATAGGCATGGGAAAGGCAGCACTTCTTGAATCTATTCAAAAGGAGGGTTCGCTGAACAAGGCATGCAAAAAAGTGAAAATTTCATACAAGCATGCATGGCTCTTGCTCAAGGAAATCGAGGAAAGCGTGGGAGAGCCTGTAATAATAAAAAAGCGCGGCGGGAAAGCCCAGGGCACGTTCCTGACCGAAAGGGCAATAAACTTACTTGAAGAATATAATGCGTATCAGAATATACTTGCGCAGACGGTTTATGATAAAACTTTCTGGGAGGTGATAGGATTGAAAATCTCTGCAAGGAACCAGATGAAAGGCAAAGTTATCGAGATTGAAAAGGAAGGTTTGATTGCGAAGGTTAAGATCGCGGTCGAGCCTTCAACGATAACTGCGGTCATCACAAAAGAGGCTGCAGATGCGCTTGGAATAAAAAAAGATGATAAAGTTCTGGCGGTGGTGAAGGCAACGGAAGTGATGATAGGGAAGGAATGAATTGTTGCCTTTTTTCATTTTTTTTAAATGTATATGCAACTATAAACATATTTTCTTATTCCGCTGCTGAATAAATATGTTGATTTCATTGC
>CAYXIP010000134.1:0-3642 GCA_964465515.1 uncultured Candidatus Methanoperedens sp. | reverse complement strand
AAGCTTCTATGCTCTTGGTTGATTCTCCAGGCCAGACTATTGGAACGTACGTTATATTGACATTATTGCCATATTTTTCCAGAAGCTGTGGCAGGTTATTATTAAGGTCATAGCAACGAGGACACCAGTCGAATTTCAAAAACTCGATGATTTCAACCTTGCCTGCGGGCAAGTGAGTAATCGGCAAACTTAGGTTCACGTATCCTCCAGCAGAAGGAAGTTTCTCAGGCGGCTGCGGAGTGGATGAGAAATTTAACAATAGCACCGCAATAACAACAACTGCCAGCACGGCGATTGCTGCATATATCAGGGTCGTGTTTGATTTTTTTTCAGGGAGTTTTTGCCTCTTCTTTTTTGACATTCGCTTGCTTATTCTGGTTTATCTTTTATAACCATTTCGATTGATAGGGATAATCTCTTAGAGGCAGTCCTATGACGTGGTCTCATTTGTCCAGTAACTGAACGTCTGACCATTCTGAAGCATACCTTCTACGAACACGGCAGCAGTCCCATTGACAATGAATAAATCTACTGGTGCACCCAAACCTCTATAACCACAGGTCGTAGATGCATTTTGACCCGGCATCAGCGGATTCTTCTCATTTATGCCGAAATTATCGCAGACGAGGAATTCCCTGTCGTAATCCAAGACCACCGTTGACAGTTGTATAACAGGCACATCGTTAGAGCTTGCGTTCACGTTCACCGATATCCAGGTCGGCGGCCCTGCCGCGTTACACTCATAACCATTGCCTACAGGTGTACACGGAGGCGGACCCGATTGCGCCGATGCAACAATACCTACCGGGCGAAGTGTCTTCATCTGCGACTTTGGTGGCTCGGATATAGTCACATTTGTCCAGTAACTGAACGTCTGACCGTTCTGAAGTGTACCTTCTATGTGCATAGGATAAGGACTATCCAAGAAATAAGCTGCCGGGCCTATTATGGATAAAGTTTGCGACGCAGTTTGATTTGATATTAACGGGTTTGACTGATTTATGTTGGGGAAGTTGAATGTTCCGTTCTTTCCGATAATAAACAGCCTGGCAGAGAGTTTGGTAACCGGCGCATCAGTGGAGTTAGCTTGCAAAGTTACTCTGATTATTACCCCGGCGGGAACCGGTGGCTTCACTTCCTGAACCGAAACAACATTTATCGGATGAAGTGTCGTATTCGGATTCCCAATCTGCTTCTCCTGCGGGGCTGAATAGAAATATAATGCCAGAGCCGCAACAACAATCACTGCCAGCACAGCCACTGCTGCGTATATAAGAGTCGAGTTTGATTTTCTCTCCTGAGGCTTTTCATCGGCTGTTTGTGGCATCAATTTTATTTTATTGGCTTTTATTGTAATAACCATTGCTATAATTACGAATGGATTCGTAGCTTATAGCAGGCGGGAGCAAAAGTATTAATTACCGTGCGCCAATCTATACATGTTCGTAATATAACGAATTATAAATGAGGCAAAAACCAGAATGGAAAAAGAGACAAATAAAATGAAAAATTTTCATGCACGATTGGAAAATGCAAGGACACTGGCAGACATCTTCGAGATCGTGAAATCTGCTGTATGGGAAAGCCGTAGGAAGAGCAGGGGAGGCATCATGCTCGGGCTTGCCAATCTGGGCAACCACCCGCAGGGGTTTTTTGGAGCCTTCTATCCCGTGGGCTCAAACGTTATTGTGATGAATAAAATCCCGCTCCAGAGAATCATGGAAACAAGAAAGGAGCTTTACAAACCTTACATCTTCCATGTCCTGCTGCACGAGTACCTGCACACCCTCGGTTACCTCAGTGAAGACGGTGTAAGAAAGATGGTTTTTGAGATTACAAAAGATGCATTCGGGGAGGAGCATCTTGCCACAAGAATAGCAGCCGACACAACGCATTTCTTCAAGAATCTCGTGTATCCAGATGCAGCATGGCAGCCCGATGATATGAGGCTTGAGCTTGTGGAAGGTTTTGACAGGGAAAGCGCAAGCTATATCGCTTAGAGAAGTACATCCACAAGCAGCAGTTCCGCATCCTTTTTAGCTTCAACGAGAAGCTTCTCTTCTTCCATGATTTTTACTGCACCCAGGTTCGGAATTTGGATGCTGTTCACCTCCGCCCTCCAGCACGTAGAGGTTGCACCCCTGCCGGGCTCAAGCTTGTGGTTTACTTTTTTACCAGCCTCAAGGAAACAGGAAAAGACTGCTGCATCTGAGACTATGCGCAGAGCGCCATGATAAGAATTGGATACGATGGGCAGGAATTTATTCGTCCTTTCCGCTTTCTCAACTTTTTTCTGCTCAACCGATGGCTCCAGACCACGTGTTGTTGGGAAAAACCACATCTGGATAAAGCGCATGGGTTCATCAGGCTTGTTATTGATCTCGGAATGCCACATGCCCCTTCCAACAGTGGTACGCTGTACCCAGCCCTTCCGCAGTATCCCGCCCTTGCCGCGCTCGTCCTCGTGTCAGAACTCCCCGCTGCGCAGTAGGTCACGACCTCGTTATCGCGGTGAGGATGCAGAGGCCAGACCGCGCCCGGTGAGAGCGTATCATCGTTGAACACGCGCAGGGTGCCGAAGTGCATATATTCAGGGTCGTAGTACTGGTCGAAGGAGAAGTGCCACCGCCCGTGGAATGTGTCGTTCTGGATTTGACCTCTTGCCTGGTAGATGGTTTCAGGATTGCGGACTGTTATCATGCTATCACTCCCATATTTGTATATGGCTTCATGCATAAGCTTTTTTCTCGATATGGCGTGCCTATTTGACCCTTGTGTAACTTTACATCATACACTTACTGCCATCATTTATCCCATGTCAGATAGAATTTCAAAAGCGTCCAGCGCCGAAGTCTATATGAGCGCTCACAAAGACTTCATCCAATAATTCCAGCTTTTTCAAAGAATCATTCGTTTTATGCCCTCTCTCAAATAGGGTACATTGAAATTTATCAACAATCCTAAGTTCTTGCCACATAATCTCATATAAGATAATAATTGGGCTTCATACAATGGATTCATTTTTTCAACAGCCTTAATTTCCACAATGATTTCATTCTCCACAAGAATGTCGATTATGTGGTTACCCAATGTTGTTTCTTTATAAATTATCGGAACTGTAATCTGATTTTGGTAAGTCATATTATTGGCAGTAAATTCATAGCAAAGTGCTCTTTCGTATATAGATTCCAGCAATCCGGGACCTAAATTGCGATGAACTTCAATTGCGCATCCAATTATTTTTTCTGTGATCTTATTTAATTCTTCAATGTCAGTAGTTATATAAAACCGGAGATTTCGTATTCTTTTATGTAAAAAATAAAGGTGTTTATGGATTGTGGAAAGTTACCAATGGGCCACTTTACAGGTCGCCTACAGTCAAAACCTTAATTTCTTCAACAGCATCCAGCCTTCCGTCATTGGTTATGAATACATCCCCGCTTTTAGAGACAACGGATGCAAGCTGTATTGCATCCGGGGTTTTAATTCCATATTTTGCACGCAGTTCAGCAGCTTTCAAAGACACCACCTCGTCCAGAGCGACCATCTCAAGTTGTGTTAAGAGTATTGTTTTATACTGCTCAACGAGATCAAATCTTTCCTCCCTGATAGGTTTTACAAGCAACTCAAGGAGCGTGACAT
>CAYXIP010000133.1:0-3690 GCA_964465515.1 uncultured Candidatus Methanoperedens sp. | reverse complement strand
TGAAACAGGGCTTTACGTTCTGAATATTGAGGCATGGTTAGAGAAAGGTTCAGCAGGCTACGGCTTCCTTGTGGAAGTGCGAGCTGATGGCACAGGCACATCGCGCGAGCAGAAAATAGATCTTTCGAAAATAAAAAAGTACCCAAATGACGGAGATTATCTCTCTTCAGAGGGATATAACAATAAGATATTACTTTCTGGTGGCGAATACCCTACCACCTTGGATAGTAAGATATTACTTCTAAATTATTCTTTGAATTATACCACCTTAAAAAGCAGGGATATTTGTCTCCCATATACAGCAAATCCGGGAGACCTTGGAGTCTTGATAAGAGGTACTCTAAAAAATGAATATGATAGAGATTACTGGATAATCCTAAGTGCATCAGCTTATGATTCCACAGAGAACTTGCTTGGCCGCAGCTTAGACTCTGGCCCGATATGTGGAGTAATTGCTCGATATGTAAAAAGCAATGAAACTGAAAACTTCGAACTTCATTTGAAGTATAGCAATGCAATCTCAAAAATCAACCTATCAGGGGGGCTGAGCGAGATACCGCCTCCTTAAAAGATAATTTTAGGGATTGTAGGAGTTCTGGTTGGGTGGCGGAGATTAAACAAGTAAGGAGAAAATTAAAAAATGAAATACCACACCGTTGCAGTATTTGTAATTTGGTTCGTATTAGGCACAGGGCTTGCTGCTGCTGGAACATTGACACTTCATCTGGAACCCAGCCTTGACGGCAAAGGGGATGTAAGGGCAACGTCAATCACGGATGCTAAATTATGCGATTTTCAAGGCATATGCGTCTTAAACGGTATACTCTATAAGGTTGCAACTATTACTGACGGTACAGCACAGTTTAATCTGAGTGAAAAAGATGCAGGCGCTCGCCTCATCACGATAAATAATCTCGATCTCATCCCGACACGTATTGATGACTTGACAAAGGATATCCACCAGTTCGTGGGACAGAAGCTGCGGGTATCTGTTATTGGTAGCCTTTCAGACCCGACCTATTGGATAGAGACTTTTACCATAGCGCAGGGTTATGACCATCCAACAGTCAGTTACTATGACCCCGCCGATGTTGGGGTGCTCGGCATATTTAGCGGAAATGTCTATGTCATATTGTCACTGAAGACCAAACCGCAGAAATTCGAAGTTATCACCCTCGGCTCACCTCGTACAGGACGAGGAATAACGATAATTGACTATACGCCAACCGCACCAGCTCATCCGAGCACATCGACCGCGATCAATCCATTGTTTTCGAAATGGGTATTTAGCCACAGCGTTGATTACAGCGGGAATGACAGCAAGTGCAATACCTGTCATAGCAATCTGGATACGAAGCCATCAAAATTCTCTGAAATCACGGTAAACAACGGTTTTTGCTTCAGGTGTCACTACGGTAAAGGCGGTGTGGAGAAAGGGTTCACAGTAGATACAATCGGACTTGGGGTCGGTACACCTGCCCCGACAACAACAAAACCGACTGCGGTTCCATATATACCAGCGACCCCATCTGCGACACCGACTGCGCAGGCAAGCCCGGAGGCGCCGGGGTTTGAGGTGCTTTTAGGGGTTATAGGAGTTCTGGCTGTGTGGTGGAGATTAAAGTGGTTGAAATGAATACTTTCTTGGATAAACTTCTAAAGATAAGATCAGGATTTTTAAGACACATGCGGCTTCTCTTAATCTTGGATTTAATCACGTTCTTCAGCATTTTTTATGTAGTTTTTATTATATTTGATGTCAAGTATTTCTTAAACAAATCTTCTTATTTACCAGTCCCTATCGCAATAATCCTGCCTATTTCGGCATTCATCATCGCCATAATTAGTTCTTTACTGTTGCATAGGAAAGATAGCGAAGTAAATGCCACTTTGTTAATCGAAGATAGATATCCAGAACTGAAGGAAAGACTCAGAACTGCGTATGATAACAGGGATGAAAACAATATAATCGTTAAATCATTAATAAACCATGTTTCCGATGCACTGAATAAAGTTTCATCTTCACAACTTTTAGCCAAAAACAAAATAGCAGCAAAAATCCTGGTAACTATTATACTCGTAGCTGGCGCGGTTACAATCCATTAAACCCTGGCACATACAGCATTCCACCAGATGCCTGGAACAATATATCCAACACCATACAAAGTGGTATTGGAAATGCGACCGTACCGATAGAGGATACAGGTCGCCCTGAGGACTCCGATAAAGTGGGAATCAAAGGCACGGGAGATATTATTGGCAAACCTAAGATTGCCTCCATTGCAGGTGAGAATATCGACCTTACCATTTTTTCAGATATGGGATCTGGTTTTATAATAAAGAATTCAAGCCAGACGCCAAACCAGTTTATCGGTTCAGCAATGTTTCCTGTGGATGTTATTGGTTCAAATATCTCTGATGGAGGATACAATATTCTTATGGGAAAAACTGAAGCTGAAAAGCAGCTAATCAATAAATATGCAATTGAACGGAGCAAGATATAGAATACCAGAGGTATCCAGAACTTAGATTATGAAATTGGATTTGTCACAGAATACTGCTAAAAGTTAGTTAAAATGGTCTAAACAAAAAAATTTATGCATGCACCGTTGCTTTTCATATTCCTCGCTGCTACAACAGGCTGTGTTAGTATCCAAGAAGCGAATAGATGAAAGGTAAAGACAAGAAAGAGTTTCTGGCGTATCTCATTTCCTTTTCCGATATTCTACTATTACGAATATCACTATTACAAACAGGCATCCCAAGAAGAAAACCAACCCTGGATGCGCAGCAATCATATTCGCTATATTCGTAAAAATATCAGGCGCCGCCTGGCTTGCCACACCGCTATCCAGTGCCGAAGGCTGAACAACGACGGGCGTTGGAGTAGCAGTAGCATTCCCGGCATACACAGGTGCTGGCGCAGGGATGATTAGTGTGGAGGTCGCAGCAGATTGAACTTCGGCTGTAGGCACCGGGGTAACCACTGGAGTAGCTACTGGAGTGGGAACTGTGCCAAAAATTTCTCCAGCACCTTTTATGGTTTCATTAACTATCCTCACAGGCGTGGATGTGATTGCAGGAATCGGCGGGACCGCTGGAGTGGGAGCTGACATGTAATCAACCGAATCGCTTGTTATCTGCATCACTTTTGCACTCCTGCTCATGCTCCTCGTGAAAAACTCAATAAAGCTTGAGGCAAGCACAGCAGCCAGTATTACGCCCACGTACTTTTTGAGAACATCAGCCACCGATTTCCTGTCAGTCTTCTCAGGCACAACAACAATGAGCTTTCTCACAGGCGCGTAAATCTTTACTTCTCTGCCCTTCTCGCTGTATTTTATCTTCTCAACCTTAACAAGCCCAACGCTCTCAAGATTCTCAAGATTGTATGTAATAGTTGTAAGAGGCGCCTGCAAACGCTCTGCAATATCGTTTGCTGAAAGCGGCGCATCGGCAAGAAGCCCGATTATCTGCCTTGCGGTGTCGTTTGAGATAACCTGCGTTATCTTCTTGGATTCGTCTCCTAAAGGGAGTATGAGTAGCTTTTCATCGCCTGGGTCTTTCTCGTTTTCTGGCATTCTTGCTTTTAATAGGCATGGATATTAAAAGAGATTGCTATGACTACGAATGGGTTCGTAGTTTAAGAAAATATTTTATCAGTACAGGCGCAATTATCGCGGTTGGTTT
>CAYXIP010000132.1:0-3707 GCA_964465515.1 uncultured Candidatus Methanoperedens sp. | reverse complement strand
CTTTCAGTCCCATGTTTTTATCTCCATTTTCCTGTCAAGAGGTTATTAGTCATTCCTCTCTTATCTCTTTCTCTTTTGCTTAATTCAATTCCATCCTCTCGCCAGTCACCATGAAAACCACGTTTTCACAGAGATTCGTAATGTGATCCCCTATTCTTTCAAGATACCTCGCAACAAAGGTCAGGTGCTGGGCGCCGGTTATCTTTTTCGGGTCCTCGATCATAATCGTAATCAATTCCCTTCTTATCTGGTCAAAGAGCGCATCAACCTCATCATCCCGCTTCGCGACCTGTTTTGCAAGTTCTGAGTCCTTATTCTCAAAGGCTTTCATGGTATTTGCCAGCATTTCCTGGCATATCTCCGACATTCGCGGTATGTCTATGAGTGGCTTCACAGGAGGAACATTTGCTGTCATCTTAGTGATGACTGCTACTTCCAGTGCAAGGTCGCCCATCCTTTCAAGGTCGATGCTCATCTTCAATGCCGAGATTATAAGCCTCAGATCCCTCGCCATAGGCTGCTGGAGCGCAAGAAGGCGCATGCAATTTTCTTCAATGCTGTGATCGATAGCATCGATTTCATCATCCATATCTATGACCTTCTGAGCCATCTCCACATCGCGGTTCTTAAGAGAGAGCACACCGTCTCCTATCGCCCTGCCTACAAGGCTGCCCATGTTAAGTATTTCTTCCCTTAACTTGTGAAGGTCTCTGTGATATGCCTCGCGAACCATATTTATCCAAACCTCCCGACTATGTAATCTTCTGTACTTTTCTCCTTCGGCTTCTTGAATATCTGGTTTGTTTCTCCGAACTCTATCAGCTTACCATAGAGGAAGAACGCAGTATAATCGCTTACCCTTGCTGCCTGCTGCATATTATGCGTTACTATGACAATGGTATATTTTTCCTTAAGTTCTATCATCAGATCTTCTATCTTGCTCGTAGATATGGGGTCAAGTGCGGAGCAGGGTTCGTCGAACAGGATAATCTCTGGCTCGACTGCCAACGCTCTTGCTATGCAGAGGCGCTGCTGCTGACCGCCTGATAAACTCACGCCTGATTTATTGAGATCGTTCTTCACTTCATCCCAGAGCGCTGCCTTTTTGAGGCTTTCCTCAACCGCTCTATCAAGTATCTTCTTATCCTTTATGCCATTGAGTTTCAAACCAGCTACTACATTATCGCATATGGACATCGTAGGAAAAGGGTTTGGCTTCTGGAATACCATGCCGATGCATCTTCTTATATCCACAGGGTCGATGTTGTTCTTGTAGATATCCTTACCATCGACCAGTACTTTCCCTGAAACTTTTGCCCCCGGTACAACTTCATGCATCCTGTTGAGGCAACGGATGAACGTGGATTTTCCACATCCTGAAGGACCAATTATGGCAGTTATGCTGTTTTCCTGGATACCAAGATTAATGTCATGCAGTACCTGTTTAGTTCCAAACCAGGCATTGAGATTTTCTACAGTGATTTTATTTTGCACGTTTATCCTCCTGTTTGAATATATTTTCTTCGAGTTACGACCCTCACTCCAATATTCAAAATCAGAATCATGGCAATCAGAACAAGGGCGCCTCCCCAGGCTTTGGTATGCCAGTCGGGAAATGGCGATATCGCGTAGTTATAGATCTGCACAGGCATGGTGGATATTGGTTTGTCTATACCGCTTGCCCAGAACATATTGCCGAAGGAAGTGAAAAGGAGTGGCGCAGTCTCGCCTGATACCCTTGCAATTGCAAGTAAAGCACCGGTGATTATGCCGCTTCTTGCAGTGCTCAGAACGATATGTGATACTGTTTTCCATCTCGGTATTCCAAGCGCCAGAGATGCCTCCCGAATTGAGCCCGGCACAAGTTTGAGAGATTCCTCGGTAGTTCTTGCTACGATAGGAATCATCAACACCGATAGCGCCACTCCGCCTGCGATTGCAGAGAAGCTTCCGAAATACAGGACTATGAACGTGTAACCGAATATCCCTGCCACTATCGATGGGGTTCCAGATAAGACATCAGCCACAAAACTTACAGATCTGCCGAAGCTGTTTTTCCCGTACTCTGAGAGATAGATTCCTGCGAGGATGCCTACAGGAAGCCCAATTAAGCATGCAATCCCAACTACAATGAACGTTCCCTGGATAGCATTCCCGAGCCCGCCTCCGGTTTCGCCAACGGGTTTTGGTAGTTGTGTGAGAAAATCAAGGTTTATAGCGGACATTCCATTCATAATTACTGTATAAAGAATACTCAGCAGCGGGATTATTACAATTATAACGCATGCGGCGGTCAGGAAAGACATGATTCTGTCAATTAATTTTCTTTTATTCCATTTCATGCCGCACTCCTTTCAACTTTAAGCAGTTTCCATACTAAAATCCTGGCTGCTACATTGATTATGACCGATACCACCAGAAGCAAGAACCCGATCTCGATAAGAGATGATATGTAAAGCTTTGATGTTGCTTCCACGAATTCATTTGCGATAACTGATGCCATGGTAGCTGATGGCGCGAAAAGCGATGCCGAGATACGTGGGCTGTTCCCGATGACCATGGTTACTGCCATTGTTTCGCCGATTGCTCTGCCGAAACCGAGGATTACAGCGCCGAATATTCCCGACCTGGCATAAGGAATTACTGCAATCCGCGTTGTCTCCCAGCCAGTAGCGCCGAGAGCAAGAGCCGCCTCCCGCTGCTGTGTGGGAACTGTCATAATGACTTCCTTGGTTATCGATGAAGTTATCGGAATAATCATTATTGCAAGTATTACGCCACCGGTGAGCATGGACAGACCGTACATCTGTCCCTGGAAGAGCGGCAGGAAGCCTAGGTAGGTCGAAAGAGGTGGCGCAAAATAGTCGCGTATGAACGGAGCGAGAATGAATATGCCCCACAGCCCGATGATGACGCTTGGGACTGCTGCGAGCAATTCGATGATGAAGGACAAAGGCGTTCTGAGTTTCGCAGGTGCAAGTTCCGAGAGAAATATCGCTATCCCAAGACTTAATGGGACGGCTACGAGCAGGGCGAGTAGCGATGAGACAATGGTTCCGAAAATAAAAGGCAGGGCGCCGAAAACCTCGTTTACAGGATCCCATGTCGAGCCTGTCAGGAAACCCGCGCCAAAATTACTCCTTGAAAGAGAAGACTCAATAAAAAGCTCCCTGAACAATAAGAATGCAAGAACAACTATAGCCAGGGCAAATAATCCGACAAAAACTTCAAAAATAAAATCGCCAGAGAGCTTGCTCCGGCGGGAAAAAGGCAACTTCGGTAGATCCATCTAAATGAGAGGCTCTCCTTTGTAGTTCATAAGTTTTATGGTTTTTTCATTCAGGCTTACGACTTCATTCGGCAGCGGCACATACCGGAGAGCCGAGGAAAAACTCTGTCCATCGTGAACTGCCCACCAGAGGAATTGAGCTATGGCTTTGCCCTTGGTAGGATCAGCCTGGTCTTTATAGACAAGAAGATAGGTAAAACTACCAATAGGATATGAATTATCTCCTGCTGCATTCACAATACTCACGAACGACCAGCTTGCGTCGCCTGCGGGCAATGTCGGCACTGCGCTGGCAGCAGCATCTGCGGTTGTCACAAGCGTGGGTTCTATGAATTTTCCTGCCCTGTTTTTGATATATGCATAGGGGATGTTATTGAGGTTGGCGTATGCAAGTTCAATATACCCTATAGCATAGGCA
>CAYXIP010000131.1:0-3735 GCA_964465515.1 uncultured Candidatus Methanoperedens sp. | reverse complement strand
CGATGCATACAGATGGCGGCGGTGTTCACAATTTCATTCTTACAGCAGGCTTAGCCACTGTGAATATCACTGTTCCTCCCGAAAGCCAAAAAATATTCACCTTCACCCCTACGCAGACAGGAGAATATCACTGGTACTGCGACATATGCTGCGGAGGCAGGGAGAATCCGAGCATGCATGGAACTCTTATCGTGACCTGAGCACTAACTACCATCCGCCAAGCAGGATGGATAAAAAAGAATGTACTCAGAAACCGCTACATATTTCGATGGACTATCTTCGAAAGCGCACTTACATTCCGGTGTGCAGAAATAATAAGGCAGTCCCATGTACTCACCTCTGAAAGGGGTTGCGATAATTAAAGTCGGTTACGCTTCACGAAAATAAAATTTAGTTATTTTATGTCTTCAATTTGTAAATAAAATGCCAACCGTTTTTTTGTTGTAAAAATTAAAAAATCTATAAATGTTATTTTTCTTTTTTAAAGCAAAAATCGCTTAAAGGATAACTACGGTTAACACGTTAAAGATAAAGAGGCGAATAAGTCTGCGCTCGGAAAAAAACATCTGTACAAATTCTTAAAACGCAGTTGGCAACATGGATACATTCAACATATTGACATATATTTGTAAAAAAAAGGACGAGTTTATCGCAAAAGGATTGAATGCGCAGGTTGCCTTAATAAAAGCAATGCAGACAGTAGCTGAAGAATATCGTATAAGCATTATATCAATTAATAAACTGGTTAGATCATGACAAATCTTCAAGAGGAAAAGGTTATGAATAAAAGCATTTTGATGGGCACCGTGGCGGTATTAACTTTACTTTCTTTTGCCAGCCTCAGTTCTGCTTTATATGAAGCGACGCCCAGAGTAGATGGACAAATTCAGGAAGACGAATATCAAAATCACTACAGGGATAACAAAATAAACATGGATGTTTACTGGACACTGGATAAGGAAAACATATACATTGCACTGAGAAGCCCCGCTAAAGGATGGATGGGAATCGGCATAGGTGCCACAGGACCTCAGATGCAAGGAGCAGATATAATTATGGGATATGTGAAAGATGGTAATCTGGTTACCGAGGATAGTTTTGCCAACTCACCTGTAAACCATGCACCTAAAACCGCCCTTGGCGGGAAAAATGAGATTCTGGAATCTGCCGGTTCGGAGAGTGAGAAAGGTACAGTTATTGAGTTTAAAAGAAAACTCAATACCACAGACAGTTTTGACGTGGCAATAACGGAAAAAGAGTATAAAGTCCTGTTAGCATACTCGGAAACAAAAGACCTGACAAGCTATCATACGGCAGATTCAACTGTATTTATAAACTTCTTTTCAGGTATGGTGCGGCATGAAGAAGATGAGCCTTCTTTCCCTGCCTCCACCGTAAAAACCCAAAATCCAGAAACCGATATCATCCCAACCGAAAAGGATAGGCAACAATCCTTTCTTACGATGCTTACAGGAATAATATCAATTGTAGGCATAACTATTGCCCTGCTTATCATTCCGGAAAGAGGAGGAAAATAAATGACTCATTTACATACGATATCTGCCGAGCTGCATACCGGGATGCTTGTCTTGGCATTCATTTCTATTTCATTTAAAATAATTGGAGATAAATTGGGAAGATTTCCCAAAGCAACTCAAGTTCTTGAACAGACCGCCTATGTTTCTGCCTTTGTAGGATTATTATTTCTTATAGTCAGTGCTATAACCGGGCTCACTTCAACCTGGCCAAAGGAGGTTTTGCTTGCTTCTCCTTTAGTACTTAACAAGATACTATTCACGGGATACGCGGCAGTATTCTGGACGATATTCCTGTTGATCAGGTGGAATTACGGGGCAGATTTATGGAAACACTTTAAGCTGAAAGTTTTGTATGTGTCAATGGCTCTAGGAGGGTTTTTAAGCATAACTTTGACTGGTTCAATGGGGGGACATTTAGCCAATAATGAGAGCCTGCTTGATATGTTTTTGCATAAATCAGGAATAAATACCCACGTAGCTTTTACACTGACCACAACATGGATAGTTTGGATACTGGGTTTTGTTTTTTTGATTTTGATCGTATCCATATTGCTCAGAAAGAGGTATCAAGCAAAGATAGGTACTATATATGACTCAAGACACCTGCACTAACTCGTAACTGAATCGATTGACGTCACGAATGTACATTCGATTTCTCGATATAGTTTTAAAAGTTTAAGCAAACACTTTTGTTTTTTACATTTTATAAACCATAATCCACTTAAAATAGTAGTAATATATTTTACACTATCTGTAATAAAAAGGATAGGCATGGATAGGTAATCTTGAGGCAATCAAACACACTAATTGCAAGCGTAGCGATATTGGCACTGATGATTCTTCCAGTATATGCCACAGATAGCAATTTTTCTTACGACTTAAACGCCTCAAATACTACCAATAACACAGACTCAACCAATCACGCTCATTTAATTTCAGACTCAAACACCTCCAATGCAACTAACTCAGCTGACCATACCCACATAGATAATACAAGCCACGCTTCAGACTCAAACACCTCCAATGCCACTAACTCAGCTGACCATACCCACATAGATACCACAAGCTCCTCAAATTTATCGGTACATGCCCATGCGGATACAAATCTGTCTGCTGATTTTCTAATAAACAGCAGTCCAGAGAAACTAAAAGTCAACATTGAGGATTTTGGTAAAAATAATCCTTTAACTGCCTTTCCTCCCGGTATTCCTATAAGATTTTTTAAAATAAACGCACAGAACATTTCCTATGAATCCATCACCGTTAATGCAGCTTACTGCGAAATGGACATAAACGGCACAGATGAGGAAGACCTTGCTATTTTCAGGTATGAAGCCAGTAATTCAACATGGACGATGCTGCCCACGGAAGTGAACAAAGAAGATAATACTTTGAGAGCAACTTCAGAGGTCTCATCTCTATTCGCAGTTTCCTCCCATTCTGAAAATAACGCTACCCATGTTCACGAACCTCAAATAGATGGCGGCGAGTCCCACAGCTGCACTGACATGGGCGACAGGTCTCTATCTGCTTCTTTCACTTTACCTGGAGAGGGTGAAATAACTCTTGAGGTAGAAAGCGAAAACAGCTCCGATTCCTCATTACCCGGAGATCCAATCAAATTTTTCAGGATAGGTGCCAGGAACTTATCTTACAGCAGGGTGGACATAGAAGTGGTTTACAGCGACGCAGTATTAAATGGAACGAATGAGAGTAACCTTTCAATCTTCCATTACACTAATTCAACGTGGGTAGTGCTCCCCACAGAAATACGCGAAGACGAAAATGCATTGAAGGCTTCCGTTGAATCTTTATCTCTATTTGCAATTTCTTCAGTTTCAGGAATGGGCACAGACATGAGCATGGGAATAATATCCAACTGTTTGAGATGCCACGGGAGCAGCAACACGGCATTTGGTGAAGGTGAGATGGAAGAAGAAATCCCGAAAGTAAATGAATCCATAATGAAACTGAGCATCCATTCGAACCTGAACAATGCAAGCTCTAACCTCAATAAAGCATGCTGGGCATGTCATTCCAACTCGACCACGCCTCCGACCAGACATCCCCCGATGCACAAACCATCAGCTCTTACCTGCTCCGCCTGCCATGTAAATGGCATAGACAAATTCAAGCCTCCGGGAACAACAGAGCATACCATACATGCTGCCAATATCACAGTAAATGCAACGTGCCA
>CAYXIP010000130.1:0-3835 GCA_964465515.1 uncultured Candidatus Methanoperedens sp. | reverse complement strand
AAATATAGTTAGTATGTATTAAATATTTCGACGCTATGGTTTTTCAAAATTCTCTTAGGTAATTTCGTTTACTCGAACTCCTCTCACAACACCACCGCCTCTACGCCTTCCGCGTCTCTGTGGCGAGTTCACGGCACACTGCTGCATTGTTTTCCTATCGGCGCGCGAACTATTAAAATAAATATCTTAAGTTTTGTACACCGGAAAACTGTGGATGATTTCGCCCCTTTACGAAACTTCTATCCTCCGCCCTCTCTCCTGCAAAAGGTCAATAAAATCATCCTTATCACTATACCTCCTAAGCTCCTTATCCTCCACAAGAACCGTTCTCTCAATATTCTTCGCCTTGCTCTGCCCATGCACTATCAGCATCGACTGCGTGTTAGCAACCTCCGAGATGCTGCTCATCAGATGCGCCTTCTTCACCATGGTTCGCGTGCATTCGCCCACGCCTGTGAGTATGGTGGTTTCATCCCTGCGATTTCCTGACTGGGAAACCGCATCGAACGGCGCCTGAGAAATAGGCAATACCTCGAATCCCATATTTTTCAGGATAGAAAAAATATTTGAATACTCATTTGCAACATTTGCCTTTTTCTGTGCGTCATTCGAATCGAGTTTTTCGAAGAGATTAACTGCAACAGTAAAACCCATGCCCAGGGTCTCCTCAAGCCTGAGTGCAACATCAACGCTTGCCGCCATCTCGCCTTCTTCATACTTGCTTATGGTTCTTCTTGAGACGCCGAGCAGCGATGCAAGTGCGCCAAGAGATATGTTTTTCCGGATGCGCTCCTCCTTCAGAATGCTTCCTTCGATATTCACATACAAGCCGCCGTGCTCGGCATAAACCAGAGGCGGGCTTTCCTCGATAAGGTAGTCATGCACCGTATTTATATCGATTGCAGGGACGCCGTATCTGAAATAGACAACGCCAGTTTCAAGGGGATGGTCACGGGTTTTTTCTCCTATTACAATCGGATACCCGTTCAGATGTTTTGAAAGGAACTGCATTTCTCTTGTAGTTTCCTCATTTAACCCGTCGATATTGGAAATCACCTTAATCAGCAATAATAAGTTCTCCCGTCTGGCTGCTATATCAAAACTCCTTGGGCGAATATCGCAGCGCTCTGAAATGATAAAGCCAGCCCTGCTCAAAATAGCGATGGTACGAGTTATGAGCAACTCTTTATTCATTAAATTTCGATTGTTTCTACGTCTATATAAAGTTTTATTATGTAGCCAAGCAAGTGTGGGCTTGTGATCATAGGAATCGATGATACGGATTCAAAGGAAGGCATGTGCACAACGTATCTCACAGCCGTGCTCATCAAGAAACTTAAAAAATACGGCATGGTAAAGGAATACCCGTTTCTTGTCCGCCTGAACCCGAATATAATATATAAAACTCGGGGTAATGCAGCCTTAGCAATTCCGCTTGAATTGAAAAATGAAAAAAACGCTGAAAAAGTTAAAGAGATGGTCATTGGAACCGTGAAAGATATGTCGGTTTTTTCAGATAAAAACACCAATCCCGGGGTTGTTTTTGTTGAGAATGCTACAGAAGAGATGTTATTTGATTTAGCCAGATTCTCGATGCGCGCTGTTCAGGACGTGCTGGAAATTCATGAAGCAAAGGAACTGTTAGCGCGCCATGGGATAAGCCATATGGGATTCAAGAACGAAAGGGGATTAATCGGAGCGCTTGCAGCCGCAGGTTTTGCGCTTTCGGGTCTTCCCGATTTCACATACGAGCTGATCGCATACCGCGAGAAAAAGCGATGGGGCACACTGCGGGAAATCGAAGAGGATTCTGTCTGGGCTGCCGATGCCGCCACGCGTCCTGATACATGGGATACGGTGGATTATGAGAATAAGCGTGTCGTATTTGCTCCGCACTCGCCTGACCCGATTCTTTTTGGCATTCGGGGAAATGGTGAATGCATCGTAAGAAATGCATTTTCGATGATAAAGAGCGAGCCAATCGAACGATATGTTATCTACAAGACAAACCAGAATACGGACATGCATTTGATTTCTGCAAAAATCAATGAAGTACGGGATGACCGCTCTTACATCCTGAAAGGCTGCGTAAACCGGGCTCCAGGAACAATAGAAGGCGGACATGTGTTTTTTGAACTCAAAGAGAATGGAGAGGCGCTTGAATGCGCTGCCTTTGAGCCCACAAAAGGCTTTCGCAATATTATCAGGCAGCTCCGCAAAGGGGATGAGGTAGCAGTGTATGGAAGCGTGAAAGAAAGGACTTTGAACATTGAAAAAATCAGGATAATATCTCTCAACGAGGATGAACTTCGAAATCCTCTCTGCTGCGGAAAACGGATGAAGTCCATGGGCAGGGAACAGGGCTACAGGTGCGAAAAATGCGGCGCAGTGAAAAAAGAACAGGTGATAGAGACCGTTAGCAGGAGTCTATCTCCTGGATTCTATGAAGTGCCGCCTTCAGCACGAAGGCATCTTGCGAAGCCGCTCATCAGGTTTCGGGAGACTGTGGTGGCATCCTCTTGTGCTCGTTAGCATGCATCAGAGCGACCAGCCTGTCCACATCGGCGGATGAAAATATTTTTTTGACAGCAGAAGCATCTTTTTTTTCGTCCACCAGCATGGTGAGTATCCTGTCAGCAGTCTCGTAGGAAACGCCGAGTTCGCCTTCGTCGGTCTGCCCTTTCCATAAGCCCGCGGTGGGTACTTTGTCGATAATCCTCACAGGTACGCCCATGTAGTGTGCAAGCCCGCGCACCTGGGTTTTGTAAAGACCTCCGAGCGGCTCAATATCAACCCCGCCGTCGCCGTATTTTGTGAAATACCCAAGCAGCAATTCAGTCCTGTTCCCTGTTCCGATAACCATGCGGCGCATTAGGTTTGCATGATAATACAATATGCACATGCGTGTGCGCGCTTTTAAATTCCCATTTGCAACGATATTCGTTTTATCAAAATCAGCCATAACTTTTGAGAATGAGTGCAAAACAGAGGATATCTCTATGAGCCTGTGCTCGATGCCCAGCATTCGTGTGACTTCCAGGGCATCATCGATATCCGCCTCTTGTGTGATGCCTTTATCGGGCAGCAAAATTCCCAGTACGTTTTCTCTACCGAGCGCCTCAACGGCAAGATATGCAGTCAGTGATGAATCGATGCCTCCGCTCAAGCCGATAACAGCGCCGCTTGCACCCGATTCCGCCACCTTTGAGCTTATGAAGGCAGCGATTTTATCTTTGATATCAGGATAGTTCAGGTTCATCTTTTTTTAAATTGAGTTATTTCTTCTTAAAGTATTACTTTCACCCCGCTCTGAGAAGCTTTATATGTTCTCAGGATAAGGTATAATCTGCCTCTCAAATAAAAATAAACAAGAGGCTTGAGGAAAGATATGAAAGAAACAGCAAAACAAATTGAAGCCAGCTTCGCTAAGCATGGCGTTAAAGTAGAGTTAAGCGAAATCGAAACCAGGCTGGAGCAATTAATCAACAGGTTCAAGGTTCCACCTGAGGAAGCACGGCGAAACGTAATAAACATCTTCTTGAAAAAACACAATATCCCAAGAGCAGAGTTTTTTACGCCTCGCGAGACGCCGGTGGTTAAGGCAGCGGATATAAAGGAGGACGGGAAATGGGTAACGCTTCGCGCCAAGGTTGTACAGTTATGGGAAGCCAACCAGGAATCTATTTCACAGGTGGGATTGCTGGGCGATGAGTCAGGAACGATAAAGTTCACGAAATGGGCAAAAGCATCTTCCCTACCGACCATAGAGGAGGGAAAAAGCTACATATTCAAGAACGTAACCACTTCTGAATGGCAGGGGCAGTTCAGCGTTAAA
>CAYXIP010000129.1:0-3946 GCA_964465515.1 uncultured Candidatus Methanoperedens sp. | reverse complement strand
AACAGGAATTGATTGAAAAGCCGTTCCTGATGTGCCCTGTCCAGATGCGGCAGATCGGTGGATATTTCCCTGGCTTTTTCGTACAGCGATCTATTGTTCGTATAAAGAAAACCGCCTATTATCGTATTTAGAGGTTTGGTATGGTCAGAGGAGAATATAGCCGCATCCCCGAAGTTCCCAACCCTGATTCCGCCGACGGAAGAATCCAGCGTGATCGCGCAGTCCTCTATTACTGGAATACCGTGTTCTTTGCATAGCTCAATGATTTCTTCGATATTACACGGGATCCCGAATGAATGTTGAGCCACGACCAGTTTTGTACGCGGCGTTATCCTCTTCTCTATCCCCTCCGCGTCAGAACCGAAAGTCTCGATATCGATGTCAGCAAAAACCGGGGTTGCCCCTGTGCGCCAAACGGCATTTGGCATGACCGAGCAGGTGAATCCCGGCATGATGACTTCATCGCCTGGGCCAATATTCATAATTTTCAGCAGGGTAAAAAAAGCCATTCTGCCGGCGGCGAAACTTATCCCGTAGCCACGTCCGATCACTGCAGCCATTCTCTTTTCGTAGTTCCAAGTAACATCTCCGGTATTATCAGAATATAAAACATGTCTTATTTGGAGTACCTGTTGTTCGGATAGGTAAGAGTGTCCCTGAACGAACCCTATCTGGTAGGGCAGTGTTAAAAGCCTCAATAGCTCAGGTACTTTTTTTGGGTAGGCTAAATTTTTTTTTGTTAGCATTTATTCAGCCTCTTCATCACCCAGGAAAGGCAACAAAGTCTTATCATTCACAGGTTCGAAGAATTTATCACGCACTTTTCTACCCATCTCTGTATACTTTATTTTTTCATCAGGAGACAGATTGAGATACATTTCAATAGCTTTGATCAATTCGGAGGCAGAGAAGCACTCTGTCACAATATCCATATTCAGGTTGGAGAGCATATTATAATTAAGTGTTGTTTGTCTCCCAAGAAAGATAACAGGTATTCCTTTCGCTGCCGCTTCCACCATTGAGCTTGAGTTGGAGGATACTACTACGGATGCAGAATTCAAAGCATCATGCAGAGTTCCATTAAAAATTTTGAAGCGCTTTGGCCAGTGCTGCTCTCCAAAAGCGTGAATTAAAGCATCGGAGGTGTAGTCCGGGTGCCCTTTTATCATTATTTGAACATCAAAACCGATACGCTCAAGTATTCCCTTCAATATATTCAATAACTCAACTGCTTCATCAATACTAAAAGGCAATAGCACTAAAATTTTCTGTGAATCCATGTGCGAGCCGTTATCGGGTGTGCTATTATCACTAAAAAGATGAAAGTATCTTAAGGCAGCTACGGGTTTGCAGGGAATGGTCTTTGTGAAAGATTGGGCGACTTTACACTGGTACTGGCTTGTTTCAAGTATAAGGTGCGGGACGATGTGCGCATCAGCCTCGGATTGGGAGGGGAAAAGACTGATAAAGTTAGAGCTATGAATAAACATCTGTGCGCCGATTATTTTTGCACGGGGGAATGCCTTCCGTGCCCCGGCAATTAAAGCCTTATCAATGACCTGGTTCTCATACCAGTCAATGATTACCTCCGGTCGCAGTTTGGAGCGCTCAAGACGCAAGAACAGGCGGTATATTAAAACAGCCTCCATACCTATGGTAACTGGGGATTGCATATTTTCTTCCCTTAATATATCGTGAATAGCATAGGTGCGAAATTGCGCAGGCTTAATCTTTTGAAGTAAAACCTTTAACGGATAAATGAGAGCAAAAAAATAATCTGAAAAATGCAGGAAATCCTCCTGCAGGATAAAATGCGTGTCGCTTATTCGCATCCTTCTATAGATCGGAAAATAATTATAGCGAAAACCCACAAGTACGGGATGAACAAGTACGACCATACCTTTTTTTGATAGATATTCGTGCAGGTAAGGGAAATAACGGTCTTTGAAAGCGCCGCTGTCTGATAAGCAGTAGTCGTGTACAAAGGTATCCAAAATCACGGATGGATTAATATCCAGTTTCTTCGAGCTATATATCTTTGTGATATTATATGCTAACCCTCGTGCCAGAAGGGTGATGAAAAAATTTCCCCATCGGAGAAAAAAAACCTGGCTGGTTATTAAAGAGCTCAGCTTTGCACGGTTGTAATGGACAACATTTACAGCAGTATTTTTTTGGGCTGCCCACTTTTGTATTGCTGATGCCAGCCCGATGGATTCTATCATGATCAGCCCGGGCTGCCTATCCCTGTCTGTCCATAACCGCTCCAGTATTTCAAGATAGCAGCAGTACTGAAATATGTTACAGTTATAAGGATTCCTTGAAGAGATGGAGCCGAACCACCATTCGATATCACCTCCATAACGCCTGTTCAGTTCATCTATCCAGCGGACGTACTCGTGCCTTAAATCATCGGCAACCTGATTATGAAGTTTTGCTATATCGATATACTTGAAACTGCTCCCCAGTTCTTTCTCTATATGGCGCCTTTTGGAAGAATCTTTACCTAAATATACCCACCCCGTAGATTCATTCTCAGAAAACATTCGCTTTATGCCTGCTGTATCCTTATAAGGGAAAGCCAGAACTATCTGATATTTTTGCATATGATTTTGATTTTTTTATTTGATTATACCTTGCCTCTATTGCTCGCTATTATATTACAGGGTGCGCTATCCAGTCCATCTATCTGCCATGGAAGTACGATCATTGTTTCTATTATTTCGCCTGATATTATATCAAGGTTCATATCCTCAATTATCAATAAAGGTTTTCCAAGGGGCATTCGTTCGATAAATGCGGCTCTATGTGCTTCCCTCCCTTCATTCCTGTGCTGGAATGATGAGATAGAGATACAGTCTATTCCAATACATTGAATATCTGGATATTCCTTTCTTATCCATAAGATTGTCTCAGGAGCAATGCCTGGATTATGGGTTCTATATTTTTCTTCTTTTCTGAACCTTCCGAATCCTGTATGCAAAAGCAGACAATCACTTATCCGAAGCTGGTGCTGGGCATGCTGCAGATCGTTCCGTGATATCAGCACTGGTTTATCCTTCGGGCACTCCACAATTACAGGGCTTTTGAAGGTAAGCTCATCCAGCGTATACTCTGAGATCGACCTTCCATTATCAATAAAATGCTTGGGGGAATCGATATGCGTTCCAGTGTGGTTATGCATCGAGATGATGCAACTGTTACTTATATCTCCCTCTGCGATCTGTCTATATGATGTAAACGTGGGTAGTGGCGTGCTTCCATATACAGGCGTAGCCGCATTTATAGGATAGGAGAGTATTCTATAGCAGGGAGTTGATCTCATAAAAATCATGGAATTTGGGAACATCCAGCTCCAGCAGCGGATTATTGGATAAACTATTTATCCTTGCGATAAACGGCACTCTGGCTTTACTAGCTTCCCGGTAATCAGTTATAGTATCCCCGATGAAAACTGTATCTTCCTTTTTCAGATTCTCCCGATCGAGAATTCCCAGCATAATCTCTGATTTTGTCGCAGGACTTCCATAAATCCCTTTAAAATATTCAGATAAATGCCGTGCAGCCACGATTGAGCGCAGTTCTTCTTCAGGCGTGCCAGAAGCAATAAACAATTTCAGGCTTTTTGACCTCCTGCGGATGAACTCAATCGCCCCAGGAACATAGGGACATTTTTTCACCTCTTCCATGACCAAGGCGGAGAATTTCTCCCCAAGCTCCTTTAAGGTCTCTTCATCAAGAGGCTGGTTCAAGATTTTGCTGTAGATATATTTGAATTTTTTAAATCTCGATACCCCGCCGTTCTGCTGATGGTATTCAACGATTTTATCAACGTGCTCTGGATATGTTTTGAATAACTCCCTGAATGCCTCGGTTTTAATATCGAATGATTCTATAATAACGCCGTCAAAGTCAAAAATTATCGCACTGGTCATAACCTTTATTC
>CAYXIP010000128.1:0-4141 GCA_964465515.1 uncultured Candidatus Methanoperedens sp. | reverse complement strand
GTTAAGGCGAGCATCTCTACCAGTGTCTTGCGATGTAATCTACTAAAACTCCCAGGACAAAGCCAAGGGCAGGGTTGACTGCCACGCTTATACCCGCAACCAGTAATAAAAATCTAAGCTTATATCTCATATCAGTTTTTGCAATTAGTCGATGCGATCATTTCTCAGCCACTGCAAAAATCGTATTATACACATCCTCAATTCCCTTTGGTGTTCTCCTCTTCTCAAGTTCTACCATGATATCTGATTTTACTGATTCTCGAAGAGCCTCAGGTACATTGCTTAAAAAATTACCGAATAAGCTTGCTTCCACATATTCGACGCACTTAAGTGGAGTCTCAAAATACCGAGGGTCTTTTTTGCAGTTTATTTCAATTATCTTAAAGCCTGCGCCCTGCAATAATGCCTTCAGTTCGTTCATATTCACGGGTTTACTTGCTTGTTTCTCAGCATCCACAACCCCTGCATAGCGAGGACGCCGCAGTACTTCTTCTATGATCGATTTCACCGTATATGGCTTATCCTTATTCCCTGTAGTTATCCCCAGCCTTCCTCCCGGTTTAAGCACACGATATATCTGAGCAAATGCATCTTCTTTTTCCTGAATCCAGTGAAGAACTATGTTGAGGTAAACAATATCAAAGCTACCGTTTTCAAAATGATACAGGTCGTTGCTATTGCCTATTTCGAAGCTTATGTTAAGGAGGTGCGCATCCCTGACTTTTCTCTGCGCAACTTCAATGCGCTGCACCGAGGGATCAATACCCACCACCTCCCCTTTGTTACTTACAATTCTTGCTACATGCAACGTGAGACGACCAGTACCGCAGCCTATATCCAAAACTTTGTTTCCTGCTTTTATCCCCAGTTTTTCGATAAGGGTTAACCCATTATTAAACTGACCCTCGCTTACCAGGTCGTATCTTTCCGCCAGCAATCGGTTATCTGAGGTGACCGTGCTCATTTAATATCGTTATTGAAAGGCTTGGCGATTATCTCAAGCACACGAAAATCAAAGAAATTGTTTGTGTGCGAGGGTAAAGCAACAATAGCAGTATCCGCGCCCCTTCCTTTTGCTCCTGTGCCTCCCACAGCAATAGTTTTATCGAGAGGTATGGCGCCGCCGTCAAGAGCCATGATTGCACATTCTATCGCGACCTTCATTCCCGGACAAAAGAGCGACTTTAGCGATTCTGCTAAAACCTCACTGTGAGAGATGCCTGAAAACTTCTGGGTGAAACTCTTCTCTAAACCTGATAGAGCATGGGACTGTTTTAGTATCTTGGAGCCCAACGTATCCAATTCCTTAAGAATATTTTGATCGAACTCCCATACACCCGGCTGTTTGGAACCAGGATGTGTAGAAACAATTACCAGATTTGTCTCTTTGCCAAGCCTTCGTGCAAACTTTAGCGCTGTCTTACCGCTTGTGCTGGCAACGACAACGCTTTTTATGTCGCCTTCCTCAAGCCTTTCTTGTACTAGGTCGATTACTTCATCTGTGTTTTCTGCGCCGTTCTGTTCGAAATAGGTTATTGATTTTTTTACCATTTTAGCGATTCTCCTTATTTTAATATATTACTGGCTGCCTCGACACCTGAGCCCAGTCTTTTAATAACATTGTTCCTGTGGAGCACTATCTCCAGAGCCTGTATGGTGCTCAGAATATCCAGTTTACTGATGTTGCCCATGCTCCCGATTCTGAATATCTTGCCTTCAAGAGGTCCCTGCCCGCCTGAGACCTGAACTCCTGATTCTTTTAATCCGCCGCGAAGTTTCTTATCGTCTATGTCTCTGGGTATTTTCATAGCAGTAACAGTATTAGAATATTTGCTGTATTCATTCAACTGAGGAAAAAGTTCTATGTTCAGTGCACCTGCTGCGGTGCGAATAGCTTCAGCATACCTGCTATGCCTTTTAATGCGCGCTTCAAGTCCTTCTTCTTTTACGATGCGCAAGGCTTCCTGAAGTGCGAAAAATAATGGTACCGCAGGTGTATAAGGCGTTTCTGCAGGTTCTTTATTCGCTGATTTTCTGTACGCCTTTAAATCCATATAATAAGGAGGCTTCTCAACAATGGAATCCCATGCTTTTTTACTTACAGAGACCGCAGATAATCCCGGAGGAGCACCTATGCACTTTTGAGAACCCACGACCGCAATGTCCACACCCCATTTATCCACAAGAACTTCATCGCCTCCTATGGTTGTTATGCCGTCCATGATAAAAAGAGCACCATATTTTTTTGCAAGCTCTCCTATCTCTTTTGCAGGATTTTTTATACCAACCGAGGATTCGTTATGCACAAGAGTAACAGCTTTAGCGCCTTCAGCTAAAGCAGTTTCAACTTTGTCAAGTTCTATGGATTCTCCGGTTGTCCAGTCGAATTTGACAGGCTTTACTCTGCCGTAACGCTCGCCAATCTCCCTGAAGCGTTCCCCGAATTTTCCATTTTCGATTGTAACAAGGGTATCTTTTTCTTCGATAATATTCCCCACAGCAGCTTCCATTGCGCTGGTGCCTGAACCGCTTATAATGAATATGTCATTTTTAGTCCTAAAAAGCTCAGCCAGAATTTGCCTGCTTTCATTATATAAGTCGCCGAATTCCTTGCTCCTGTGACCTATAATAGGTTTTGACATGGCGCGGAGTATCCTCGGTGCCACAGGCACAGGACCGGGTATCATAAGCAGTGTATTTTCAAGATTCATATTTTATCTTTTATTTTTTAACATTGAACAGCCATGATGTAATGAATAGCATAAAGCCTGAAAACACAAGCAAAACGATTACATCATAATAAACAGGAAAACGACCTTCATTGAGAATTATTCCACGTATTGCATCAACGCCATAGGTTAAAGGGTTGAATAAACTCAGTGCTTTTAACCATCCCGGAGCATTAGTTAGTGGAAATAAAGCGCCGCTCAAAAAGAACGTGGGCATTATTATGAAACTCATGATCGTCTGAAATCCTTCGAAGCTGTCTATAATAGAAGCTATGAAAAGACCAAACCCATCGAAACCGAGTGAGACTAAAAGCATTACGGGCATGATAAGGATGAAATCCAGAGGCGCTATGTGAACACCAACAATAAAGGATAGCAGAAGCAGCATCGTGCCCTGAATTATCGCATTTGTAGCCCCACCCATTGCTTTCCCGAACACAATTGCAGTCCGCGATATAGGAGCCACAAAGATTTCTTTCAGAAACCCGAACTCTCGGTCCCATATTACAGAAATTCCGGAGCGCATTGAGGTAAAAAGCAGCGTCATTCCCACGATCCCGGGAAAAATAAAGGCTCTATATTCCGAGCTTATCACGCCAGTCCTCAGGTTTATCCCCATTCCGCCCCCAAACACTATAAGCCAGAGTATCGGAGTTGTCATGGCGCTTGCGAACTGGATTCTTTCTCTGTAAAACTTGGTGAGTTCCCTGAGCCAGATTGTATATATTGCCTTCAGTTCTCTTCTCATCGTATCCCCCTCTGCTTCCCCATCTTCTTTTTATACATTCTCGCGAAGTCGGCATCTTTCTCTTCCCTGATATCTTTGCCTGTGTGGTACAGAAAAACATCATGCATGGTTGGCTCATCTATGTCTATCGAATCCACATGTACCGCTAAATCCCTTGCAATATCGATTATATGCGGCGCATTCCTCGAACCGTCTCTTACCTTCAGGCGCAATGCACACTTTGAGATATTAATCTCGATGACAAAATCCTGCCCAGTAAGTCCTGAGGCAAGTTTGTCAGGAAGATTTGTCCTGACAACGATATTATCCCCTTCAAGGAAATTCTTCAGGTTTTCTGGCGAATCCCTGACCTTGATTGCGCCGCGATCGATTATGGCTATATCATCGCAGAGAAGGTCAGCTTCGTCCATGTAATGGGTGGTGAGGATTATCGTGAGGTTCTCTTTTTTTGCAAGCGTAAGCACGTAGTCCCAGATATGTTCTCTTGTTTGTGGGTCTAATCCTATCGTGGGTTCGTCCAGGAATAATATCTCCGGGTGGTGAAGAAGCCCCCGTGCCATTTCAAGCCGTCGTATCATGCCGCCTGAATATGTTCTGACGAGCGAATCCGCCCTGTCGTCAAGCTCTACAAGTTGCAGTACTTCCTGTATTCGTGCATTCATGG
>CAYXIP010000127.1:0-4165 GCA_964465515.1 uncultured Candidatus Methanoperedens sp. | reverse complement strand
ACCTGTTTTCAGTGCGGCACATGCACAGGAAGCTGCCCCTCAGGCAGGTACACAAGCCTGAACGTCAGGAGAATTGTAAGAGATTCGGTAAGAAAAGACGTATCTGACGAGCTTGAACTCTGGATGTGCACCACCTGCTACAACTGCCAGGAAAGATGCCCTCGTGGTATTAAGATAACGGATGAAATACTCCTGCTTCGAAGTGAAGCTGTGAAAAAAGGAAAGATACTGCCGGCTCACAGGCAGGTATGCAGATTCCTCGTTGAAACAGGGCATGCAATCCCGCTTGACGATACACACAGTGCCAAAAGGAAACAAATAGGGCTTGCCCTGCCTGAAACTGTCCACAAGTATCCAAAAGCCCTCAAGGAAGTAAAAACCCTCCTCAAATCTACAGGATTCGATGAGCTGATAAAAGAATGAAGGAACTGTCTCTTTTTCTGGGATGCCTCATCCCCAACCGCTATCCTGGTATTGAAAAAGCCACAAGGCTTGTTCTTGACAGGCTTGATATCAAATGGAGCGAGCTGAAAGAAGCTTCATGCTGTCCTGCCCCGGGCGTTTTTCGCTCATTTGACAGAATAACCTGGCTAAGTCTTGCATCAAGGAATCTTGCGCTTGCAGAGGAGAAGAACACGGATTTACTCACGATATGCAACGGGTGTTTCAGCTCACTGATGGATGCCAATAATCTCCTGAAAAACGATGGTAATCTCAGGAATGAAGTGAACACACACCTTAAAAAAATAGGCAGAAAATACCTCGGCACAATTGAAGTCAGGCACATAATAGAATACCTCTACAGGGATATCGGCGCTAAGAATGTGGGCAAGTTTATAGAGAAACCTCTTGAGATAAGAGCTGCTGTGCACTACGGATGCCATCTCCTGAAACCCACAAAGGACAGGAAGCTCGGAAAGGCTGAATGCCCTGTGTTCTTTGACGAGCTTGTTGAGGCTACGGGTGCTTTTAGTGTGCCATACGAAGGAAAGACAAGCTGCTGCGGTGCTGGCGGAGGTGTGCGGTCAGCAATGCTTGAGACCTCCTTAAAGATGACAGAATACAAACTTGAACGGATGAAAAAAGCAGGTGTAGATTGCATAGTGAACGCATGCCCCTTCTGCCATTTGCAGTATGATGCAGGACAGGCCGAGCTTGCGAAAGCTGGAAAAATCTACAGCCTGCCTGTGGTTCACTACAGCCAGCTGCTCGGGCTTGCATTTGGTTATACGCCGGAGGAGGTAGGACTGCACCTGAATGCAATTATAAACACCGAATTTGAAGAAAAAATAACACAGATACAAAAAAGAAATAACGAGGATTAGTGGGCAGGAGGGGGTTTGATGGTGGTGGTAAAAAAAGTTTTATTTTTCTGCCCACTATCATTCGTATATATGCGAACATAATATTTATAGTTTACGCATAACCATATCTTTAATACAAAATACCCTTATTGTGAATCCATGTACGGCTGGGCAGGAAAAACTGTAACAATCGACCTAACAGACAGGAAAATAGAAGAAGGAAAAAGCGATATACATATTCTTAAATCTTTTATCGGGGGAAGGGGGCTTGGAGTAAAATTATATTACGACGCAATAGACCCGAATATCGAGCCTCTAAGCCCTGAGAATATCCTTGTTTTTGCAACCGGTCCACTTACAGGAACAGCAGCCCCGATGTCTGGCAGGCATGTCATGGTTTCCAAATCCCCTCTTACAGGCACGATATTTGATTCAAGCAGCGGCGGGTTTTTCGGGAAGGAGTTAAAGTTCGCAAGAATTGATGCCCTTATCATAAAAGGCGCTGCAGAGAAGCCTGTTTACATATATATCAAAAATGATGAGATAGAAATAAAACCTGCAAACGATCTCTGGGGAGAAAACGTCAGGGCATGCACCCAGAAACTGTCATCAAAAGGGCGCGTGGCATGCATAGGGCGTGCTGGCGAGAGGCTTGTCCCTATTGCAAACGTCATGAATGACTATTTCCATGCATGCGGGCGCGGAGGGTTGGGGGCAGTCATGGGAGCAAAAATGCTCAAGGCGATAGTTGTAAAAGGAGACAAAAAACCCACGATCGCAGATGAGGAGGCATTCGGGAAAGCGCACATGGATGCGATGAAACTCGCAAAAAATGATGCATCAAAGGGGCTTTCAATGTACGGGACTTCGGCAATGGCAAACCTGATGAACTACACGAAGCTCCTGCCTGTGATGAATTTCAGGAAAGCCGGATTCGCGGGTATCGATAAGGTCTCAGGTGAATTCATCAGGGAGAATTATGACGTCAAAGGTAATGCCTGCTATAATTGCACAGTCGCATGCAAGCACGTCATTAAAAGCGGAGACTTTTTGGGACATGAGGTGCCCGAATACGAGACCTTGTGGGCATACGGACCTGACAATAACAACGAGGATATGGATGCCGTTATAAGGGCAAACCGCCTCTGCAACGACTACGGCATGGATACCATATCCTCAGGCTCAACGATTGCGGCTTATGCCGAGATAATGGGCGAGGACATAAAAGAGTTACCCGAA
This sequence comes from uncultured Candidatus Methanoperedens sp., assembly GCA_964465515.1. Lineage (GTDB taxonomy): Archaea > Halobacteriota > Methanosarcinia > Methanosarcinales > Methanoperedenaceae > Methanoperedens. The sequence continues at coordinate 1,622 of CAYXIP010000127.1, read as the reverse complement.
CTTGTCGAGAAGATAGGCGAAAAGGAAGGAATCGGAGCAGAGCTCGGCAGGGGTTCAAAGGCATTTTCTAAATCGCACAGGAAAGATGTTGCGATGCAGGTCAAGGGGCTTGAGCTTCCTGGCTATGACCCTCGTGGTGTTTTCGGGATGGCTCTTGCCTATGCCACATCGAACCGCGGGGGATGCCATCTTCGTGCATATATGATTGCGCCCGAGATACTTGGGAAGCCAATAAAGGTTGAGCCAAGGACATTCTTGGGAAAGGCGGAGCTTGTACAGGCATTCCAGAACGCCACGGCAGCCCTTGATTCACTGGTGCTTTGTTTGTTCACATCGCTTTCCATTTCCGAAGTGGAGTTTGCGAAGCTCTTGAGTGCGGCAACAGGTGTGGATTATTCCATGGATGAGTTTTACAAATGCGGCGAGCGGATATGGAACCTTGAGCGGCTGTTCAATATAAAGGCAGGATTTTCACGAAAGGACGACACGCTGCCTGAGAGATTCTTTGAGGGTGGTGGCATTAACAGGGAAGAGTTTGAGAAGGCGCAGGATGAATACTATAATTTCAGGGGATGGGATGAGAGCGGGGTGCCGGCAAGGGAGAAGCTGGACGAACTGGGCCTGTTATAATACCGTACTCTTCCTCAACCAGTCGATATCGCTCTGGTACAGCTCCCTTAAATCCTTAAGCCCAAGCCTCAGCATCGCAACCCTGCTCACGCCAAGCCCCCAAGCAAGAACAGTATGCTTGATTCCAAGCGGCAGCGTCACCTCTTTCCTGAACACTCCTGCACCTCCAAGCTCCACCCACTTGCCCATGCTTTCGATATACACCTCGGGCTCCACGCTCGGCTCGGTATAAGGGAAGTACCCTGGTCTGAATCGCACTTCGTCAAAACCCATCCGATGATAGAACTCATTCAGGCAGCCAAGCAGGTTCTTGAAACTCACGCCTTTATCCATCACCACGCCTTCGAGCTGCTCGAACTCAGGCGTATGCGTGGGGTCGATTGCTTCGCGCCTGTATGCGCGATCAATGCAGAAGGCTTTCACAGGAGGCTGCGGATGCTCCGCGAGATATTTTATCGTGATGGCAGTGGTGTGGGTCCTCAGCACCTGCTTGCGTGCAACTTCCTCGCTCCACCTGCCTCCCCAGCCCCTTGATATCCCGCCGCCTCGCTCGTGCATCTCTTTTACAGGCTTGATGTATTCAAGAGGAAGGTCGCATTCTGTATCGAGGTAGAAGGTATCCTGCATCTCCCGCGCAGGGTGATCCTGCGGCTGGAAGAGCGCATCGAAGTTCCAGAACGAGCTCTGCACTATGTCGCCTTTTATCTCAGTGAAACCCATCTCAAGGAAAATCGAGCGCATCTCGTTGATGAGGCGCTGGTATGGATGGATTTTGGCGCCGTAGACTGGTTTTACAGGAGTGTGGATATTGTAGGGGCGGATTCTTGCGGTTTTCCAGGCGCCGGTTTTGATTATGGTGGGTGTGAGCTGCGCGATTTCAGGTTCTTCTATTGTCGAGCCCTTGGCAAGAAGAAGATGTTTCCCAGATTCAGTTATCGCTATTATTCGTGTTTTTCTCTCAGTTTTTTCAACCAAGTTTCGTTTTATTAGCT
>CAYXIP010000126.1:0-4239 GCA_964465515.1 uncultured Candidatus Methanoperedens sp. | reverse complement strand
AGAAGATGACTGTAATAAGATGGGACTGTCTAAAAAATAATATTGTCCCAAGACCGATTTGGGGCAAAAGTATAAATATGATAATGCTCATAATCATGATTGACGGGCTGGTGTGTACATTTTTTAACTAACCCCACTCCCTACCTGCCCGTCATAAATATCACCAACCTTCAGGACATAAAAGCTTATAAAAGAGTAACTTCTATACTTACTTGATTGATTCGGTGACAAAAAAAGAAAATCCCTATGTAGCCCTTATTTGCACTCATTGTAAATTCTACAAGGAAGACGATGTCGAGCTTGAATGTGCTGCATTTAAGGTTTTGAAAACCATGCTTTCGAAAGGAAGGGTATCTGCGGAAGAGATAAAGGATGCCCTTAAATAAGTTTCCGGTTCTGGCACCTGGTTATGTGCTTCGAAAACTTGAGGCGCCTTATGTTTATAATATACCCGGTGACCAGTTATATGAGCTGGACGAGGAAGCATTTGAATTCTTGAAAAAGTGTAGTGGAAGGAATCCTCTTTCAAAGCTTCTCCCACGGGATGAGGACAAAAAAATTCTTGAATATATGCTTGATGAGGGGATAGTCAGGATGGCTGGAACGAGGAGAATAAGACCCCCAAACTCACCAACTCCATCCCTCAGGTATCTATTATTGAATATCACAAAAAAATGTAATCTTGCATGCAGGCACTGCTATCTTGGAGTTTCGGCCAACACGCACATGAAACCAAGCATTTTTGAAAAGGCAGTTTCACAGTTCGAGGACATGGGTGGCTTAAAGCTCATGGTTTCAGGAGGAGAGCCCCTTCTTCACCCCGAATTCTGGAAACTTATGGAATTTCTTACATCCTTTGAATTCAGGATGGTACTTCTCTCCAATGGAACTTTAATCGACAAAAGGACAGCCAGGAAGCTCTCAAGTTACGTGCATGAAGTACAGGTAAGCATTGACGGTATAAGCTCGCATGACCTGCTGCGTGGTAGAGGTTCTTATGATAAAGCCATGCACGGGGTTTCCAATCTCAAGAGTTGCGGTATTCAGGTCTCAATCGCCACAATGATACACAGGTACAATGCCTCGGAATTTGAGGAGATGCAGAAGCTTTTTTCTGACCTCGAAGTGGTTTCATGGAATGTGGATGTGCCATGCGTAGCAGGAAATCTTAAGGAAAACAAGGATTATGTCCTTGACGCAAGGGATGCAGCCGTGTTCTTAAAGTACGGCTTCGGGGCAGGGGGGCATGAAAGTTCAGGAGATTATACGTGCGGTTCGCATCTATGTGCCGTATCGCCAGACGGTAATGTAAATAAATGCGGGTTTTTTGAGGACGAGCCTGTGGGGGATGTCAATAACCTTTGGTCTGCATGGGCAGAAATTTGTAAAAAATATCTCTGGACGCTTGACAAACTTGATTGTCATGACTGCATGCTTGTCCGTGAATGCAGGGGAGGATGCAGGTTCAGGGCGAGGCAATACAAAGGGCTATTCGCTCCAGACCCTGTTCTATGCCATGCCAATGGCATTATTGAATTTCTCTGATGTTTATCAAACAGGTTTTGCCAGTTCGATCTCAGGGAACATCTTTTTGGTTTTCATGAACTCCCGTGCCTTTTTAATCGCTGTGGCATAAACAAACATCCACCCTTCATTAATAAAAATAGTTGCATCCCGTATGGTTTCCTTGCTCAGGCTCCCAGCCCCGAACTCCATCAGAAGCTGGATTGTAGCCATGCAAGCTGCTGAATATTCGTCCATATCCTTGGATTCTGTTGCAATATCGTGCAGCAGCATCTTGAACAGGCTTCTGAATTTATTGGAAGGTATGAATTGCTTTTCCCCTGCCTTTACGAGAACATTGATTTCAACAAGGTCACTGATGAGTTTGTTGGTTTTATCTTCTTTCCAGTATTCCATCGGGTAATCCGTGAGTTCATACTGTGCCCACACGTCTCTTAGGATTTCCTCTATCTCCTCTTTATGTTCAATCCGCCGCAGTGCATATTCTGAGGATTTTAATTCGGGTACTGTTGCTATATAAATCCTTAAAAGGTTTCTCAGCTTCTCGCCATCAACCCCTTCGACTATTTTTAAATTTTGCAGAATCTTGTATTCTATGTCGCTCAGGGTTACTGTCAAATCTTTTGGCATTTAACACCCTTTAGAATAAAAACCTAATTGAGGTAACTCTATTCTCATCGAGGCAGCGCATATTATTATTCATTCGATCAGCTCCGCCACGAACGTGCACCTGCTTCCGCCTTCAATAACACATTCAGCCCCTTTTTTGCAGTAAAACCTTGGGTCAATGTGCTTTCTCGCCAGTCCCCCAAAGAAACCTCTTAGGATATCGCAATATTTGCATTTATTCCCTGCGAGGGGTAAGCCTTTGACATGAAATGTGACTTTTTTTTCGGATATTTCTATGGCTGTCGTGATACCGTCTTTTTCAAATTCCTTATTGATATCCTCGATTTTCAGGGTTTTAACGTCCATTGCAGCCTGCTCACCGGCTTCGAACATAAGCACGGAATTGGCAGCTTCTGTCACGATATTGTTGCACACATCGATATAGGATTCCAAAAATTTCTTGAACAATGATTCACGACCTTTATTTATATATAAAGTCGAATTGCATGTGTATTAAGGCTTTCTCTAAGTAGAATCTTTTGGGATGCCCATAGGCTGAGGCGCAGATTCGACAGGATAACAGGATTCACAGGATAATTTTTAATCCAATCCTGTTATTCCTGTAAATCCTGTCTGAAATTTATAAATCTCATTAAATTAATCTGCGGCGCCTCCGTATAACCCGCGCCGCCGTATTACTTTGCGCGCCAGCGATGTGCTGTAGAATTTAACAACGAACTCACAGCGAACTCATACGAACTCAGAGTTAGTACGAGTTCGTACCAGTTCGTTGTTGATTTTGAATTAAGGCAGCTTCTTTATGAAAATATATTTTATTTCTGATGATATATAGATTTGCTGCGCATGATGTTAGCAAAAATCTATGCCTTGATAGTCATCGTCAGTAAGCCCATAGCGTTTCAGCATTTCAAAGTTTTGCAGTAATGCACCCCTCTCCTGATGATAGTTCTCAGGATGGTATAGCACGATGCAATCGCTGTAACTGCTGAGTAATGCTCGAAGGTCTTCTTTTGTCATTTTGTCGATTTTCAAATCAGGGCAATATTCTTCGATGGCTTCAAGAAGATATTCTGCCGCTTCCTGCGCCGTTATTAATGGTATTGATTTTTCGGGTTTTATGCCTGCTCTTTTCAATAATGTTGATGGTTCCATTTTATTCCCTCCTAAATTTCAGTTAAAGCGATATCATTTCTATCTTCATCAATTCTGTACTGAATCAGCCTAACCGTTTTCTCCTCAATATTTTTTCTTTTATCGCGGTATTCTATAACTTTATCATCAAACTTGAATCAAACGAGAATGCTTTGCACCATTTCTGAATCACCATCTGCAAGTTTTCTAATCAGCCAATTCTCATATTTGATAACCTGATTCAAATCATCTTCAGAAACAATACCCGTTTTAAGCTCCATACATGTAAACTTGTGTAGAATATCAACAGAGTCGATAGTTGTAACATGCGTTAGGAAAATATCCATCACTTTATTAAAAGAAGGTTGGCACAAAGTTTAGAAAGTCTCTATAATCCCCTATTAGGCTTTTTAGCTGTTCGTTAGCAAATGCCCGCATAAACCATGCGTTAAGGTAACCTTCGTATCTCAAACGACCTTGAGAATCGCAATCTAAAGCAAGAGGTAAAGGGTTATTTGTAGCAGGCAAATACGGATCTGGAATAATATTGGTTTCTGCGAAAATTGGATTATTCCTTAATAAAAGGCGAAGTAACTCTTTTCCTTCATTTGTAGTTATAGGTTGATGCGACTTTTTTGTAATTGTTCCAAGGTCAAATGTCCAAATTTTACCTTTATCTCTCAGGTCTAAGATATCTGCCATAGCAATCGGAGTGGCAAACTTCCTAACCGCAGGCACCAAACATACTCTATGAGGATAAGACTGATTTGGCTCACTCCAAATTTGCGATGTATCATAAAGGGATTTCCTATGCTTAAAAAACAGAAAGACTGATAACGAAAATCACCACAGAAGGCACAGAGAACACAGAGTCAGGTACGAAAAAATCAACAACTAACTCGTACGAACTGATACGAACTCGCTTTTGCTCTGTGCCCTCCGCGAACTCTGTGG
>CAYXIP010000125.1:0-4274 GCA_964465515.1 uncultured Candidatus Methanoperedens sp. | reverse complement strand
ACGGCATAATAATCCGATTTGTAGAGCTTTGAGACTGTGGGCTTTTTCATCGCAGGCAGTGCGCTCACAACGCCATCCAGTTTGTCCTCGCGTACGTTCATCACTATAAAAACCTTTCCGCGTGCTTCCAGCACAGCTTGTAAAAGTATTTTTATCTCCTCGATTTGCTTTCTTTTAACGGGGTCTTTCCAGCTTTTCTTGTTAGCTATGAGTTTTGTATTGGATTCAAGTATGGTATCCACGATTTTTAAACCGTTTTTCCGAAGCGTAGAACCTGTCTCCGTAAGGTCAACTATCACGTCCACAAGTTCAGGGACTTTCGCCTCTGTTGCGCCGTAGGAGTAGCGTATATCCACAGGGATTCCAAGCTTATCAAAAAACCACTTTGTGAGTTTGGGATACTCTGTCGAGACCCTGCTTCCCGGTTTAATATCCTTTGCGCTTTTTATTTCCTTATCAACGGGAACTGCCACCACGATTTTCACTATCCCCTCTCCAAGTTTGCTGTAGAACATATCCGCAACCTCGACCACGTCTGCATCCGACTCCATTACCCAGTCCTTTCCGGATATTCCCAGGTCAAAGTAGCCCTCTTCAACGTACTTTGGAATCTCCTGCGGCCGGAGTATCTTTACCTTTTTTATCCTCGGGTCTTTTACCGTGGGATTGTACTCGCGGTCGGTTTTTCTTATCTCAAGGTCTGCCTGCTTGAACAAGAGAAGCGTTTGCTCCTCGAGGCTGCCTTTTGGTAAAGCGATGTCTATCATAATAGCCTAACATGAATTCAGCGATTAAAAGCTTTGCTCATAGTTTCATTTTTCCTTTTTTATCTTTGTCATCGGTTTTTGAAAATTCGGTCATAGCTTCGTAATCTTTTAAATGCCAGGGAGTTGGTCTTACCATGCTAAAAGCCGTTTCAAAATGTTCCATTCTTATTCTTAAATTCTTCTTTATGTCTTTCTTATCAATCCCTGGTTTTATGAACTCCCTTAAAGCAAGGATTGCAGCTTCACGGCAAATAGCCTCGATATCAGCACCGACATAACCGCTTGTTCTTTTTGCAAGATCTTCCAGATCAACTTCAGTGGATAGAGGCGTATCTTTGAGATGAAGTTTAAATATGATTTCTCTTTCTTTTAAATCAGGAGGTTTGATGTAAATAAGCTTGTCAAACCTGCCCGGTCGTAATAATGCAGGGTCTACTAAATCTGGTCTGTTCGTCGCAGCAACCACAATAATGCTATTCAGTTCCTCAAGCCCGTCAAGCTCAGTAAGTATCTGACTCACCACCCTCTCTGTCACGCCCGAATCAAAAGCCGCGCCGCGTATCGGGACGATTGAATCTATTTCGTCAAAAAAGATAATAGTCGGAGCAGCCTGCCTTGCTTTCCTGAATGTTTCCCTGATTGCTCGCTCTGATTCTCCCACGTATTTGCTCAAAAGCTCAGGTCCTTTGATGCTTATGAAATTCGCCTGGCTCTCGGTCGCTATTGCTTTTGCAAGCATTGTCTTCCCCGTGCCGGGAGGCCCGAAAAGCAGCACGCCCTTCGGAGGTCTTGTGTTGATGACTTCGAATGCTTCGGGATATTTGATAGGCCACTCAACAGCCTCGATGAGTTCCTGTTTAACAGATTCAAGTCCACCGATGTCTTCCCATCTCACAGCAGGCACTTCAACGAAAACCTCACGCAGTGCGGAAGGCTCGATGTTGCGAAGGGCATCAAGAAAATCCCCTTTTGTGACTGCGATTTTCTCCATGATCTCGGGTGGAATCTCCTCTTCGATATTGATTTTGGGCAGGATACTGCGGATTGCGTGCATGGCAGCTTCCTTGCAGAGCGAGGATATATCAGCGCCCACGAAGCCGTGCGTTATTTCAGCAATTTCTCGCATCCCTTTTTCCTCTGACATATCCTCAGCCAGAGGCATCCCACGAGTATGGATTTGAAGTATTTCAAGCCTGCCGATACGATCCGGAATACCGATTTCTATCTCGCGGTCAAATCTTCCCCCTCGACGAAGTGCAAGGTCTATTGCATTGGGTCTGTTCGTGGCTGCAATTACGATGACCTGCCCGCGCTTTTTCAGACCGTCCATCAGTGATAGCAGCTGCGCCACCACGCGCCTCTCCACCTCGGCTGTAACTTCCTCTCTTTTCGGGGCAATGCTGTCTATCTCGTCTATGAAAATAATGGTAGGAGCGGTCTTTTCTGCATCATCAAAAATCTCACGGAGCTGTTTTTCGCTCTCACCATAATACTTACTCATGATCTCAGGACCGCTTATCGAAACAAAATTCGCATCTGTTTCGCTTGCCACTGCCTTGGCTATCATGGTTTTACCCGTACCAGGTGGCCCGTGGAGCAGTACCCCTTTTGGCGGCTCTATACCGAGCTTCTCGAATAATTCGGGGTGACGAAGAGGAAGTTCTATCATCTCTCTTATCAAGGAGATTTCACGCCGCAATCCCCCGATATCTTCATAGGTAAGGTGGATGGGGCGCGCTTCCAGCTCTTCCATAACCTGTTCTTTTACGACCAGGCTTGTGTTCCTTGTTACATTAACTGGTCCTGGCGGCTGAGTCGAGATGACAATAAACGACAGGGGATTGCTTACAGTCTCTACCCTGAGACGCTGTCCTTTCATGAGGGGCCTTCCCTCAAGAAGCCGCAGCAGGTACTGCGGTCCCCCAACCAATCGGATTTGCTGCGTTGGGGCAAGGACAACCCTTTTTGCCTCCTGTGGAGCGATTTTCTGTATCGAGACCTTATCGTCCAAACCAACACGGGCATTCGTCCTGATGTTTCCGTCTATCCTTATCAGCTCGTTCCCCTCGTCCTCTGGATAGCCGGGTCTTGCTATGGCGCAGGCTTTTTCCTTGCCTATTATGAGTATGGTGTCTCCGCTTAAGATACCGAGCTTTTCCATAATATCGCGGTCTATTTTTGCAACCCCGCTTCCAGCATCCCTGTGATAGGCTTCTGCAACACGAAGCATTATTTTTCCGTTCATAGATTCTTTATTTTATTACTGATAATACATAAAGCTGACATACTTGGAACATCTCACGGTGATTCGAATCTCGGGCACGGCGCCTTCACCAATAAGACGGATATTCCTTTCTTTTTTAGTTTCTCCTGAAGTGTGTTTTTTAAATCAAAGTCCTTGGGGTCGATTATCTCCGTGCCGCTGATATAGGAACTCAAAAGCCCGCTCAGGTCAGGAGTATCCTGTCCCCCTGTCATGGCAGCCACCTCGTTCTGCAGCACCACGACCAAGACCTCATGTTTATTGTGGACTGCATTGATAAGCCCGCAGATCCCTGAATGGGCAAGTCCGAAGTCGCCGATTATAGCTATTCCCTTCCTGCTAAACCCGCATGCTGTGGCTATGGATGAGCCAAGGGAATATGCGGCGTCAAGAAGGGAAAGCGGTGGCGATGCTGTCATTATGGAGCATCCCATGTCGCCTGCAACAGGCACTTTTAACTCTTTTACCGCATCGTAAAGAGGGATGTAAGGGCAGTCCTCGCAGAGGGGACGGCTCCCTCTTTTATCTATGGTCTCTGGTATTATTCTGCGCTCCACTGCATCTTTGTTGATATTCTTAAGGGCTTTTCGTATATCTGTGGCTTCAATGAACCCATAAGGCAGGTGCCCTGTTAATTTCCCGAGCACTTTTGAAAGCTGTTTTTCAATAACGGGTTCTGTCTCCTCCACAACAAGCACGCGGTCATGCTCGTCTATGAAGCGGTTGATTAATTCAAGTGGCAGTGGATTGGTTACTGCGATGGAAAGATGGGAATAATTTTCACTTATGGATTCAACAAGGGATGACAGGAAACCAGAAGAGATTATTCCTGTGCTTCCCCTTTTTTTATATTTGTTCAATTTTGAGCGCTCAGCGTATTCACACATTTTCGGATACGAAGTCCTGTGAAAGCGCTGGTGTTTGCCCTGCATTGTGAGATGCCATATTTTTTTGTCAAAGGATATACGGGCATCAGATTTGTTTTTCCTTATTACTTCGCCCTCCTTTTTGAGGAGCCTATCCGTAATTCTGATTATTACTGGAGTGCTGATATTTTCCGACAAAAGAAAAGCCTCCTCGATACACTGGTACGCAGCTTTCGGCGTTGAGGGATCAAATACCGGAACCTCGGCTATAAGTCCGTAAAAACGCGAATCCTGTTCGTTCTGGGATTTCTCCGCACCCGGGTCGTCCCCTGCAAGGATTACCACGCCAGCACCTATCGTATGCGTTGCAGAAGAGAT
>CAYXIP010000124.1:2203-4327 GCA_964465515.1 uncultured Candidatus Methanoperedens sp. | reverse complement strand
TATCCTTTGAGATTGCGGATCTTAAGACCTGGGTTCAAATCCCAGTCGGGGCGCTCAAATTTCTGTTAAGCACCTACTCAGGGTAAATTTTCTTTCAGTAGTGCACTTTCACATGGACTTGCATCGGGTTTAGGGTTATATTCTCAAAGTTTTCATACTTTTACTTTTCTTTAGATGCAATCTACCTGATATAGCTTGTAAGCAACAAAGAAGCATGACCAACTTCTACTACTTTGGCGCAGTTCAGCATTCTTATTCTTTAATTCGTGGTACTAAAAACCCAGCTTGTTTTAAAGCTGGGTTGAATTGGTACCTGCGAATTGCCTCACTCATTGTGAAGTTACTGTGATCATTGATGAAGAACCGGCATTGCCTGCTGCATCGTAAGCTATTGCCTGGAGTGAATAGGCCGCACCGGGTTTTGCGGGAACATTCCAGTTGCAAGTATTGCCTGTACCGCTGCATTGCAATCCACCGTTCACGTAGAAATTAACCAGTGCGACGCCTACATTATATACGATATTCCAACCACCTCCTTCTGTAACGAACCCTGACTTTGGCCAACCGGTCAACACCGTGCCGTCTTTCTTAAATCCGTAAGCATAACCTGTATTAGTGCCTCCAGAATTGCAACTCCAGCTAATCCCTCCATCTGGCACTAATGTAACGGTACAAACTCCACTGCTTACTGCAAACAGTTCTTTCTGACCGTCTCCATAAGCATCTCCGCTTAGCCATTACTCCGCTAAAAAGATGTAAGTATTATTAACCGGTTGGACAGTATATGGCCACCAAGGAAGGAGAGTACCAGTATTATCAAATAAATAAAATTTGTTAAATCCGTCTGACATGGCAATTTCTGGCTTTCCGCCATTATCCAAATCCGTCACCAATACCGCGTTAACTCCGATGAGATTAGCAAAATATGCTGTCGTATAATCATAGCCTCCCACGGTAGTGGTTTTAGGAAAACCTGCTATTTCTTGGCCGTTTGGCTGGTAAGCATGGAGGGTTATTTTATTGACATATGCCGTGGAAAATGGTATCAAAAAGGGACGGAGTATTTGAGAATCAATAGAGGCGAAAGAAAGCAGACAGCAATTAATGAAAAAGTCATCGCCGTATGGGTTTCTTTTGGAATAAGCGGTCTTGAAGCAAAGTCTTTTCTTACGAAAGCAAGCTCAGTACTATATCCGATCAGTTAAGCCCCAAAAAAATTGTCGATATTTCGGACTGTGCTTTTGTTAAAAAAATAAAAAGGGAGGGATGCCTCCCATTTCGCACTTTACTATCTTAAGGCAGCACATCCCAGAAGGTATTGTTAGCCGCGGTCTTGGCCTCTTTGCCGTTCGCCGAGACGCCCGGAGTGAACACTCCGCTGTCGCCAGCCGAGTTGAATGCCGCCATGTCACTCGCCGCTTTCTTGATCGCGTTGATGTCGTTTCCGGCGAAAGCCGCCTTGGCTTGGGCAATTGTAGTACCACCCGAAGGCGATGACCCAAAGGCAGCGTTGTTGAGAATGGCGGCTACCAGCTGCTGCAGCAGTTGCATTCTTGCCTGGTCGAGCTGGCTGCGCTTGATCCCGGTGGATGTCTTGGAGATGTTAGCCCAGAAGGCGCCCATCAGCTTGCCATCGTCCGTTATATTGTGGGTTCCGATGGTCGTGTTTGCAACACCTGCAAACGTATTCCCTCCGGCGGTGCCACCAAACCAGACAGCATGCGTCAGGTTAAGGTGGGTCGCCCAGAAGCCCTGGGTGCGTGTGGTCAGGGGCGCCTCGTTCAAGAAGGTAAAGGTCACCGTGTCCCCTGCCGCCAGGGTCGTGCTCGCCGTCATTGCGCCAAGGTTCGTCGATACCGTAGATGTGCCCAGAGCGGAGGCACCGATGTCAGTCAGTATCCATCCCGTAAGCGAATTCTCAGTGACAGAGTAACTCCCAGGAACGAGGTTGGCGAACGTCTGTGTAGCTGTGCCGCCGTTCGTTTTCAAAGAGGGATTTCCCAGACCTGTGGTGGTGAAGGTGAATGTCCCATCTCCACCCTTAGTCGTCTTAACCAGGATGATGGTGGCGAGCTTGGTGTTGCTGTATGCAACGCTTCCAGTGCCGCCTGCTGGTACCGTCGC
>CAYXIP010000124.1:0-2103 GCA_964465515.1 uncultured Candidatus Methanoperedens sp. | reverse complement strand
ATGTATCGTCGCCGCCGGTTGTGGTCTTGGTAATGGTCAGGCTGCCGAGCTTGGTGTTGCTGTATGCAACGCTTCCAGTGCCGCCTGCTGGTACCGTCGCAGTCTGGGTCAGGCTTAGATCATTGGACATCCAGCCCGGTGGTATTGCTTCAACCACTGTGTAAGAGCCAGGAACTAGACCACTCACTGTAACCGAGCCGCTGCCGCCGCTTGTGGCAACGGTCTGGGTCGAGGAGTATCCGTTCGGTCCGCTCACTGCGTAGCTGAATGTATCGTCGCCGCCGGTTGTGGTCTTGGTAATGGTCAGGCTGCCGAGCTTGGTATCCGTGAAGTTGACTGTCTTGCTGTCCCCTGAGTTCAGAGTGATGGTGCCGCCGTTGGTTGTGGTGGCTCCTGTAACACTGGTCAGAGTCCATCCGCCCGGTACAGTCTCGGTTACCGTGTAGGTACCCGGAGCCAGGTTGTTATAGGTCACACTGTTCGGATTGGTGCTCGTAGTGTCGATCGAAAAACTCGCAGGTATGCCACCTGTGCCGGTGAAGCTAAAGTTGCCCGTACCGCCTATGGTATCCTTGACCACTGTGAGGCTGGCTGGAGGAACAAAAACCGCACCGCTTGACATCTGGTTATCGAGGCTCCCGCCTTTGCCGTCGAAGCTTATCAGGTAGTAATGGTAAGGTTCTCCGCTGATGCTGGAGGCACCTGTCCCGGCGCCCCAGCTCCGGCCGGTGCCATCGCCGCCGAGTGAAATGTCGGCTGCTGCCATGAGCATGGCGTTATTGCCAGAGCCACTCCAGGTGATATTATACCATATGTAGCTGTCACCCGTATCGCCTCCGTCGGAGATAGGGGTGAAGGGGGGCGTTTTACTGCCGCTGTGGTTAAGCGACATCGTTGGTGCGACTGTGATGGCGCCATCGGTGTAGAGCCGCACCGTCCTGTCGCCAAAGAGCGCTTCGTAGGCGTTGATGCGACTCTGGGTGGAACCGTCAACACTTATGAAAGGGTCATCAGGTACTGCTATGTCCGTGGTATTGCTGGAGGTAGCGCCTGATACCAGCGAGTTGCAGACCGTTGTATCTGCTTTGCTTAAATTAGCGCACATATTCAGATTCAGCGTGATGCCGTCTGCGGCATTGGCTTTTTGGGAGTTTATGGTACTATCCGGAACGCTTCCTGAAGCTACGGCATCTGAAATAAGCCAGTCATAGGCATGTTTTCCTCCCTTGGTAGCCTCGATGCCGATGACCAAAGTGTGCGTCCCAGGCGTCCCAGATCCGATGTTCTCCATGATCAACTGTTGTTCGGTCCCAGTCCCCTCGTACATTAGTGCGTTATTCGCGTTGAGGGCACCCCCAATCCATACACAGTTCCCCAAACCCAACCCAGCGTTATTGGCACACTGGTCTAAAGCGAAGCCTGCCGCATCCGCTTCAGTGCTTGCCGTCGTAGCAGAATTGCTCCCATCGGTTGCAGTAATCTTGTACCGCCCTGGGATCTTCGGGGGTGTATAGGTGGTATCAATTCCGCCCGAATCGTCTGCTGTAACGGTTAAGGTATCGGTCACCTTGTCCGGTCGGAGAACCGTTATGGCCACGTTACCACCGGGCGTAAAGCCGGCGCCCGTGATGGTCATGGTCTCTCCGAGTGAGTACTTTGTCTTATCAGTTGTAATTGTAGCGCCTGATGCAAAGGCAGTAGGAAGATTCACAGATATTATCACTGCACCAACGAGGAAAACAAAGAACAACCTCGCAGACAATGGTAGCAAACCCTTCCCGATCCTTTCATCAGCTTTTTTCTTCTTTTCTAATATTTTATTTTTATCCATTTGTTATCACTTCTATTCACTTCTATTTCAGAAACAGAATCGCCTCCCCCACCGTACTCTGTTCCGCTACCGTTAAGCGAAGCAGGTCTCTAACTGAGATTTCTACCTCTATCCTTTATCTACCTAACCCAGTTTTTGCTGCCACCATCTAGTACCCCAAGATAATGGATTATGTTATGTTTGTACTCTTACCGTATTTAAAACTTTCGCTAATTTTGGGTGTGGGACAAAAATAGAAGAGTCATTTAACCTGCAATAACTTCAATCTTTTA
>CAYXIP010000123.1:0-4330 GCA_964465515.1 uncultured Candidatus Methanoperedens sp. | reverse complement strand
TCTTCCCTTGCAAGAGGCTTTTCCTGCCTTATTTTTTTATCAGGGGCATACTCGGGAATGCCCTGCTGGATGACATATGTACAATCATGCCCTTGAATGCATCTGGCTATTCTCAGAACATCTCCACACGAGCGAAAAACTGTAGTTCTGACTTCTATAGGCACGGGAAGGTTCAGGGTTAATAGTGCATGCTCTGCCGCATCTCCAATACCTCCTGTTATCATGCTGTATTGCTGCACATCATCAAGCGGAGCCTTGATATCCAGGAAAATTTTATCTATGAGTTTTTTCTCAATCAGGCTTGAAAGGCGTTTCGGATAGTACCCGTTTGTCTCGATTCCCACAAGCAGCCCCTGCTTTTTTGCGAATTTCGCAAGATGCTCAAGTTCTACGGGATGAGCAGTCGGCTCCCCGCCAGAGAAAACCACGGCGCTTATGAAGCTCCTTGTATCAAGAATCTGCTTCTCGATTTCCTCGATATCGACTGCATTCCCTTTCTTGAAGAGAGGCTCTAAGCGATTTGCCACCTCGATGAATTGATTATTTGAACAGTAAAGGCATTTAAAGTTGCAACCGTTGAAGAATATAACCGATGCCGACCTGCCGTACCAGTCTATTGTCGAAACAGGGATAATCGCACCGCTGAAAATCAATTTCATTGTCTCCTTTTATCAAAAAGATTATGAGTTAATAAACTAATTTCATACTGGGCGATATATTAAATCTTGCGCCTGTTTTAATTAAAGGAGGTAAAAGATGTCGGAGATGTCAGATATGTTAAGAAAAATGGGTTTGTTCGGGATTGGAATACTAACCCTGACACAGGAAAAGATTGAAGAATTTACTCAGGAAATGGTAAAAAAAGGGGAAATAAGCAAGGAGGAAGGAAAAAAATTCGTAAAGGAAGTTTTATCAGAGAAAGAAAAACAGCTAAAGGATATCGAAGAGAAAATAAACGAGAGAGTAAGAGAGAATATCAAAAAGAGCGGGATTGTGATGAAAAGCGATGTCGAGACCCTTGAGCGCAAGATCGAAAAGCTTGAAAAAACAATTCAATCCATGACAAAAAAATAAATGCGGCTTCTCGATAAAGAATACGCGTACGTCAAACGATACCGGGAAATCGTTGACGTGATGATAAGGCACGGTTTCGGATACCTCGTGGACAGGTTCGGTCTTCGCCCCATCAGGTCATTGCGTCAGAGACTCTTCGGGCCAAGACCCCTCAAGGAACAATTACTCATACTTTCAGAGGCGGAAAGACTGCGCCTTGCCCTGGAAGAACTCGGACCCACGTTTATCAAGTTCGGGCAGATATTAAGTACCCGCCATGACCTTGTACCCGAGGAATTCATTCAGGAACTCTCCAGGCTCCAGGACCGCGCTATTCCTTTCGAATATGCTGAAGCGAAAAAGGTGATTGAAAAGGAATTCGGGAAAAACATTGAAGAGATTTTCCAGTCCTTCAATCCCAGACAAATCGCATCAGCTTCCATCGGGCAGGTATATCGTGCGACACTGACGGGAGGTGAAGAGGTAGCGGTCAAAGTAATGCGTCCCGGTGTGGAAGAAATAATCGAAACCGACCTTGCAATCTTAATGAGCCTGGCGAAGTTTGCTGAAAAGCACATAAAGGAAAGTAAATTTTTTAATCCAGTGGGGTTTGTGGACGAGTTTTCCCGCGTAATAATGCATGAAATCGATTATATGCATGAAGCCAAGAATGCGGAGAGGTTTTATGCCAATTTTGCGGGAAGTGCAACTGTAAAAATCCCAAAAATGTACTGGAAATATACAACAAAGCATGTCCTGACCCAGGAATATTCAGAGGGAATCAAGATCTCGGATATTGCACAAATCGAGGCATCAGGATTGGATAAGAAAAAAATCGTAATCGATCTTGCAAATGCATATCTGAAAATGGTATTTGAGGACGGTTTTTATCATGCAGACCCGCATCCAGGCAATATTCTTGTGTCGCGCGAAGGTGTTATTATCTTCCTTGATTTCGGCATGGCAGGGCATATCGACCCCCTGCTGCACGAAAACCTTGCCAATATCATGATAGCTATACGAAGAAATGATATAGATTTTCTTATAGAAGCCCTCGCAGAAATAGGATTGATAAGCGATGCCGGAAGCGAGAGCCCCGTACTCAAGATAAAACTTGAAGAACTTTTAAACAAATATTACAATTTAACTACCAAATTCATTGATCCTACTGCGTTTTTGAACGACCTGATCGATGTTTTTGCAAAAACCAGGGGGAAAATCCCGGCAAACATCATGCTGCTTTCGAAAACGCTTATGACCAGGGATGAGGTAAGCCGAAAACTCGACCCGGAGCATAATTTTGCGGAATTGACCGAGCCATATGTTAAAAAAATGATTGAGGAGCGCACCAAAGCTTCATATTTAATGAAAGAAGCTGCAAAAACAGTATGGGATTTTGCCCATCTGGTCAAAGCTTTCCCAAAGCGAGCAAACCATATACTTACAAAAGTGGAAAAAGGGACGTTGAGGTTCGAACTGGAACATCAGGGTCTTGAAAACTATATCGAGGAACTGGATATAGCGAGTAACAGGCTTTCCTTCAGCATGATAATTGCTGCGCTGATTGTGGGTTCTTCCCTTATCATACAAACTGGAATGTCGCCGAGGATATTCGGTGTGCCGCTGCTCGGGATTTTTGGGTTTCTGCTTGCAGGTTTTCTGGGGATAGGGCTGCTGATTTCTATTCTGAGGTCGGGGAGATGGTGACAGTACCATAAACTACATACGCCCATCCAAAGTATTCAGGTCAAATGATTAAAAAGAGACCTCTCCTCTTAATGATACTCGACGGCTACGGCATGCGCGAGGAAAAAGAGGGAAATGCTATCGCAAATGCAAAAACTCCCAATCTTGACAGGCTTTTTTCAAGTTATCCTCACTCAACGCTCGAAGCCTCAGGCGAGGCTGTAGGCTTGCCCGAAGGTCAGATGGGCAACTCTGAGGTTGGGCACCTCAACATTGGCGCAGGAAGGATAGTCTATCAGGATCTGACGAGGATAACAAAATCAATACGCGATGGCGATTTCTTCCGCAATAAAATCCTTTTGCAAGCCATGAATAACGTAAAGAAACATAGCTCATCCCTGCACCTCATGGGCTTGCTCTCGGACGGCGGCGTGCACAGCCATATTTCTCATTTATATGCGCTTCTTGAACTTGCAAAAAAAGAAGGCATCAAAAAGGTATACGTGCACGCTTTTCTCGATGGAAGAGATGTGCCTCCGAAGAGCGCTCTGGGATACATCGAAGAAGCGGAGAAAAAGATGAACGAGCTGGGCGGGGAGTTTGCAACCATCATGGGTAGGTATTACGCCATGGACAGGGACAAACGGTGGGAAAGAGTGAAGAAGGCGTACAGCGCCATGACGTCTGGGCTGGGGATTAAAGCAGAAAGCGCTTCTCTTGCGGTTGAAAATGCATACTCAGGTGGCGAAACAGATGAGTTTGTCATCCCAACGGTGATCGTTAAACAAAGCGCGCCAGTCGCTCTTATCTCGGATAACGATTCCGTGCTCTTCTTCAACTTCCGCTCGGATAGGGCGCGGGAGATTACGAGATGCTTTATTGAAGATGATTTCAAGGGTTTTAAGAGAAAATCATACCATAGAGCGCATTTCGTGTGCCTAACGCAGTATGATGAAACCTTCGATGTTCCTATCGCCTTTCCGCCTGAATCCCTGAAAAATATTCTTGCAGATGTCCTATCCAAACATCATTTGAAACAGCTTCGAATCGCAGAGACTGAAAAATATGCACATGTCACATTCTTTTTTAACGGGGGTAAGGAAACACCTGTTGAGGGCGAGGAGCGGCTCCTGATTCCATCGCCGAAGGTAGCCACCTATGACCTGCAGCCTGAAATGAGCGCTCCCTTTGTTACGCAGGAGGTGTTAAAAGCGATATCTTCAGGCAAATATGATGTGATTATATTGAATTACGCCAACCCTGACATGGTGGGGCACACGGGAATATTCGATGCTGCCGTCAAAGCGGTAGAGGCAGTCGATGCCTGCATAGGCAGTGTATTCAATGCCATAAAAGAAGCGGGTGGATTATTGATAATAACGGGAGACCACGGCAATGCTGAGCAGATGTTTGATGATGGTGAACCCCATACTGCCCATACTTCTTACCCTGTTCCTTTCATTTTTTGCGAAAAGGGCATCATGCTCAGGAACGGAATACTTGCCGATATAGCCCCCACTATTCTTGATGTCATGGGGATTGAGAAACCAGATGGGATGACAGGTAAATCGTTAATAATACCGCCATAATT
>CAYXIP010000122.1:3251-4359 GCA_964465515.1 uncultured Candidatus Methanoperedens sp. | reverse complement strand
AAAAGGGGTTTTTTCTGAAACTGCGATTCGTAACGAATTATCATGACCAAAATGGATAGATTTATATCCCCTCAATGCAAAACTAATCAAACACCAGGTTGCATTCCACTTACGTACCGCTAACTCTTGCCTCCTTAGAAAATTCCGTGTCTTATCCCGGAATTTAGAGGTTAAGCAATTGGACAGACCAAAAAACGATAGCTGCCGAGAATGCCTCTGGTTTGACCCAGCTTACGATAAATGCCACTTCTACGGAGCGGTAAGGGCAGACCACCCGGCATGCGAGAACTTCCAGCCAGCAGAATAGCTCTTCCTTTCATTGCCAGGCACAACCTGAGTCTCTGCACATTCTGCGGCGCTGCAGGAACAACGTCGTCTGCCTTGGAAGAAGGAATAAACATTTTTATATACACCCAAAACATAGAGGGGAAAAGGAGAATTAAATGATAGAAATTACTGACGCAGCTGCAGCGGAATTGAAACAACTGCTTGAAAAAGAAAAGAAAACGGATCACGGGTTGCGCATATTCGCAGCAGGAATAGGATGCAGCGGGGTACAGTATGGTCTCTCGCTTGAGCTTACTCCGAAGAGCAAGGAAGCGGTTTCGGAGAGCAATGGAATAAAAATATTTTTTGATAAGGATATCGAAAGCGATATCGAGGGCTTCAAGATCGATTATATCGACAATGAATACGGGAAAGGTTTCATCATAGATAACCCCAATGCAGGGTGCGGCTCTGGATGCAGCAGCTGCGGGTGATGTAAGTGTTCCCGGGCATGAAGGGCATTAATCCCAAAAAGATGGCTTCCATGATGAAACAGATGGGGATTGATGTAAACGAGATAGAAAACGTGGAAGAAGTAATCATCCGAACCCCTGAGAAGGATATTATTTTTAAGGATGCGCAGGTCACGGTAATGGATGCCAGGGGTATGAAAACATACCAGGTCATGGGGACACCGCAGGAAGTAGCGAGAGAGGTAAAAATTCCCGATGAGGATGTTAAACTCGTGATGGAGCAGACAAAAGCAAGCGAAAGCGATGCAAAGGCAGCCCTTCGGGAAACAAAAGGGGATATCGCTGCGGCTATTCTGAAGCTGAGTAAA
>CAYXIP010000122.1:0-3151 GCA_964465515.1 uncultured Candidatus Methanoperedens sp. | reverse complement strand
GGGTTCGTGTGAGTTCGCCGTTAATGCTTTTTGACGCACCCAAATTCTATACAACACTTGCGCTCGCAACCAGCCTCTGTTTTGGATTGTTCAATTGTGCAATCAGGAAATTATCGTTTCTGCTGTATGCGATATTCTTCTGAGTCGTGAGTGAAACGTTGCAGTCCGAGCCCGGAGAGGCTTGGGTTGCAGCTTTCCCCTCCACTGTTATTGAATCTATGGTTGCAGGCATATCCTGAAGCCCAGCGAAAAGATGCACGGCATCTCCCACACCTAAAGGCGAAGTGAATTTTGAGAGGCGGCATTTCAGATTGAATTTGGATGCGCTCTCTTCCTTCTGTGAAATTATATAACCTCGGTCGAATTCCTTTGACTGCACACCTTTTAGCGCAAGCCCGACCCTCGTGCCTGCGGAAGCGGTTTTCATATCCACATCGTTGCTCTGGATGGAGCGTATCTCAGTTTCCCTGTTTATCGGGAAAACAGTCAGGCTGTCATGAACTTTGATGGTACCCTGGTCAACGATGCCCAGAACCACGCATCCTATGCCCGTGACATTGAAGAAATGGTCAACAATCACCCGGGGAGGAAGGTCTTTCTTTGCAACATTTGCTTTACTTACCTCATCACCGAGGGAAAAGAGCCTCTCCTTGAGGTTTTCGAGTCCTTCAAACGTGGTATTGGAGACTGCAATGGATTCCCATTTCTCAAGAGCTGTGCCTTTTGTTATTGCTTTCATCTTTCCTGAAAGTTCGGAAATTGCAGCCGGGTTTGATCTGTCCGACATTGTAATGACAAATAATCCACGTTTGTTCCCAAGCAAATCAAGCGCAATTATGCATTCTCCGACCTGAGCATTGAGCCCGACCGAGGGCACACAGACAAGCGCTATGTCGCTCAGATTAATTGCATTGATGAGTGATTTTAATGATTGAGGATAGGCATTTGCGTCCACGAAGGCGTATATGCTTTCCCCTTTTACAAAGTTGTAAAGCGTGATATCCGACTCGGTGCCTTTCTTGCCGAGTTTTGCCGCAAGGCTTGTCCTTCCTGATTTTTCGCTGCCTATGATTGCTATGTTTGGCATAATACATTAATGAGCCTTAAGCTATATGAAATTGGCGTTAACCTATATATCCCATCTCATCATCTGTAACATCATGGATATTCAGAAAATCCGCCTTGATTTCCCTTCGCTCTATAAAAAATGGAATGGCAAATATCCGATTTATTTCGACAACGCCTGCATGACCCTGAAGCCAAAGCAGGTCATGGAAGCCATGAACGAATACTACAATGAATATCCCGTGTGCGGAGGACGCTCGATACACAAGATGGCAAAGAAAGTGGATGAGAAAGTAAATGAAGCGAGGGAGAAATTCCAGAAGTTTCTGGGTGCAGAACATCCTGAGGAGCTAATTTTCACAAAAAATACTACAGAAGGTCTGAATCTTGTTGCAAACAGCCTTGAATTCAAGAAAGGAGACATCGTATTAACAACCGACAGGGAGCATAATTCAAACCTTCTTCCGTGGCAGATTCAGGCACGTAAGCAGGAGATAAAGCATATCGTTGTTTACTCAAACCCCGACAATACATTCAATCTTGTAAATTTTGAGGAAATAATGAGCAAGAATAAAAACGTTCGGCTCGTGAGCATGGTTCATACCTCAAACCTCGAAGGCTACACCATCCCTGCAAAAGAGATTATCAGGATTGCCCATGAGCACGATGCGCTCGTCATGCTCGACGGAGCCCAGAGCGCACCTCATAAGCCCGTGGATGTAAGCGAACTTGATGTGGATTTCTTTGCTCTCTCGGTGCATAAGATGCTCGGACCTTCTGGCATGGGCGTGCTCTATGGGAAGAAGCATCTGCTTGAAGAGCTATCGCCTTTCATCGTTGGCGGCGATACTGTGAGCGATACCACGTTTGAAGGCGCAAAGTTCCTCCCATCGCCTGAAAAATTCGAGGCAGGATTACAGAACTACGCCGGCATCATAGGCTCCGGTGCCGCTGTGGATTATGTTTCGAATGTCGGGCTTTCGAATATCGAAAAGCATGAAGCAAGGCTTAATAAAATTATTACTGAAGGAATAAAGGACTTTCACGGATTGAAGATAATAGGTCCTCAGGCTCCAGAAATGCGAGGCGGCATTATCTCCTTCACCATGGAGATGCTGAAAGGCGGCGATGCCCACGACATTGCCCTCGTACTTGATGAGACCGAGAACATCGAGGTGCGCTCTGGTGCATTCTGCGTGCACTCATGGTTCAACTATCGAAAGTGTGAGGCTGCGGTGCGGGCTTCGCTTTATCTGTATAATACAGAGGAGGAGGCAAGGAAGTTTATCGAGGTGCTTGGGAAGACGATTGGGTTGTTTAATCCCTGAACCAGTTTTGTACCTAAAATTTTTGAATATCTTTGGGTTCATCAAAGACGGTTGTGGTTTCGGGGGTGAAGGTGGAGGGGGCGAATTCAAAGAATTACAATAAATAGAGATTATGATAGGAAATCGTTAAATTTAGTGGCGCAGAATCTCGATTAGCTTTTCAATGACCTCGTCAATTTTCTTCTGTTTTAGATGACCTACTTTATACAATATAATATTGGTATCTGCTGTAAAAATACGATTTGGTCTGATATGGCTTCTTTGTTTAAGTGTTCCCTCGATGAAATCTGCTTCCTCGATTGGGATAGCATATTCATCCTTAATCCACTGGCTGGTTATCTGGCACAGTATCACATCATCCCCCTTCAGCTCCGCAATGACCATTGCAGGTCGTCTTTTAGCTTGGCTTAAATCTGAAAACGGGAAAGGAAGGACTACTATATCCCCTTTTACAAATCTTGCCATGCTTTATCTTCTTCAGGTCTAAGCCAATCCTTTTTTAGTGAAGATTCGCTTGCTATTGCAGCTCCCAGCTTTTCTTTCTGTGATTTTATCCTGAGAAAGCGAATAAAGTCCAGTATTTCCTCTACAAGATTATCTGGAACCTGTTCAATTTCACGGAAGATTAATTCCTTTTTCGCCACATTTACCATGGTATTATGCATATATACTGTTTAGTGGTTATAATAGTTATGTCAGCATGTTACCACCACTTCATGCTCTCCCTGAACCTCGTTATCCTCTCCCCTGCATCGGGC
>CAYXIP010000121.1:0-4368 GCA_964465515.1 uncultured Candidatus Methanoperedens sp. | reverse complement strand
CCCTGCCTCAGCTTGTTTACCACAGCCTCGAAAATCTGCGGGTCGCTTCTGTAAGCGCGCCTTGCATCAACGATTACTTCCATAGTCTTGGGGTTCATGGCTTCTCCTCTGAAGCTTGCGTTATTATTATGCGCCTGTTCTGTGCATCGTACTCGATTTCAACCTGCTGCATGGGCTGCCAGTGGAATGCTTTCTCAACCACGGATTTGTCGAAATATAGATAGTAGGAACCCTGTGGTGAACATTGGAGGTTCTTTTTGTCTTTCATTCCTATCCCGTATTCTTGTACGTAACAAAGACATATAAGGCTTCGCTTTTATACGGTTATTTATCTGTACAAAAATACGTATTGAAATACGGAAAAAGTTATATATTAAAGAGGGTAATATCTGAGTGATGCCAGAAGTATCAGGACGAAAGGAAATCAGGAAGGAAGTGCGGTTCGACGGTTACACAGAAAAACTTGTAGAGGCATTGATGGCTACAGGTGATTTCAGCAATGCGGCAGACCTGATAAGAACAGCGATTCAGAACCTATATGCAAAATACGAGGCACAGCAGATTCCAGTAAACCTTCCTTCGATAAATCCAAGAATAATTTCAAGGTCTGTGGCAACACAGGCAGAGCAGCAATCAATAAAAATATCCAGGCGAAAAGCGAAAAAACCAGATTCAACATCAAGGTCAGAAGAGGAAAAATCCGCAGTAGCAGTATAAATTCGTACTAAGGAGATAAATATGTACGACTTGAAGCAATGTCCGCTTTGCAACAAACAGTATCTGGAGGATACAACGGTAATAGAATACAGTATCCGTGAGGACAGTGGAAAATATTACTACGACATATGGCATGGCGACTGGTGCCTTCAGCAAATCGACCGCATCTTAAAGGATGGCATGACCATGAAAGAACTTTGCATGAGATTAATGGAATACTTCAATCTCACGGCGAGAACAGCATGTAACTACACCAAATGGCTGATAAGCACAATGCCTGTTTATCTGCCCGACAGAAAGCACATACGGCTGATAGTGACCTGATTACGGATTAACACTAAATACATGAGTCCCTCCGGCGGCTTCTTGTTTTATGGGATATAGGAAAAACCTCGGTCTTGCCGAGCTTGTAAGTTTCGGCGTGGGTGGAACGATAGGCTCAGGCATATTCGTGGTTCCGGGCATAGCCGCAGGATTAGCAGGTCCAAGCTCGCTGCTTGCCTGGCTCATCGTTGCACTTTCGGCAAGCTGCGTCATGCTTTCGCTTGCCTGGACGTCGTCAAAATATCCCTCTACGGGTGCCTTTTATTCCATATTTTCAAGGGTCTTTAGCAGGAGACTTTCTGCCTCTATTGTTATACTTTATTTGATAGGTTCGGTATTCGGTATAGCTACGATTGCAGCAGGGATAGGGCAGTACGTGACTTTTTTCGGCTTTACCAATGTGCTCTGGCTTGAGATAGCAATTGTAGCTCTATTAGCCATTATCAATATCATAGGCGTAAGACCTTCAGGGAATATTGAAAATATTCTAACCCTCCTGAAAACCCTTCCCCTTGTTATTGTGGCGATTTTTTTGCTGCCGTATATTCTTAAGGAGAACTTTACCCCGTTTTTCACGGGGAATAAAACTGATTTTTTAAGGGTGGTGATTATCGTGTACTGGCCATACACGGGTTTTGAGATAAGCGCAATACCAGCTGATGAGACCAGGAATATAAAAGACGTATTTAAATCCCTGATAATTGTAATGCTGATTACCGCGACTGTGTATCTTTTTCTGAACATCGCCCTGATAGGCAGCCTGGGAAGTAGATTGCTGGCTTCCTCCTCCGCACCTTTGGCACTCGCAGCGGCTAAGGCATTTCATACTTCTGGAAAAGCAATGGCTGTAATAGGTATAATAGCCATGCTGTCAGCACTCAATGCTTATATTCTTGCAGCCTCGCGTGTGTTGCAGAATATATCGTTTGAAAACAGCATCCGCCTACTCCCTAACCTTAGCAGGAAAGGCACGCCGTATATAGCGATTGCAATCAGCGCCGCAATCGGAGCATCTCTATTACTGTTCAGCAATCATTTCGCAGAGCTTGCCACGATTTCTGTTCTCGCCACACTGCTGCCTTATATATTTATATGCGTATCCACACTGAAGCTTTTTGAGACCACAAAAATCCGTACAGTCGCTTCAATCGGGTTTGTATCCACACTGGCTATTCTTGCGACATCTATTTTATAGAGTTATTCATAATATCAGCACACTCAAAACCAGCCCTTATGGAGCCGTTCATACTCCTCTCAGGATAGTTCGCAGCCGAGAACATGCCGGCAAGATAAAGACCAT
Organism: uncultured Candidatus Methanoperedens sp.; assembly: GCA_964465515.1. Classification (GTDB taxonomy): domain Archaea; phylum Halobacteriota; class Methanosarcinia; order Methanosarcinales; family Methanoperedenaceae; genus Methanoperedens. The sequence continues at coordinate 2,027 of CAYXIP010000121.1, read as the reverse complement.
TGATATTTGTTTTATAAGGAAGGAGTTTTTTGCGATATCCTACTTCATACACAGGCGCGGTATCCATATCCCTGCGCAGGCGCCACCATTTCACCTTTTTGCGAAATCCAGGGAAGAGTTTTTCCAGACCTCTAAGGTAGAGCTCGATAAGCTCTTCATCGCTTGATCTCCAGAGTACGCTTTCAGGATTCTGGAAATACGATGTTACATACATCAAATGTTCCCCGTAATCTGATTTTGGGATGAAATTGGTATGCTCAATCACTGCGCCGAAAGGAACATCTTCTTTTATATTCAGCCAGTAAACATCATCCATTACTTTTTCACTCAATCCAAAAAGAGCGCATGCAGTACCCTGATAACTGATGTTCGTACCGAGTCCTAAAAGTCTTGTGTCAATGATTTTTTCAAGTATATGTGGAGCAACAGTTGAAATAACCCTGTCGCATTTGATGAACTCATAGTCTGTCTTTACTCCCAGGATAGAACCTTCTTTAACCTCGATACGCGACGCATTGCCTTGCCTTATATTTCCTCCTCTTTTCCTGATGCTCTCAGCCATCGCTTCTATAAGGGCATTAAAGCTCCCGCGCATGTATCCGAGGCGCTCGCCCTTCGCATCCCTGTTGGAGCGTATCCTCACGCGGCCGAGGAGCCATGCCGCAGATACGCGTTCCTTGTTATCTCCGAATTTGCTCTGAAGTAATGGAAGGAAGAAATTTTCATAAACAGATTCGCCTGCGGTATCGATTATCCATTCTTTTGCCGTGATCTCGTCGTAGGGGGCGGTGTCCTTTATTGCTCTGGCTTTCATCACAAGCCTTGCTAACCTGAGAACATCCAATAAGGGCATCGCTTTCAGGATTTCAAAAGGAGTATTCATAGGGTATATCTTCCCATCAAAGTAATATCCCGTCGAGCCACGCAGCCATTCAAGCCTATCGCCAAGCCCCAGTTCATTGATCAGGGATATAAGTTCCTTATCGCCTGTAAAAATATGATGATAATATTTTTCGATATAGTAATTCCCCGTATTTAAATACGGGGATTGTATGCCGTAGCTGGAAGCCATGCCGCCGAGTTCGAGTTCTTTCTCGATGAGCAGTATTTCATCCCTTCCGGCGAGCTTATACGCAGCAGCCAGCCCGGCAAGCCCGCCGCCGATGATTGCGGTTTTCATTGCATCGGTATTGTTATGCAGGAATATAAAAATTCACTTTTTTATTAACCAATCCTCTTCTGCACCATCTTCCACGAGTTGGTGATGAGGAAACTTTCCTCCATGTTCTCGACCATCGTGACGAACTTGTTCATGGGTACTGAAAACGTGAGCATGTTCTCAGGAACATGAGGACGCGCCGAGACATCGAACATGCCGAGAATTCCTCTTGGATTGTCCGAGTCTTTCTCAAGATAAGGATACTGGACAATGGTGGCGCAGCCGGCTCCGAAAGGCGAGATTACCCCGTTGGGTTCTGCCATGTCAAAGCCTGCAAGTGTGAAAAGACCTGAGAGAACATCGGGTTTTGCAAAGAAGATGACAACCTCAGGGTTATCTGACTCCACAAGCATGTCCCATCTCTTGAAAACGATATATTGAGAGGGTGCTTTGAATTTTGGTATCTTTTCCATCAGCTCCTTGACGAGCTCGGGAGTTTTCTTGTAGCGCTCCCCTTCGAGCTCGCCGGGAATGCCGCAGGAGAGGAAGTATTCGAAGTTGGGCCTTATTTTGTCTGTAAAGCCGAGGTATCGTTTCCCGCCGAAGCAGCCTATGGATTCGATGTTAAAACAGTAGGATGTTCCTCTCCTTATGTTTGATATTGCCCCGATTACGCAGCGCGATACGGAGCCGGGTTCTACGAGTTCGGCATGTCCTTTCTCGTCTGTGTAGTAAAAGGTGATGGGGAGTTCGGCATTGTTGAAATATTTTTTCCAGAGTTCAAGGAATTTTTGTTTGAGTTCCATGTCCATAAGTGATTCTCCTTGTATTTCATTCTCACTTTCTCTATTATCATTTTTTCGATTTT
>CAYXIP010000120.1:0-4434 GCA_964465515.1 uncultured Candidatus Methanoperedens sp. | reverse complement strand
CTTTAATACGGGAAAGAATAAGTCTTCATAGTTCCCAGTAGGTCATCGTGAGGCGCATTGGAATTTAGACTTGTTTCTGGTTTTGAACCCAGAGGTGACCAGATAAAGGCGATTGAAAAACTTGGAGCAGGTTTAGAACATGGTATGAAGCACCAGACCCTGCTCGGCGTGACTGGTTCGGGCAAGACCTTCACTGTCGCAAATGTTATAAACAGGCTGCAAAGACCCACGCTTGTGATTTCACACAACAAGACCCTTGCAGCACAGTTGTATTCCGAGTTCAAGGCATTTTTTCCCGACAATGCTGTGGAATATTTTGTGAGCTATTATGATTACTATCAGCCAGAAGCATATATTCCGCAGACAGATACGTATATCGAAAAAGATGCTTCGATAAACGAGGAAATCAACAGAATGCGCCTTTCTGCCACACGCTCGCTCTTTGAGAGGCGGGACGTGATTGTTGTGGCAAGCGTTTCCTGCATCTACGGCATTGGTTCACCGCAGGAATGGCAGGAGATGTCGCTTCTTCTTAAAAAAGGCGAAACCGCGGAACGAAGGCTGATACTTTCACATCTTGTGGACATGCAGTATGAGCGCAATGACATGGATTTCAGCACCGGGAAATTCCGGGTGAGAGGGGATACCATAGAAGTATTTCCGTCCTACGCTTCAAACGCTGTCAGGATAGAGCTTTTTGGCGATGAGATCGAGCGGATATACGAATTCGACGTCCTTACGGGAAAACCGCTTCGTGAAAATGAGGCTGTAGTGATATACCCGGCGAAACATTTCGTGATGCCGCAGGAAAAGCTCAAAGCTGCGATTGTTTCAATAGAACTTGAGCTTAAGGACAGGCTGCATGAACTGAGAAGCATGGGGAAAATACTTGAAGCTGCGCGCCTTGAGCAGCGCACGAACTTCGATATCGAGATGATGCATGAGATAGGGTACTGCCAGGGAATTGAGAATTATTCCCGGCACATGGACGGGCGCAGGGCAGGCGAGCCGCCTTATACCCTTATCGACTATTTCCCCAGGGATTTTCTTATCGTGATCGATGAATCGCATGTTACAATTCCGCAGCTTCGAGGAATGCATGCAGGAGACCGTGCAAGGAAAGAATCGCTCGTTGACTATGGGTTCAGGCTGCCATCGGCTTTTGATAATCGTCCTTTAAATTTTGAGGAGTTTGAGGCGAGGGCGAATCAGGTAATGTATGTTTCCGCCACGCCTGCCGAATATGAAATAGCGCGAAGCGTCCAGGTTGTGGAGCAGATTATCCGACCAACCGGGCTTGTTGACCCAGAAATTGTTGTGAAACCTGTGCAGGGACAGATAGACGACCTGATTTCTGAGATTCGAAGAAAAACCGAGAAAAAACACAGGGTGCTTGTTACCACGCTCACAAAGAGGATGGCTGAAGACCTGACAGAATATCTTATCAGCATGGGTATAAAAGCTCGCTACATGCATTCCGAGATCGAGACGCTTGAACGTATCGAGATTATACGTGGACTCCGCCTCGGCGAGTTCGACGTGCTTGTGGGAATAAACCTTCTGAGAGAAGGGCTTGATTTACCAGAGGTTGCACTGGTTGCGATTCTGGATGCCGATAAGGAAGGATATCTGCGCTCCGAGCGTTCGCTGCTTCAGACCATAGGAAGGACATCGAGGAATATCGAGGGCAGGGTTGTGATGTATGCGGACAGCATCACGGGTTCCATGCAGAGGGCGATGGATGAGACAAACCGGCGGCGCGAGATGCAGATTGAATATAACAGGGAGCATGATATCACCCCGCAGACCATCAGGAAGGCAGTTTCGCCACGGGAAATTACCGAAGCTGCGCCATCGAAGGAGGAGGTATTCAATTATATTGTGGAGCTTGAGGCACAGATGCACAGGGCTGCAAAGAACCTTGAGTTTGAGAATGCGGCGAAGATAAGGGACAGGATTGCGAAGTTGCGGCAGATGTGAAAATCATTTCATTTAAAAAGTTTTAAGTGACATTTGAATATCTCGTAAATCACAAGAAACAGCCGAAATCTCATTATAATGATAAAGACAACGGTTATATATTATAATGATTAACACTTTTATTTGGTGTAGGGATACACGCTATAATGGGAGGAAAACATGCAGATCAGACCAGTTTCAGGCTGCGCCATCGGCAAAGGATTATTTGCTTCTTTTGCCGGTTATGAGCAAACAGATACATTGCCTCTGCGCCTTGTGACCGAGTGCATGCAGAAACTCACAAAAGATTGCAGCATAGATGTCTGTCCGAGATTCAGAACAGGAATTCTGGGTTCTCACAGGATATCATGGCGGAATGAAGGCGCAAGGATTTAGCTCTTTCAAATAAAGGATTTGTCACTGTCACCTAACTTAGCATACATACCAATTTGGAAGGTAATGATATTTTTTTATATAATCATGCCATCTCTGAAAGAATAAAACATGGAAACGAAGCAGGGCATCCATAAATCAAAAGGCGGGCTGATAAGGTCATTCGTAAGAGTGGAAGATGGAATCATTAAAGACATAGAAATTTCAGGGGATTTCTTTCTTTTTCCTGAGGAAGCGCTCTATATGATTCTTAAGCAATTGAAAGGAACGCCTGCAGACCGTGATGAAATACAGAAAAATATAGAAAGGATATACGAAAAGGAGCGCATCCAGTCCCCGGGAACCCTACCTTCAGATTTCACAGAATCCATAATGAAAGCGCTGGAGGGATTATAATCGAAGAGTGGCGCTTCATGGACTTCGGACATGTGGATATACGCGATATGATGGCAATGGACGAAGCCATATTGAAAGGGGAAGGTGGAAATACCTTCTTTTTCTGGACACCAAAAAAATCCATAATCCTGGGGTTTTTCCAGAAAGCAGAGCTGGAATTGAACCTCGCCAACTGCAAAGACTATGCCATCACAAGAAGAATAAGCGGTGGCGGGATAGCGTTCTCGGACGACAGGGGAAGACAGATCAATTACGGCGTTGTGGGAACAATAGACAACGAGTTATTTCCGCTTGATATAATCGAATCGTATAAACAGATATGTGGCGTAATAATAGATGCTCTTCTCCATTATGGTCTGAATGCAGGTTTCCGCCCCATCAACGATGTAGTGGTAGATGGCAGGAAAATCTCAGGCAATGCCCAGACAAGATGGGAAGGGAAACTTCTCCAGAACGGCACACTGCTCCTTGATTTTGACATAGAGGAGATGCTCAGGATATCGAATATACCAAAGGAAAAATTCCTCGATAAAAAAATAGCATCCATAAAGGAAGGGCTTACCTGGCTTGACAGGGAACTTGGGGAAAAGCTTGACATGGAGGAGGTCAAGGGCATCATGAAGAAAAAATTTGAAGAGCGCTTCCATATCAGGTTAAAAACTGGAACTCCAAGCGAAGGAGAAAAAGCTCTTGCAAACAGCCTTTTGCCGAAATATTACTCACATGAGTGGATTTATAGATGAGCTATGATGTGATTGTCGCAGGCGCAGGACCTGCAGGATCTACTACAGCAAAAACTGTAGCCAAAGCAGGCTTTCGCACCCTTGTGCTTGAAAAAAACATCTCGTGCAGGTCGCCCTGCGCCGGATACATAAGCCGCACAATCAATATTGAGCTCCCGGAAAATTGCATTATCCAGTCAAAAATAACAGCAATGCGCACCTATTTTCCCAATATGTCTTTCCATGATTTGAAGCTTAATGGTTTCGTGGTGGATAGACCATCCTTAGACACTGCTCTTGCAATGGAGGCGAAAGAATCGGGCGCAGAATTCAAATGGGATTCGCCCCTTGTGAACCTGATTCCAGACGGGGTTGAATTCAGGGAAGGAAGGGCTCACGGGAGGGTAATTGTTGGGGCAGATGGGGTTTTTTCAAAGGCAGCGCAGCTTCTGGGGATGGAGAAGCAGAAAGTTGCAATTTGCGCCCAGTATCATATAAAAGGCATAAGACCGTTATCAGAAACAGGGGAGATTTTTTTTGATAACAATTACGCCCCTGGAGGATATGCATGGGTGTACCCGACAGGCGAGGATTCAGCAAAAATAGGTCTGGGGCTGACAAGAGGAAACCCGCACAAATATCTGGATGCATTCATCAGGGACAGAATCGCAAAAGTTGCTGGCATGAAAAAAGAATACATTACAGGTGCTCTTCCTATTGGAGGGCTTCGGAAAAAATTCGTTTTTGATAATGTTCTACTTGTCGGAGACAGCGCAGGAATGGCAGACCCGATAACAGGGGCAGGTATCAACAATGCTGTGCTAGCTGGCGAGGTAGCGGGAAGAACAATAATAGAAGCGCTTGAAAATGATGACACGGCGCTGCTTTCGAATTATGAAACAAGGATAAAAAGGCTGCTCGGGAAACCGCTTGCAAGGGCGCTTGAAAAAAGGAAGAGGCTTGA
>CAYXIP010000119.1:0-4622 GCA_964465515.1 uncultured Candidatus Methanoperedens sp. | reverse complement strand
GGTCTATGGTACGGTAGAAAATATCTTCGGGCTTTACCCCCTTTTCCACAAGTGCACCTGCTATGTACCTTGGATATGGCGAAAGGTATGGAGGAACGCCGAGGCATGCAGGTTCATCCACATATCCATCGATTATTAGAACGCGCATAGGTTATCTTTATAGTGCTTCAATTTAAATTAATTCCTATGATTGATATTTTTGAGCAAGTACATAAAGCCCTCAAGCTTACGGAAAAAGCAGGAGCGGATGAGGCTGAGATTTTTTGTGTAAAGGGCAGGTCTGTTACAGTCGATGTGCAGAGAGACGCCATTGACCTTGCAAAGGAAAGCCTTGTTTCTGGCATCGGAATCAGGGCGATCGTGAACGGCGCGGTGGGTTTTTCAAGCACCAACGACTTCGAGCGAATTGAAGAAGCTTGTGTTCTTGCTGTGAAATCTGCAAGGGTGAGAGGGAGCGACCCTCTATGGTCGGGTCTTCCGGAGAAAAAAAAGCCTGCCAATGTAGAAGGTATTTTTGATAGGAAGCTTGCAAATATCGAAGTCGAATCCTGCATTGATTATACCTTGGATATGATTACAGGGGCAAAATCAACTGCTTCTGTCGTGCCCACGTCAGGGCATTTCGTATGCGGTTCTTCAATCAAACTTGTTTTGAACTCAAACAGCGTCGAAATAAAGGAAAAGGATACCATCGTAGAGGCATCGGTGGATACCATCACAAAGGATGCACCACTGTCAACAGCTTCTGAATTTGATATGTCAAGGAATCTTGATATTGATTTTTATAAGATTGGAGAGAAGGCTTCGCTTCTTGCACTGCGCTCGCAGAACGGCGTCCGTGCTGAAACGTGCGATTGCGCCGTGCTTCTCGAACCCCCGGCTTTTGCGGATATTCTGGAGAATACGCTTACTGCCTCGCTAAACGCAGACAATGTGCAGAAAGGGCGTTCTGCATTGATAGGGAAAATGAATACTAAAATTGGTGCGGATGAACTTTCTATAACAGATGACGGAACGCTTGAAGGAGGGCTCGGGACATCGACATGCGATGAGGAGGGCACGCCGTCCAAGAGAACCCCTGTTGTGAAAAATGGTGTGCTGTCATCCTTTCTCTATGATTGTTACACAGCAGGCAAGGAGAAGAAAGAAAGTACGGGCAATGCAGTTCGTGCGTCCTTCACTTCAACGCCCGTAATCGGCATACGCAACCTGATCATTGAACATCCTGCGTTTGACATTATTGATGGGACAAAAGACGGATTGATTATCAATACCGTAATCGGGGCGCACACTGCAAACCCCATCTCAGGCGACTTTTCTGTTGAGGCGCGAAATTCGTTTTTGATTAAAAACGGTGAGATTTCTTCGCCCATAAAGTCAGTGATGCTCTCGGGAAATATCTTTGATGTGCTTAAGAATATAGATGGCTTGGGAAAGGATAAAAGGAAAGTGGGGGATGTTATTACGCCTACTGTCAGAGTGTCGAAGATGAGGATAGTAGGATAATCATATAACTGATTGACGTTATAATAAAATATTGGGGTGAAAAATTAGCATGCCTGAGATGCACTTCGAAAAACCTGAATTTATCAAAGTCTCGGATGTGGTCTGGGATATAGCGCAAAGTTTTAAACATGGAATGAGGGTGCCTGCAAGGATAGTTGCAACCAAAAAGCTTATCGATGCCATGGATCTGCAGGTCTATGACCAGATAACCAATGTCGCCACATTACCCGGAATCCAGAAATATGCCTTCTGCATGCCCGATGGTCACAGCGGCTACGGCTTTCCGATCGGCGGAGTGGCTGCTTTTGATGTGAACGATGGAGGCGTGATTTCACCCGGAGGCATCGGGTTTGATATCAACTGCGGGATGCGGCTTGTGCTTACGGATTTTACCTTCGACGAGGTCAAGCCCTATTTGAAAACTTTGATAGGGAAATTATTCGAGCGTGTTCCGGCAGGTGTGGGAAGCAAGGGTTTTGTCACAATGTCAAAAGAAGAGTTCAAAAACAGGGTTGCGGTTGATGGGGCGCAATGGGCTGTGGAAAAAGGCTTTGGCTGGCAGGAAGACCTTGAGCGGACAGAATTGAATGGAAAGGCTGACTGGGCTGACAGCTCTTCAATCTCCTCCAAAGCCGTGGACAGGGGATATCATCAGATAGGGACTCTTGGCTCAGGGAACCATTACCTTGAGCTTCAACGGGTCAAACCCGAGAATATCATGGATGAAAAACTGGCTAAGAAATGGGGGTTATTCGAAGATCAGGTTGTGGTGATGTTCCACTGCGGCTCAAGAGGATTCGGACACCAGGTTGCAACTGACTATCTCACTCTATTCTTATCAGTGATGGAAAGGAAATACGGGATAACGATTCTGGATCGGGAACTTGCCTGTGCGCCCTTCAATTCACCCGAAGGACAGGATTATTACAAAGCCATGGGCTGCGCCGTGAACATGAGCTTTGCAAACCGGCAGGTGATTTTGCACAGGATACGCGAGGTTTTCTCGGAGGTTTTCAAACAGGATGCAGAAGACCTTGGATTGCACATGGTCTTTGATATTTCACACAACAGAGGTACATTCGAAAAACACGAAGTTGATGGGAAATTGAAAGAACTAATAGTGCATCGAAAAGGGGCAACAGGCAGCTACTATCCCGGCAGAGAGGAAATTCCCGGTATATATAAGGAGGATGGCTCTCCCGTGATAATAGGAGGCTCGATGGAGACAGGAAGTTATCTGCTTGTCGGAGGTGAAGGTGCAAAAGAGACCTTCTGCTCTACTGCGCACGGCAGCGGGAGGACAATGAGCAGGACAAAGGCGAAGAAGATGGTGAGAGGAGAGCAGTTGTTGAGGGAAATGGAACAGCGAGGGATTTTTGTTAAGAGCGTGAGCTTCGCTGGCGCTGCCGAGGAGGCAGGGTTTGCGTACAAGGATATTGATGATGTTGTGGAAGCGACTGCACTGGCTGGCATCTCGCTTCCAGTTGCGAAGCTTATTCCTTTCGGGAATATCAAGGGATGATTATGCCGTACAGATACCTGGAAGATGTGGCGATTGCTGATGTGGCTTTTGAGGCTCGGGGAAATACGATCGAGGAACTATTTGAATCCTCGGGTTTTGCATTGACGAATGCCATGATAAAGGACCTGGGGAGAATCGAGCAAAAAGTTGTAAAAGCTTTCGAGGTTGAGGCTTTGGATGTGGAGATGCTTTTGTTTAATTTCCTGCAGGAGCTGATTTTTTACAAGGATGCTGAGCAACTATTGTTTAACAGGTTTGATCTGGATATTGCACAGAAAGGAGACAAATGGTTCCTGAGCGCAAAAGCTCATGGAGAGGAAATTGACAGGGAAAAACACGAGCTGCTCGCCGATGCCAAGGCGGTTGCGCTGCATAATTTTAAGGTTGAGGAAACGGCAGAGGGATGGAGGGCTTTGGTGATTGTGGATGTTTAAAAGATATAGAGACCTCCATAAGAGAAATTCTGGACTGAAAAGCTTAATTACATGTAATACATTTTGAAAGAACTGTTTCATACAATTCGCGTATAGAGACGGGCGATGGAGTTCGCCATTAACCGCTTGATAGCTGATAACTCCTACAAAAATTGAAAGGAGACTGTATATGAGAGCGGACATAATAGCGATTGCAGGTATATTAGTTTTCATCTCAAGTTTAATTTCCTTAAGGTTTGGGCTATCTGTAGCAATAATTGAAATTCTCCTTGGAGCAATTGCTGGAAATTTAGGGGTTCAACCTGACGACTGGATGCTGTATTTAGCAAGTTTTGGTGGAATTCTTCTGACTTTTCTGGCAGGAACCGAGATTGATACGAGGTTGATGAAAGAAAAATTTAAAGAGAGCTTTCTTATCGGCACATTATCCTTTTTACTGCCATTTGTTGTAGTTTTTCTCTACACCTATTATGCTGCAAGCTGGAATTTCCAGGCATCTTTAATTGCGGGAACTGCCCTTTCCACAACATCTCTTGCTGTTGTTTATTCTGTCCTTGTGGAAACAGGATTATCAAAAACCGATATTGGCAAATTGATCATGGCATCTACATTTATAACCGATATGGGGACAGCGATTGCATTAAGCATTTTATTCGTCAAGCCAACTGTTTACACAGTCATTTTTGTTTCCGTTTCTTTGAATGTAATTTACTTTGCAGAAAAATTTTCTCATCATGTTTTTCATAATCCGAAATTAAAGAATAAAGTAATCGAGCCTGAAATAAAATATATCTTTCTGCTGCTCTTTATTTATATGTATTTCGCAAATCTGGGAGAGGGACAAGCCGTCCTGCCAGCATTTGTATTGGGACTATTAATGTCAAAACATTTTACTGAGACCTCTGAGACAAAAGAACTAAGAAATAGATTGAGAACGGTTGCTTACGCAGTTATCACCCCCATATTTTTCATTGTCGGAGGTTTGAAAGTTTCATTTCCGTTGATATTATCTGCAATAGGGCTTTTTGTTATTCTTTTTGCACTCAAAATATTTGCCAAGTTTCTCGGTGTTTACTTCCTTGCAAAAAAGTATATTCCCAACGGGAGCATGTACACCACGCTCTTAATGAGCACAGGCTTGACTTTTGGAACGATAGCAA
>CAYXIP010000118.1:0-4803 GCA_964465515.1 uncultured Candidatus Methanoperedens sp. | reverse complement strand
CCGTGTATAAGGCTGGCAAAGTATTAAATAAATTCGAATAACATGGAACTGCATATGAACAGGAAAAAAATAATTTTAGGACCTATAGGCGCTGGTTTTCTTCTTTTGGGGCTGTACCACCGGCTCTACGACCCGGCTAAAAGTGATATTTCCTACGAATACCTCGGCGCAGGGACATGGTTCGCAGGTCTTTTATACTACACGCTTTTCCAGAAATACAAGGAGGCAATGTCGCTGATTTTAGGACTCATAATATTGCACACAGGAGTTATCCTTCTTCTTTTTGAAAAACTCTCACATCCAAAACTCTTGGGATTTCTGGTTTTCACAGCCGGGATTGTTGTTGTGCTGAATTCGGGCTTTTCGGATTATTTAAAAAGAAGAAGAGCAAAAAAATAATCAGAATTTTTTATCCTCCTTCATTGCCCTCAAAAGCTCAAGCACGGAGTAGCCTGCTCTCGTAATTCCCATGCTGCGATTATCCGTGTCCGTTCCCGCAAGGTAAAGATTAAGAAGGGGCGAGCGCGGTCCTGTGAAATAGCTGTTGATTGTCACCGCAGCCTTCTCTGGGATGGTCACCTGGTAGTGGGTCATTTCAATATTGCTCTTGATGCCAGGAATTGCACGAAAGATTAATTCAAGTGCCTTTTTCTTTTCCTGCTCTATATTCTTTCTGTCGTGAACAACGAACGTGAACCCGACTAACTGCTTGTCCTTTGGAGCGATACATGCATCGTAGTTGCTTATGGGCATAGCCCAGTATGCTCCGCCTTTGAACCATATCTCTGAGCCCATGTAATCGAACTCTTTCATTTTTTCCTTGAGCCCAAGCCATACGGTAAGGCTGAGCGTCTGCTCTATCATGGAGAGTTTCTGGGAATAATCGTGAGGCAATGCAACAAGTGAATGAAGGCTTTTCACAAAACCCGTATATACTATTGTATCCGCCGTGTAAGAATCGCTATCAGTAGCTGCTCCCGTAACCTTTCCATCCCCGGTAAGTAACTCTTCTACCTTCGCACCTGTTTTAATCTGCACACTTTTGGGCATGGAACATAATACCGCATTCAAAAGGGATTTCAATCCGCCACGCGGATATCCCTGTGCATAAGCTATTTTATTGGTAGCGAGCCTGCTTAAGGTTGAAAGATGACCTGTTAACTGATATTTTGACAGTTTCTCGGTTATTGAGGTTGGCGTATTCTCTATCGAATCCTCAAAAATATCCTCCGGAACGCTATCCCTTATAAAACTGGCTCCATACAATATACGATGTACCGAGGTCTCTTTCATGGATTTCCCTGAGAGGGAATATGACATCGCATCAACAAAATCGTATGCATCTTTTGACAGACCTTTGGGCAGGTTATCGTACACCGACTGATTGGAATCTAACATTCCAAGCGTCATCTGTGCTAAAGCCTTTGTTAGTGCCTGCGAGAGCATCAGCCTATCTTTTCTGGGCAGGGCATCGAACAAAACAAACTCTTTAATATTAGAAAACATCTTTATGAGACCTTTTTCGGTGCGAACATAGTAATTCCCGAAGTCCAGAAACATAGGTATGTAGGTGAAATATTCGTCCATCAATCTGCGCAGCGGCCCTTCACGCAGATGGGTTATGGCATGCACACCGGTATCTATCTGAAAGCCATCAACGTTGTAGCTGTTGCAATTGCCCCCCACTACGCCATCTTTTTCAAGCACGAGCACACTTTTTCCATGCCTTGAAAGCGTGAGTGCGGAAAGAAGTCCGCTTATGCCTCCCCCTACAACAATTACGTCGTATTCCGCCATAGTGCTCTTTACATTAGCTGATTGTGTTGAAAAAGCTTTCTGAACCTTCGGAAGAACCCACGTACTACCTGGATAAAGACGATGTATAGCGGAGCAAGCTCCCCCCCTGTGCGCGTCCTTCCTTCTTTGATTGCCAGAAACACAGACTCTTCATCGGATTCTGCATCTATTTCTGTGAACCCAAGACCTATAGTTGCAAGCATGTGGGAATCGCTTCCTCCGACCTGCGGTTTTCCAAGAGCCTGAGCCATCTCTTTGGCTTTTGTGTTCTCCCCGAATATGCATCTTGAATTGAATGTCTCCACAGCATCGATATCAAGCTTTTCCACACTGCCGATGCTTCTCATTTTGAAAGGATGCGGCGCTATTACCAAGCCACCTTTCTGGTGGGCAATCCTGATGGTCTCCTGCGGCGTGAGGTTGGGCGAAATATTTTCTTTTGCCCCGAGCACGATGAGGTGTCCCTGAGTGGTTGAGACCTCGCTTGCTGTGAGCACGAGCAGAGGAAGCATCAGTTCTTTTGCCCTTCTTTTTGCAACAAGGCTCCCCTCGATTGTGTTGTGGTCGCTAATCGCAATGCCATCAAGACCTTGCTTAACAGCCTGCTTCAGGATATCGTCCACCTTCAGATTGCAATCACTTGAGTGGTTTGAGTGGATGTGCAGGTCGAAGCGCATATGCTTATTTTTGCCTCCTGCCCGGGCACAGCTCAGCAAGCATGCATGCGCCGCATTTCGGCGATATCGGTCTGCATATATCCTGCCCGAAGCGCACAAAAAGCTCGTTGATTCGGCGCCAGTGCTTTTTTGGGAGCGTCTGCCGAAGGGCAATCTCGGTCTCATCGGGCGTTTTTGTACTCACAATTCCGAGCCTGTTTGAGATTCTATGAACGTGGGTATCCACAGCTATCGCATCCCTGCCGAAGCCGTAAACCAATACACAGTTTGCTGTCTTTCTGCCCACGCCCGGAAGAGAGAGCAATGCCTCCATGCTATCCGGGACTCTGCCCCTGTAATCGTTGCTGATTATCCTTGCTATTTCCTTTACACGAGATGCTTTAATGCGGTAGAACCCTACCTCCCGTATAAGTTCCTCGATATCCTCAACATCGGCATGAGCAAGCGCGGAAGCCCTGCCGTATTTGGAGAAGAGTTTCTCCGACGCCCTCTCGGTAACTTCATCGCGGGTGCGCTGGGAGAGGACTGTGGTTATGAGGGCGCGGAAGGGGTCACGCGAATTGAATTTGCCTGGAGGGTAGCGTTTTTTAAGGCGGGAAATTATTAGGTCTATGGTCATAGTGAGTTTTTTTATCAGGCTTTAATTAGCTTCTCAACCTCATGCGCTCCCTTACTGCTCTGTTGTAATATTCCCTGTATCTCCTGTAGCCTGCATACTCCAGGTCATTCTCTTTGAAAAGCGTGAGCAAATGGTACATATCCTTTGTGTGAAGTACCTTTCCTTCTTCTGAAATCCTTTTTCTGATATGAACAGGCAGATCGAAGTACATTGAAATATCTACATCTGAGGGTAAGGCTGAATCAATGGATAATCTCTCTTTTAAACTGAGTTCTCGTGACGGAACGACGCAGAGATCTATATCTCTTCCAGTTTTTCCTCTTGCGCACGAGCCGAAAAGCAGAACACTGTGGACAAAGTCGAAGCTCTTTAGTATCTCGATAATTTCGTCCGTTTCAGTCTTATCGCTTTTATTCTTCATTTTGTTTCAATAATGACAGTAATTTCTCTGTTATGTTAATAATCTTTGGCAAGTATAAATATGAGTTATACCAAATATACGTCTGGAGAATATCGAAATGGAAGGCATGATGAAAGTCGGTAAAAAGCAGGTGATAATTCCGAAGGTTCCGAAGGACGCTGTTGCAATATTCCGGCAGACTGCTAAAGATATGGGCAAACTTAGATTCAACCCTCACGAAGCGTACGAAGAAGAAATGGAAGAGAAGGTCAATCCTTAGTACCGCTTTTATCTACTCAAATCTGCCGCAGAGGACGCTATTTTCACGCTGCAACCGCTCTTATTGCAGGCGCAGAGACGATATATTCAGAGGATAGTGATTTTGATAAAATCAGGGGTTTGAAGAGAAAGTGGAGGAAGTGAAAATTCTATAAAAACAAAAGGGCGCAGGCATCGAGCATGCGCCCCGGCAGTCTATGACAGACTGAGATCTGATTGATCGTACCAAACTATCTTCTGTTTCCCCTTTATTTAAGGATTTGCTTGGAATCGAAATAACACTTTCACTCCGCTTGGAAGTAGCTCAAGTAGTCTGAACAGTAATTATTAATATTGAAGTCGTAGATTAGTGGTTAATGAGCTTAGAGGTTAATATATTCACTTTGGTTTTAATAATAATCATCCTCGTATTACTCTATTGGATATACTTAGATAATTCCGAAAAAATAGAACAAAGAAAAGTAGCGAGTGTAGAAAAATCAACTCTGGAAAGAAAGGAGTGGAACAGTCCCGATTATAGTTCTAAACTCAGCTTCTTTGGTTTAATCATGGGTGGATGGATTGGTTATTTGTTTCGTCCCACGGTTAAGATACTTGGAACAGAGATTCAAATTCCATTCTCAAAAATTATTGATGTGTTGCTGGGTAATCATAGAGATGATAGCACTCCATTAGAGTCGATCGCTGGTAAATTAACAGAGGAATATGCTTATATTTCTATCGAATATGTGATTACTGGAGCAATTCTTGGCGCTGCAGTTGGGTGGGTAGTTGGCAAACTAATAAAAAGATAATATCAAAATTTAAACTCGCCATCCCACGTAACTTATTTTACCCTCCACTGCATCTATCACTCAAACCTATGACCACGGAGTGCACAGCCTGCAAAGGCACAGGCACAATCATCCTCAGCGAAAAAGAATGCCCCGCCTGCAAAGGTACAGGCAAGACAAAATCCATAACCCTCGACAAACTTTCAGAAAAAGACCTGAGCAAGCTCATGTCCGGAGAAATGAAATGCGCCGCATGCG
>CAYXIP010000117.1:0-4862 GCA_964465515.1 uncultured Candidatus Methanoperedens sp. | reverse complement strand
ACAGATTTTTTATTTTCGACCCGTATAGCTGTGTGCATCTGTGTCATTGAATAATGCATCTGTTAAAGCCCCGGCTGGACGCAGGAGCCATAGATTTTAATTTTTTGTTGTAGTCTTATTGGACATTGTACAGCCTGAAACTGCTACTGCACGGCAGTCCGCCAGCAATCCAGATGCTTCTCTCCTCAGGCAAAAATACCAGAGAACTCACAGTGCTTATATCGCCGTGGCGGCAAATCGTAAGATCGTCGGGAAAGTGAGCGTGGTCGCGGGTGAGAGAGAACATCGTTTCAAGGTCACGCTTTCCCGCATGCTCAAGCAGCCATCTAATCCTTTTCAAACGAGTTTCACTTGATGCTGTATCAGGCGGACTTAGCCCAAAGAGGTCGTCATCGGTGTAATGGTTCGTGGTTGCCACATATCCATTCTCCGGATTGATAACAGCACATTTAACCGAGGAGCACTCAACCACCCTCATACCACCTCTGGCATCAGCAAGCAGCACATTACCTCCAGTTGTGCGGGGCGAATCCATCAGAACTGCGGTAGCTTCTTCCACGTTGCTGCAATTATGCAATATGGTACGGCTGATGAAAGGCTTCGGGAGCCCGTAGCTCGCCTGCCTTGAAGAAACTGTTGTGCCCACGAATACCAGTCCATCCAAGTTCATACCCAGCATGCTAATCATGCCGGGCATTGCCTGGAGGAGGACAATTCTTTTTTTGAGCGGTGTTATCCTGAAGAGCGTGAGGAACCCGATGTACTCCTTTGCAAGGTCAAGGTTCTGGACTGCAATGCATCGCCTGCCATCAATGACCCCCCATGCAGTGCAGTAATGTATTTCTTTCCTGCCTGCAATCCTCGGTATCTCGAACATGCAGTTTAAGGACAGGACGGTCTCGTATTCGATTCCTGCTCCATCCGCTATTCCGTGCACTTCTTCGAGCAGGTCGGGAGTATGTTTCTCTGCAAATTCGTTAAATTTCATGCCGATTTTTATTGCAGTGTTCCATGGGATATTGCGTGCAGCCAGTTTTGTGCGGAACAGATGACAGAACCGCTTTATCTCACCTGATAGTGCTTCTCCATGGTAATGTCCTATCTCATAATGTGAACCCTGCAGTGATATCAGATTCATTGATTGCCTCTGTTCTTACTTGATATTAACGTCTCGTTTTTCCTTGTATAACTGATGCTGCTTCGCTATGGTACTATTAGAGTTAAGGAATGTAAAAAAACTTAATTGCACTCTCACAGAATTTTCTGTGAAAGTGCAAGCAAAATATGCATGCTTCTCTTAGTTTAAGCTGCCATTTTGCGGCATTCTTCAGCGCACTTCCTGCACTCTTCAGCGCACATCTTGCAGTGCTCAGCTTTATATTTTTCACATTCTTCGGCACATGCATCACAGATATCTGCGCAAAGGTTACAGAGTTCTTTTGCAAACTGGCTATCTCTCGCCAGGAACCTGGAGCACAGCGCACAAATATCCGCGCAGTCGCGGCAAAGTTGTATGCATTTGACCATCATCTTCGCATCGTTTCCGCGAAGGCAGGCTGTAGCACATGATTCGCATGCTTCGAAGCAGTCGTTACAGGCTTCTATGCACTCCTCATATTTACTACTTATCAATTCTTCACCTCCCAATGTCTTTATATGGATTTCCTCTCTTAAAAGACTTTTGATTACATACAAAAGGTTAAAACCGTAAAGTACTTATGTTTACGCCACCTGTAAAGTAATTTATGGTAGAACTGGACAATCTCGATGTTAGGATATTGACACATCTACAGAGTAACAGCAGAGAATCGTTTCAGGAGATAGCCAAGCGCTGTCTTACAAGTGTGCCCACAATCAAGAGCCGGGTTGACAGGCTGCTTGAACTCGGAATTATCAGGAAATTCACCATAGATATTGATAACAGTAAGCTCGGCATAGCCGAAGCCATACTGATAGTAAACGCAAAGCCCATTGCAGTTAACAGGGTAGCTGAAGAGCTTCTCGGACAGGAAGAGGTAAAGGAACTGTATGTTACATCTGATTCTGATGCAGCCATAGTATCAAGAATAGCAGGTGATACGCAGCGCATTCTCTCAATTCAGGACAGGATAAACCTTGCAGATGTGAACAATATCAGCGTCATATCCGTGAAAACCCCATATAGAAAAGATGCTACCATACCTCTTGCATCCTCAAGCATAACCCTAACCTGCGCTTATTGCGAAAGGAAAGTAACAGGAGATGCGGTGAGAAAGAAATTCAATGACAAAGACTATTTCTTTTGCTGCCCTACATGCCAGGTCGAGTTTGAGAAGAAATACACGAAAATGCTTGCAGGCGCTCGATGAGGATTGTTGTAAAAGACACAAAATCAGTTTTATTTTCAAAAAATTAAGTAGCGCATTTTATCTTTAATGTTTTAAAGCAAAAACCACATGAATGATGACAAAGAACATGACTATCAACAACAGGGCACTGCCCTGAGGGGAGATAAATATATGGCAAAATTAGACCCAATAGCTGAAATCAAATCCGACCACTATCAGGTCAGGGACAGCCTGCTTGACCTTATCGATGCTACAGGCAAGCGAGATGCCCAAAAGGCATTAGAAATTTTGCTTCGCCTGGATAAGCTCACAGGACCTCATTTCAGATGGGAAGAGGAGAGCTTCTATCTTGCTTTCGAGAAGTTCTTCGGCAGGCAGTATTTAGAATACTTGCTCAGTGTGCACGATAGAATCATCAAGCGAGGCAAAGAGCTGGCAGAAATCCTCGGTACGGGAGAGATCACTGCTGAGCAGGCAAAAATCTTGCCTGACATAATCAGGAACGATGTTCTTTCGCATCCCATTGAGTGCGAAGGCATTCTCATCTTTGCCGACAGGCTGAGCAGGCAGGAACTGGACAAACTTGCGGCAGACCTTGAGAAAGCAAGAAAACAGGGAGTTCCCCTTCTCGAGTGGGGAGATAAAATCAAGGATAAGTTCAGGGCAACAAAGGGCTTGAAACCCAAAGCAGCTTAAAAATGCATGGAAAAGAAGAAGGCAGAGAAAAGATAGCACTGATTATCAATACTGCCTCATACGAGCGGGTTTCCTTTGGGCTGGGTATAGCTTCAAGCGAAGCCGCTCTTGGCAAGGAAGTGCATGTGCTGTTTGGCTATGGAGGGCTTTTGAGGTTAAGAAAAGGGTTTGAAGATGAAGTAGGAGAGGAGACCGAAGCATGGCTCAGAGAGCAGATAAAGTCAGGAATCAAAAAAGGTAACACGAGGATTTCTGAGTCTCTTAAAATTCTTCATAAGCTTAAGGGCAAGGTCTATGCATGCCCTGCTGCGATGGCTCTCCATAACCTTACCAAAGAAGAGCTAATAGACGAAGCTGAGGTTCGTGGAGTAGTGGAGTTTCTCAGGGATGATGCAAAAGATGCAGAGATTATCTATATTTAAGGAGCGAAAATGAAAGAAGAGCTTCTTTTCCTTTCACCAGATTGGGTTCATGAAGTAACAAAGGTTGTTCAGGGTTCTATAGCTAAGGATGCAAATTTAAAGAAAATGACTTCAGGTTATAGCTTAAATCTTGCCTACGTTTTCACAGGGCTTCCCCTGAAATTAAGGGAATTGTATTCGGAAGGAAGCCAATTAGTACTCTTTGTTCAGTTAGATGGAGGCAGAGTGAAGAAACTCTGGATAAGAACAGAGCTTCCTGATGAAAAAGTTGATTTCACGATATCCAGTGACTACCATGTAGTAAATCAAATCTTTCAGGGGAAACTCAACCCTGCTACAGCTTTTATCAATCGCCAGTTAAAGGTCGAACCTATGAGCAGGGTGTACCGAAGACCGAAGTTCACAGCCAAATCCATAGTCATTGCTAATCAGTTGCTCAAGATTGCAATGCAAGTTCCAACGAAGTTTGCTGGGCATGAAGATTCAGAAATAGCACAACATGCGTGAGAACATATGGAAGAAAAAATATCCATTGCAGCCAAGCCCACATCCGAAGAGTTGCTACTGGTCGGAATTATCCAAGCAGAATCAAAAAGCCACACCTAACAGATGTAATAGTATCACAAGGATCGCACCAGGTATTCCACCTATAGCAACAACCAATATTGCTGGAATCGAATAAGCTATGCCTAATTTGAAAATAATATTGCCCAGAAAAAGAATGATTAGACCCAATATAGTATTTACAATAAAATACTTAGCTGTTTTCAAAATAAGGTATATGGCAACCACAGCTAAAATTACGAAGAGTAATATCCCTATTTCGAATACCATGTTTTAATATTGAACCTGCTGATTGTTAAACTTTGTGTTTTCAAATAATTAAGTTGTGCGTGTTTTTATTTTAATTTCATAAAGCACAACTCGCATAAAAATTAGAATCCATTTTTGATTATCTATGGCAGATATAATACCACATGCCATTCTGGATGCGAGGTGAGTCGTGCCCCTACCCATTCATCAGAACAAAATGGCTGATGGAAAAGATCGCCAGCGGCGAGGTGCTTAAGGCAATTGTGAATGATCCTGAAGCGCTGCAGAATATCGATTCGTGGATTAAAAAATCTGGCGACAGGGTTTTGAGAATTGAAAATGAAGGGGATATGTATATTATTTATGTAAAAAAGAACAAATGAAATCTGATGAATAAGAAAAAACGTAACATTTTGATAGTTATAATAATATTATTTATTGTTTTGGATATTTTTGTTTCTTATCTCTGGATACTCGGACAGCCGATAAATGCACAAACACTAAACTCCAAATGCCATCGCAAGCAAATTCCTTGCGCCCATAGAGAAACCAAGAACAATTAGCGTTAATGCCCATATATACTTCTCATCCTCATTTTTATCCT
>CAYXIP010000116.1:0-4887 GCA_964465515.1 uncultured Candidatus Methanoperedens sp. | reverse complement strand
TCCTGTCGAAGTACAAGCCTTGACCTTGTTAAGGACAATCCTGTGCATCTTGTAAAATATTTTAAGCCTTCCAAGCAGCGTGTGCTTTTTGATTTCGAAGACGGCTTCGGGCTTCCTCCCCGCCACCACCTGACAGATATCGATCTTGGTAAGCGGGGGATGGAGGTGCTTAAAAAAGCATACGAACTTCAACCTTCAGACTATGAGGAACTCGTATCGCTTGCGGGCATGGGACCCAAGAAGCTTCGCGCGCTTGCGCTCATATCCGACCTTGTGTACGGAAGTGCGCCGAGCTGGCGCGACCCTGTGAAGTACAGTTTCACACACGGTGGAAAGGATGGTTTTCCTTATCCAGTGGACAGGGAGGTCTATGATAATTCGATAAATGTGTTGAGGGAATCGCTGGATAGCGCAAAGCTTGAGCGGAAAGAGAAATACAAGGCGATAAAAAGATTGCAGGAGTTTGTTGCGATTCAACCTTGCGATAGTTAGGATTTTCCATATAATCTGATCCTATAATTTCCATGGTTTTTTATTGCCCAACTATAAATTTGCCAAATCTCCTCGTAATCATTTCTTTTATAGGTTATGATGCAAGAGTACTCTTGATTAGAATACCATTCGCCCAGTAGAATCCTGTGTCTCCAGATGGTAAAATATCGTATGTGGCTGCTCCTTCGTATGGAACGCGCTCTGCTATTACTACAATTGCGCCATCCAGAGTATCACCTGCTGAGAGGTCGCCCAACCTCCGACCATCTGCTGTCGGATGACCTGGTGAGGCGAATAGTTCACGCCCATCATCCAGCACAAGATGGACTATTCGAAAGCCTGGAGGTACAGGTACACTCATGTTCTTTAGAACAGTGGCAGAGATTCGAGTACCTGAGGAATCGGCTGTCCATATTGCCATTCCTTTCTGTAAATCCTTTACTGCTACAGAACCCGTGGGTGTATCAATACGTGTATTCCCAGCAAGGCAAATAGGGCAACCACCCCTCCCTGGTCCTGTTTTCAGAATAGTTATTGTTCCATTACTATCAATAATGCCATCGACATCGAAAATATCTGATGGAGTGCCAGTGCCGAGTTGGAACTTATATGCTTCTCCTGATGGTTCGAAGGAGATCGCATTTAACTTTTTATGTTCACGATATATGAGAAGTTTTTGTTCCAAAGAAAAATTAGTTATGCCTGTCAGATTATTGTGCCTTAAAATCGCCAGAAATTCTTCTGTGTTTTTCCGAATAATAGGAAATGAATCAAGATAATGTCCCCCATCATCTTCAATAAAGTATACGTTTAGCTTACCGTTCCTCATTGTATAGACCGCAGGGCCATTAATCATCGCAGTAAATTCATTGGTTCTACCGTCATCGATTGTTAGGTTCACACTATTTTTTTCATCGTTAAGTCTTAGTGAAAGAGAATTCTTTCCAGTAGATACTCTAATGGTCTTGCCATCATCTATTTTTTCAATTTTGGCTGTTTTTACCCAATCAATATCATAGCCCCGTATCAGAAAGTCTATGAGTCTTCCGCTATCGTTTCCTGGTACGTCATCCCAGCTAAATAAATACTCAACTTTAGCACTTCCCACTGGGTACATATCAGGATCGCAATAAAAAAAGTTACTAAAATTTTCAAGAAGGCGGTATTTTAATTCCGTTGGCGACGCGGTCAGTAATACTTCAGAGATGTTTGTGATTTGACCAGATTTAACATAAAAAGTGCCATTGGAAAATATATAGCCTTTTCTTAAAACATACGTATGATTTCCTTCTTTTAGGTCAGAAATAGTAGCAGGAGTGACTTCTTCTGTACTAGCGTTATCTATCCATATCTCTGCTCCTGATGGCTCGGATGTAAAGTTTGCAGAGCCTGATGTACTTTTCTCTACACAACCTGAAAGAATGACACTGCCAGCTAATAAGACATAGAGCATAGTTGCAATTACAATTTTGCTCTTGATTTGCATTTTCATAATGCCTTTAACGAACATAATTACATAAGTGGTGTGCATTTGGCACCATTACAGTTTCTTCAATTCCCTAAAATCCACAACAGTGGAGATGGGATACGTAACCACATCAATCCCGCTTTCCTCCACAGCAGCCATCGCATTCGTGCCTGCATACACCACAACACCCACCTTCCCCGTATCCACAGGCGCATTGAGTACGGACTTCCCGGGTCTTCCGATATCGGCTATGCTCACAAGCTTTGAACTCATCACGGATTCAAGGACCTTTTCAGCCTCTGGAATAGCCGAACCCGGAATCTCGCGCAGGTTGGCGAGGAGCCTGCCCGAACCTGTATCCACGGCATCGAGAACCCTCGTCATCCTCTTGGACATGAAAATCCGCATTGGGTCAATGGTAGTGCCGTTATAGACAATGAGTTCATCAAAATGCGTGGGCTTTCTTTCTTTTATTTCAAGCAATCCGCCGTATTTAGGATTGACAGGAATCCCGTTTTTCAGCAGAATCCCGTCGATGGTAATGCTGCACATGGTAGCTATTCCCATTTTGCCTTCCGGGATTTTGATATCCGAAGTGAAAGTGCCCTCCTCCAATGACTTGATATAAGGACTGATGGAATAACCGTCGTAGATCACATGCCTTAGCACCTCCATGGTTTTATCAAAATCATTCTTGTCTATTATTGACGTATTGATTATTACCTTACCTTCTCCTGTTTTAAGGTTGAACGTTGTATCATAAATGAGCTTTTCTATTTTCGTGATGATGAAACCCACCCTGTCGCCTACAAGGGCTTCGTTAAGTTCTTTTATTCCAAGTTCTGTGATTACCCTCCCGTCATATCCATGGCGTTTGGTTAAACCCCGCTCATCCAGGATGCGAAGGTGATACCGCACTCCCCGCTCTCCAATCGGGTATCCGCGTTCATTCATCCTGTCTGCTATCAACCGCGCGCCTATGGGGTCGTTGTTCTCATAGAGTATCCTTAGAATCTCTATGAGTTTTCTCTGCACCTGCGAGTCTATAGTCGTTGTAGTCATTTCTTTTGATTCAGAACGTGTTCCCATTTGGCTCTTCCAAGCCTCATGAAATCGCAGAACAGATGTTCTCCGAGTGCATCACATATAATATTATCGGTCTCAAGCTTTCTATTCGCAGCGACAAGTGAATGTGCCTCGTATTGCGTATCGCAAGCTCGTTGAGATTATTTTAACTAATATAATGGTCTCCTTTATCCTGCACTCTGAACAGAAAAAAACAATTAGCTATAAAACCCCCTACACCAATTAGTACATGAAGCCATGACATGGCAGTGGGAAGAAATATGATGTACTAGATTCTTCTTATATATGGAAAATAGTGTGATAATATACTCTGCAAGTTGAAAGACTATGGAATTGATCAAATGGGTCATACTATCCCTTATTTTCTCAGGGTTAATTAGCTTTGCTTCAGGGTCAGAACTTTCGCAACTCCAGTGGGCAGAGGGCTTGTCAGGCAAGCTCCAACGCGGTGAAGCAATTTCATATGGGAGCTATTCAGTAGAAGCCGTAGAGTTTCCAATGCCAGTTAAATCGGATAAATACAAAACAGAGCCCGAAGAACCGGTTCAGCCGTTTGTAGGACTGAACATCTCGAAAAAGGGCAGTTTTATCGGTACTGTTGTACTTGGATCAGGGGAAACTTATATTGCCCCTGATAGCGAATTGATGGTAGCTGTAAAACAATTGCCTTCTCCGAGTTCCACGGTGTGGCTTTATGAAAGCTATTCTCCATGGGCGGTAATAGAGCTGAGGCCGAGGGGAACTCCCGAAATTGGTGTATCAGTAGATACAAACAAGGATGATTACACTTCATCATCCGACACGGAGATAATCGCAACTGTGGAATTAGAAAATACAGGCTCTGCTGATGCGACAAACGTTGACATGAACATAGACTCAGAGCTACAGGTAACGAGAGGAAGCCTGAAATATCATTACGATACTATCCAAAAAGGCGATTCGATAACAGAAACCATCACATTCGCACTACCGTATCTCCTGGAGGAGAAGGAATATTACATACTGGCAAACGTCAGCTGGTACGATGCAAAGGATACATTCTATACAGGAGAGAGCGAGAAGGCTATTACAATAGCAGCCGAGCCACCTACAAGTTTATCTATCAGGAAGAGTGTGGATAAAAGGATATACCTGGGGGACAATGCGATGGTATCGATCTCATTAAAAAATTATGGAAAGGATGACCTTACCAATATCAGTATTACAGATTCTCTACCAAATGGTTTTAAACTGATCGGCAATACATCCCTGCACTGGGTCGCCAGTATTCCTGCTGGTGGATATCTGGATTATTTTTATTTGATAAAACCAAAAGAGGCAAACAAAGATGGCGTGGAATTACCATCAGCAGTTGCTGAGTTTGAAGTAAAAAAAGGAAACTACAGCATAGAGTCAAACCAGCCACAAATCAAGGTTTATGGTCCCAGGATTGCGCTTACGAAACAGGCAAACATTTCTGAAACGAATCCAGATGGAACTGTTACTACTATGGTTGTGACGGTGGTTGCAGAAAATACCGGGAATGTGCCCACAAATGTGGTTATAAAAGACATGTTGCCGGGAAATGCTACTATAATAAAAGGTAACACCACGTATGAGAAATTTTTGGAATCCAATAAGAAAATCAGTTTCAACTATTCTATCAGGATTGCTTCAAGCCTGCCCATAAAACTTCCTCCTGCAACTGCTAATTATTTTGAACTTGGCAAAACAGGTGAACGAATTAGCAATGTAAGTAAGGAGCTTATAATAGGGAATAAAACAGTTCCAAAGAAAACCTCACCTGAGCCTGCGCCGAAAGCAAAATCTAACATGACGCCTGTGATCAATAAATCTAACAT
>CAYXIP010000115.1:0-4926 GCA_964465515.1 uncultured Candidatus Methanoperedens sp. | reverse complement strand
TACCATGCAGGCTGAGGTTTCAACATTCTTTGGTTTAAATGTTTACACAGAAAGAGGAGTTTATATCGGAAAAGTAGATGACGTAATGCTTGAAGTGGGCGAAAAAAAAGTGCACGGTCTTGCGGTCAAAAAATTAAATCCCGATATGTTCGATGCATCTGGCAAGGGGACGATAATTCCATACAGGCTTGTAACTGCTGTGGCGGACATTGTTCTTATCAGGCATGTCAAGGACACTTTCAAGAAACCTGAGGAAATCCCAGAGGATTATAATATATCCGATGAGGAATAACAATAAATTGTGAGTGAAGATTTTTCAGACAGGGAGATGAAGGAGAGGGAGCTCTATTCAGACCTCAAGGTATTCCCACCTTTTGCTGTCAGGATCGATGGGCGCGGCTTTCGGCGCGTACTTCTGGGTTTTGAAAAACCCTATGACGAAAGATTTGCGCATGCCATGGCTGATTCTGTGGAGCTATTCTTCAAGGAAAGCGGTTTTTACCCTTTGTTTGCCTTCACGTTTTCAGATGAGATTAACCTTTTTTTCTGTGAAATCCCATACAACAATAGGATTGAGAAAATCGACTCCATCGTACCGAGTTTCTTTTCTTCGGCAGTTACAATCCAGTTAAACCTGAAAAAACCGGTATCTTTTGACTCAAGGATAGTTCTTCTGGGAAAAGACGACATCTACAGATATCTTTTATGGAGGCAGGCTGAAACCTGGAGGAACCATGTGAGTTCCTATGGATATTACACGCTCCTGAAGAATGGACTCACCGAAAATGAAGCTGCACAGCGCCTGAAAAACATGAAAGCCAGCGCAATCCATGAACTCGTTTTCCAGCACGGTGTCAATCTTGCAGAAACCCCCACATGGCAGCGATGCGGTATATTGATTTACAGAGAACTGCATGAAAAAACAGGTTACGACCCTATTAAAAAAACCGAGGTCAAAGCGCAGAGGAAAAAAATAGTGCAGCTCTGGGAAACACCGATATTTAAGACCGAGGAAGGGCGAAAGCTTGTAGCAAGGCTCATTCCATGATATTGTGTCAATTTTTGCATGCATCATTACGTTATATACTTAGCCAGCAAATCCTGAACTTCATATGAATATCACACTTACCCTGATCGCTGTGCTTGCAGTTGCCCTTTTTATGGGACTGAACATCGGGGGCAATAATGCGGCTGCCGCCATGGGTGCGGCTTATGGGGCAAAAGTGCGTACCAAGTATCAGGCTGTGATGTTGATCGGCGTGTTCGCTACTCTGGGGGCTGTGCTCAGCGGCGGTGAAGTAATAAAAACGCTTGGAAGCGGAATTCTCCCTTCAGGAACAATATCGATTAAAGGAGCCGTTATTGCGGTCGGGGCATCCGCTGTTACTATTTTTCTGGCAAATATCCTGCGCGTACCGATATCCACAAGCCAGGTAGCCGTAGGGTCTATTGTCGGAATCGGATTTTTCTACGGTGCATCCAAATTAAATACACCGCTCCTTGGCGAGATTGTAATCTGGTGGGTGGTTACTCCTGTTATGGCATGGCTGCTTGCATATCTTATGGGAAAATACATTTACACAAAAGTTCTCATCTGGCTTGCCGACCACCATGATTCTGAAGCCTCGATACGGAAATCCCTGAATGCACTTCTGACCGTATCAGGTTGTTATGTGGCATTTTCTGCCGGAGCCAACCATGCGGGCATTATAGTCGGGCCGTTCGTGGGTGCGGGTGAATTCCCCTCCTCCTACGGCGCTATTTTTGCAGGTATTGCGATCAGTATTGGCGCCCTTCTCATGGGCGGGAGGGTTCTGGATACCGTGGGTAATGAAATCTGCGAACTCTGCGTGATTCGAGCCGTGTTCGTGGAGTTCACAGCCGCCATTATCGTGCATGTAGCTTCAATCACGGGGATTCCGGTATCGCTTGGCGAGATCGTGGCTTCAGGAATAATCGGAATCGGGTGCGCCAACAGCGGAATGCATATTGTGAGAAGCAATACCGTGAAGAAAATAGCGATTGCGTGGGTGATTTCACCCGTGATTGCAGGGTTAGTGGCTTTTGTATTAATCAAAACCTTTTGAAACACGTCTTGCGATTGCGTCAGATACATTCTTTGTGGAATACGTACCTCCAAGGTCGGGCGTAGCAATCCCCTCCTGAAGAACGCTGTTCACCGCCTTCATGACCGACCCTGCTTCCTTTTCCCATCCAGCCCATTCCAGCATCATCTTAACGCTCAGTACGGCAGCCATCGGGTTGGCAACGCCTTTACCTGCTATATCCGGGGCGCTGCCGTGTATGGGTTCGAAAAGCGCATACCTTTTGCCGATGTTTGCGCTGGGACATAAACCAAGCCCGCCAGCGATGGCTGCAGCCACATCGCTCAGGATATCCCCGAAAAGATTGGTGGTCAGAATAACATCGTATTTCTGGGGATGCAGAATCAAATCATACGCCATAGCATCTATAAGCATTTCATTATATGAAACATGATTTTTCTCTGCCACACCTGTGCAAACATCACGGAAGAAAGAATCCGATTTCAGTACGTTTGCTTTATGGACAATGGTTAGCTTTTTCCTTTCTTTCGCAAGCCTGCATGCAGTTTCTGCAATCCTCTCGCTGCCCTTGCGTGTGATAACCCTTGTAGTGTAGGCTGCATTCTCATGCAGTTCCTCGATACCTGAGTACATGCCTTCTGTATTTTCTCTTACGATGACAAAATTGAATTCCTTAGAACAGGGCAGAGCGACATTTCTCAAAGGAACAAAGGGACGGATATTGGCATACAAATCCAGTTCCTTGCGCAGGCGCATCAGCACGCTTTTATAATTCGGGTCAGGCGGGGTTGTGATTGCCCCGAACAGAATGCAGTCGCATCCCTTTATGATGTCCATATCTTTATCTGTTATCGAGTTCCCTGTCCTTTCCCATTTTCCGAAACCTATATCCACAGGTATTTTCTCGATATCAAGACCAAAGGCATCGAGTACGGAGATGGCTGCAGGAATAACTTCCTTGCCGATACCGTCACCGGGAGCAACCGCAAGTTTCATGTTTGCAAATTATCCTTATTTCCCCTCAAAACCTTAACCAGCATCCTTATCGCATCCACGATATCGTATTCGGAAGCCCCCCAGTGCACCACGGCTCCGTCTATGCCGTTGATGTTCACCATGCCTGATTTCTTGCTCTGGCAGCAGCGCGTGATAAATGGCTTCATCGGCATGTAAAGCTCAGCTTTGAGAGGGCACATGTTGATATGCCTGTATGAAAGGTCTGGGAATCTTAAATCAAAAATCTGTTTTGAGATGTCGCATCCGACAAGCGTGGAATTATCCTCAATCTCGGTATCTGTGTCGATATATTTTCCTTTGAGCTCAGAAGCATAGCAGGGGAAGACCATTTTTTTACCCTCATATTTATGCAGGTCGATCAGTTTCGTGGTAAACCTGATATTGAGTTCGCCAAGAATTCCGCTCCTCACAAGCCTCTGTACGGCAAAGGCAAGCCATGGTGGCTCGGGAGGAGAAATATCTATAACCTCTATCTCCATAACCTCGTGAAGGCTTGGGTTCTGCACAAAGGTGATATGCCTGTCCATGCCCTCAAAAATAACGGTGTTCACATTTCCTTTGCACAAAGGAATAGCAGATTCGATAAGCCTCGTCCTGTCGTGGGAATCGAGCTTTTCCTCGAATTTCTTTATCTGTTTGCCTTTTGCAATGAGCTTGAGTGAAACAAGGGTTTTGAGCAGCCCCTCGCCTTCGCTCTCTACTTTATAGATTGAAAAGCCAGAAGGAAGGTCTGCAATCAGGTATTCTGTTGTAAAATATATTGGGCAGCCTATACGCTGTGCAGGGTCGGACCTTGTCACTCCCACGCTCTTATAATCCGCAGGGAATATCATACGCTTACCTTTTTTCTGTGTTCCACAAGCCCGCCGTCAGCCAGTATCTCCCGAAGGAAATCGGGCAGTCGTGTGGCAGGATATGTTTTGTCTTCATGTTTTACAAGCCCTTTTTCAAGATCGATTTCAATAGTATCCCCTTCCCTGCATTCTATCGTTGCCTCGATAATCGGCAATCCCACATTGATGGCATTCCTGAAGAATATCCTTGCGAAGGATTCCGCAACGACGCATGAAACCCCGGCATGTTTCAGCGCCAGCGCGGCCTGTTCCCTGGATGAGCCGCATCCGAAATTCCTGCCCGCAACGATTATATCGCCTTTTTGCACTTTTTTTGGGAAATCTGGATCAAGCCCTTCCATGGCATGAGCGGCGAATACGCTTATGTCAGTAGTACGCAGGTATTTTCCCGGAATGATGACATCGGTATCGATGTTATCACCGAATTTCCATACTCTTCCTGAGATTTTATTGATGTTTTTGCCGTTCATTGCTTGCTTGGGCGTGGGTCAAGAGATAGAGACCTTCCGACTTTGGAGGCTTGAAATATTACTTTCACACCACTTACATTAGAAATATGTAATAATAAAAGTATGTAATACCAGATGAAAAGAGCCTATAGCTTTCGAATCTATCCCGACAGGAATCAGAAGTCATGATACTTGCCTGAATAAATTAACGCATAGAGGCGTTAGTTTTAAAATGTATTGAGATTGTTATGGTATAGGAGACATATATGAAAGCTGTAATTCTCGCTGCTGGAGAAGGACTGAGATGCCGGCCTCTCACACTCACGCGCTCGAAGGTCATGCTTCCTGTTGCAAATAAACCTATACTGGAATACATCATCCGCGCCCTGGCGAAAAACGATATCAAGGATATAATCCTGATCGTGGGGTATAAAAAAGAGCGAATAATGGACTACTTCGGCGACGGCATTGACTTTGATGTGCGTATCAGTTATATCGAACAGAGTTCACAGCTCGGGACTGCTCATGCTGTCAAGCTGG
>CAYXIP010000114.1:0-5002 GCA_964465515.1 uncultured Candidatus Methanoperedens sp. | reverse complement strand
GATGCAGAACGAGTGCATCTCACAGACCTCATCAACGGCACAAGAAAACTCCTGGACTTCCATGCACTGGCGCTTCCAGGCGGTTTCTCGTTTGGCGATGACATAGCTTCAGGCAAAGTGCTCGCCAACATGCTCAAATACAATCTCGGTGAGGAAATTCAGGAATTCATAGAGGCAGGCAAATTAATTATCGGGATATGCAACGGCTTCCAGGCAATGGTGAAGATGGGGCTGCTGCCAGCTTTTGATGGCGATTATGCGGCGCAGGAAGTAACGCTTACTTTCAATGACTCTGGCAGGTTCGAGGACAGGTGGGTTCACCTTAAAGCCAATAAAAGCTCAAAATGTGTATTCACGAAAGGAATAGAAAACATATACCTTCCTGTGCGCCACGGCGAGGGAAAATTCGTGGCTAAGAATAGCGAGGTGCTTGCAAGATTGAAAAAAGACAAACAGATCGTGTTCCAGTACGTGGACGGCGAAGGAAACTTCGCAGGCTATCCTCACAATCCCAACGGCTCGATTGAGAACATCGCGGGGATATGCGATGAGACGGGCAGGGTTTTTGGCATGATGCCGCATCCCGAGGCATTCCAGCACAGGACGAACCACCCGGCATGGACGAGGGAGGAATTGCCCGATGAAGGCGCCGGGATTGCGATATTCAGGAATGCAGTGGAGTATGCGAGGGAGAAGCTATAAATTCGTCGTAAGCTTCATTATTGATTAACGCGTTTTATTCTGCATGGCAGTCTTGGACGGATATCGAGCATTTTTTGATAAGGCAGACGACCCGAATCTTCTTGCCTCCAAAAAAAAGGACGGCATGTTCTTTATTTTCCGCTCAATCGAGGCATGGAAAGAGGAAAAATGCCCTGATGAGAACATCCCTGCGAAAGAACTTGTGCTCAGCGAGTTCAAAAGGAACAGATTTCTTGCTCATCCATAATCTCTTTTACAATCAATTATATATATTAATAAATTCATTTGCTCCATAACAGCGAGGAAACTGAATGGGCAAAGTAAAAACTGCTATTCCTGGGCTTGATGAGCTAATCGAAGGAGGCTATGTTGAGAACGATGTCATCATTGTGACAGGAGGTCCTGGTGCGGGCAAGACAACATTCGGGATACAGTATCTTGTAGGAGGGGCTATGAATTATAACGAGCCCGGGGTACTTGTTGTAATGGAAGAGACGCCTTCGAGGATGATCCGGGATATGTGGAGATTCGGCTGGGACATTGAGAAACTGGTATCCCAGAAAAAAATAAAGGTAATATACGCTGACCCTTTCAAGTACACAAAATTTGTAAAAACGCCCGACAGAAGTCCTATCGGTATTGTTGCCGCAACCAAAAATATCGGCGATATTTTCAGGCAAATTCAAACCGAGGTTGAAGCAGTAAAAGCAAAAAGGGTTTTCATCGACTCCATAACATCCATAAAATTATCCTCGGAAGAAAGAGACATCAGGCAGATTGTATCAGAGTTCATTAAAAACCTTGAATTTCTTGATTGCACCACAATCATGACCAGCGAGATGCAGGACGACCAGCAGTTCAGTGTTGAAGAGTATCTTTCATCAGGGGTAATCAAGCTGCATGTTTTCAGGGTAGGCGGAAGCAGGGTAAGGGCAATCGAAATATTAAAGATGAGGGGCGTCAAGCATGATGAAACCCTGCACCCATACGACATTCAGGCAAATGGTATCGTCATACATCCGGGCGAAACCGTGATGATCGATGATGTCAGCCTTCTTGGTACACCGGGCGCGAAATAACATTTGGAGAATTAATGCAGCTTGATTATGACGGGATAGTCCAGAGATACGAAAAATATATTTTCAACACATACACGCGCCAGCCCATAGCAATAAAAAGCGCTCTGGGTGCTGTGGTTATCGATGTTAATGGTAAAGAATACATAGACTGCGTTGCCGGCATAGCGGTGAATAACGTGGGTCACTGTCATCCTTCGGTTGTAGCGGCAATAAAACGGCAGGCTCGGCAGTTAATCCATGTTTCAAACCTTTATTATACCGAACAGCAGGCGGTTCTTGCCGAGGAGCTTGTAAAACTTACAGACATGGAGAGGGTTTTTTTTTGCAACTCGGGAGCTGAGGCTGTTGAGGGCGCCATGAAACTTGCGCGAAAAGCCTCGGGCAAAAAGGAATTCATTGCAACTGAGAACGCTTTCCACGGAAGGACAATGGGGGCTCTTAGCATTACTTACAAGGAAAAATACAGAAAACCGTTTGAGCCGCTTGCGCCTGCGGTATTCGTTCCGTATAACGATGCCGATGCCATAAGAGCGGCAATAAATGAAAATACAGCAGGCATCATACTCGAGCCAATACAGGGCGAAGGCGGAGTGATAATTCCTTCGGACGACTATCTCAAAGAAGTACGGGAGCTATGTGATGAGAAAGATATATTGTTATTATTGGACGAGGTGCAGACAGGCTTTGGAAGGACGGGAAAATGGTTTGCGAAAGAGCATTCGGGAGTCAAACCAGATATTATGACAACAGCTAAAGCCATGGGCGGAGGTTTTCCCATGGGGGCGATGCTCGCACGGGAAGAGGTGGCATCAAATTTCGGACGCGGTGACCATGCCTCCACATTCGGCGGGAACGCGCTTGCCTGCGCCGCAGCACTTGCAAATATTGAAATCATCAGAAAAGAAAAGCTTGTGAAGAGGTCTGAAGAACTGGGGAATTACCTTTTTCAAAAACTCAAAAACTTGAACAAGGATTATGTCAAAGAGATACGTGGAAAAGGATTGATGGTGGGTATGGAGCTCTCCATAAAGTGCGATGACATTGTAAACAGGGCAAGGGAAAGGGGCATTCTCCTCAACTGCACCTCGGAATCAGTGTTGCGTTTCGTTCCACCTCTCACCATCACAAAAAAACAATTAAATACAGTGGTTTCGGTGCTGAATGAGATTTGAAAGGCTTCTTCGCCCCTCGGTTAGAGATATTAAAGAGTATGTTGCCGGGAAATCCATCGAGGAAATTGCAAAAAAATACGGGCTTTCTCCCGATAAGATAATAAAACTCGGCTCAAATGAAAACCCTCTTGGGGCTTCACCACTTGCAGTAGCGGCAATTAGAGAAAATGCAGGAAAAGTCCACATATACCCGCCCAAGGATGCTTTAGAATTGAGAAAGGCGCTCTCTCTCTACACAGGTTATCCTGTCAATAACATCGTGGTCTCGGGAAACGGCATGGACGGGATACTTGACGCAGTGATGAGGCTTTTCATGTCGTCTGGGGCAGATGCGGTAATACCCATACCCACATTTTCTTATTATGAGATTGCAACTCTTGCAAACGGGGGAAAACCTGTGTTTGTAACGAGAGGAAGGGATTTTGAGATCAATCCTGAGGATATCCTGAGTAAAGCGAATGGCAATACAACGATGATATTTCTCTGCTCACCCAACAATCCTTCAGGAAACGTCCTGCGCGAAGAGGATGCAAGAGAGATTCTGGAATCGGTTAATGCCATTGTATTCATAGACGAAGCGTATGCTGATTTCTCGGAGAACAACCTCATGGCGCTCGTGAGGGAATATGATAATCTTATTGTTGGGAAGACTTTCTCAAAAGCATTCGGGCTTGCGGGGATGCGTATTGGCTATGCGCTCGTACCTGAATGGCTCTCTGGGGAATACATGAAAGTCATGACCCCGTTTTCCGTGGATGTTTTGTCGCTTGCTGCCGGCATTGCGGCTTTAAATGATAGGGGGCATCTTAAAAAAACAATTGAAACCGTGAAGAAAGGGCGCATCCAGCTTTTCGAAGGACTTGAATCTCTCTGCAAAGTTTATCCTTCGGAGGCGAATTTTATCCTTATAGACGTGTCGCCACGCACTGCAAAGGAGGTCTCTGAATCTTTGCTGAAGAAAGGCATAATCGTGCGTGACTGCACTTCGTTCCGGGGGGCAGGGAAATCTCTTATCCGAATAACTGTTGGTACACAGGAGCAAAACCGGAAAGTGATTGAGGCTCTGACCACGATTCTATGAAAAACATGATAGTTGCTCTTACAGGCACGCCAGGCACAGGAAAAACCACAGTTTGCGGCATTATGAGCGAGCATTCGCAGTACAGGAAGCAATACCATATTATAGACCTGAATAAGCTTATTCTCAATGAAAAATTATATACAGGAAAGGATGGGGCGAGGGACACATATATTGCAGATATGGATAAACTGGAGAAGCGGGTGAAAGAGATAATCAGCGAATTGCAAAAAGGCATGGACGTTATCGTGGAAGGGCATCTTTCCCACCTCCTTCCTGCCGATGCCATTATCGTGCTCAGGGCACATCCCGTGGCGCTGAGGAAGCGGCTTGGAAAGAAAAGGTATTCCTTTGTGAAGGTGGCTGAAAATGCTGATGCAGAGGCGCTGGATGTCATACTTGTGGAATCATCGGAAAGAAATAACAAGGTCTTTGAAATCAATACCACGGACATGAATCCGCTTGCTGTTGTAAAATCCGTTGTTTCGATTATAGAATCCTTGAAGCAGGATAAAATCCCTGAGGAATTTTTACCCGGGAAGATTAACTGGATAGAACAGGCAGATCACCACGTTTCCCGATGAACCACCTTGTCCAGACCCATCCTGGGCGGTGCAGCGGGTGTTTCATCGGCATATCCCACTGGTATTATAGCTACCGGTCTGGTTTTATGGGGAAGACCGAGAATCCCGCTTACCGCATTCTCATCGAAAGCGCCGACCCAGCATGTCGCTAAGCCCTTTGCGTGCGCGGCAAGAAGCAGGTTCTCCACGCCTGCTGTGGCATCCTGGATGGCATAAAGCTCCCCCCTTGATCTGTATATACGCGAAGAGCGCTCGATATTTGCGACGACCACAATCGCCACAGGCGCCTGCTCGATAAATGATTGACCCAGGGCAGCTTTTGTTAACTTTTGGGCATTGTCCTAATTTAGAATACTTAATCGGAACTTAAAAAATTCTTCCCAGCTC
>CAYXIP010000113.1:0-5083 GCA_964465515.1 uncultured Candidatus Methanoperedens sp. | reverse complement strand
GTTTTCTTTTCTAAGAAGGGCAGAATTTAATGATGCGCGGCTCGGCGGCGCCGTCAGCGAGCGTGCGGATTGTGCCAAAAAATCTTCGTTCTTGCCATTGCTTACCTTAGCTTCCCCATCAGCACTTCCCTCACCGTCCTCGCATCCGCCCTCCCCTTCGTCTTCTTCATCACCGCGCCGACCAGTGAGTTGAGCGCCTTTTCTTTTCCCGCCTTATAATCAGCCACAGCCTGTGGATTTTCCTTTATCGCCTCAAGCGCCGCTGTTTCCACGATGTCACCTTCGACTACGGCAAGACCCTTTTCTTTAATAATCTCATCAGGCGAGCCGCCTTTGTCAAGAATCGTCCTGATTATATCAACGGCGCCGTCCTCTGTGATTTTCTTACTCACGAGAAGTTCTATTATGCTCAAAATGTGCTCTTTCTTGAAAGCATCAATCGTGAGGTCGCGGTAATTCAACTCGCCTTTCAGCACATCGCAAATCCAGACCGCAGCCAGCTTAGGGTCAACCTTTTTCGCAACATCCTCATAGAAAATCGCAAGCTTCAACTCCGACGTCAGCGCCTTGGCATGGTCATCCGTAATCCCGTACTGCTCCACAAAGCGCATCCGCCTTGCATCCGGAAGCTCTGGCAGCGTCTCCTTAATCGCAGGCGCCCAGCCTGAGATTTTCAAAGGCACAAGGTCAGGCTCGGGGAAATAGCGATAATCATGCGCCTCCTCCTTTGTGCGCATCGAAAGCGTGATTTCCCGCGCCTCATCAAAGTGGCGCGTCTCCTGCACCACAACGCCGCCCCGCCGGAGTACGTTCTTCTGCCTCACGATTTCATATAGCAGCGCGCGCTCCGCGCCTTTGTGCGAGCTTATGTTCTTGATCTCGGCGCGCTGTCCTCCCATTATCGAAATATTCGCATCCACACGCAGGGCTCCTTCAAGGTTTCCGTCGAAAACATCGAGGTATTCAAGAATGTTGCGAAGCTTATCGAGGTATCTCCTTGCTTCCTTCGGGCTCCGTATATCCGGCTCGCTCACCACCTCAAGCAGCGCCATGCCTGAGCGGTTGTAATCGATGAGCGTATACTTTGATTTCTCGATTGTGCCCTCATGCACAAGCCTTCCCGGGTCTTCTTCCATGTGAGCCCTCGTAATCCTGACCTTATGTTCCCCCTCCTCGCCTTCAATGGTGATATAGCCCTGGCTTGAAATCGGGAAATCGTACTGCGTTATCTGAAAGCCCCTTGGAAGGTCGGGGTAATAGTAGTTCTTCCTGTAAAACTGCGTGTGCTCCTCTATCCTGCAGAAGAGCGCCAGCCCGACTTTAATGGCAGCTTCCACTGCCTTTTTATTTATCACAGGCATGGCGCCCGGTAATCCGAGACACACGGGGCAGACATGTGAATTGGGCGGGTCGTTGTGATAATCAGTGGTGCACCCGCAGAATACCTTTGTCCTGAGTTTGTTCAACTGAACATGGACTTCAAGCCCGATTTTCACGCCATCAGGATTTTCGTACATCACGACCACCCCGGCCGTCTATTGTGGAAATCCGTGTTCTCTTCAAACGTGTAAGCGGTTCGCAATATTGTGGCTTCATCAAAATGCTTCCCGATTATCTGCATCCCGATTGGAAGTCCTTCCGAAAAGCCGCAGGGCACTGAAATAGACGGAACGCCTGCAAGATTGATGGGCACTGTATCCACATCCGCAAGATATAGCGAGAGCGGATCGCCTATTTTTTCCCCGAGCTTAAATGCAGGGTACGGCATTGTAGGCGTGATAAGAACATCTACGTCCTTGAATGCGCGCTCAAAGTCCTGCTTTATCAGAGTTCTTACCTTCAGGGCTTTTAAGTAATATTTATCGTGATACCCGGCAGAAAGGGCGTAAGTGCCAAGAAGAATGCGCCGCTTTACCTCATCCCCAAATCCTGCTGCTCTCACCTGCGAGAATGTGGTATGCCAGTCAGAATCCTCGGTGCGAAGACCGTATCTCATGCCGTCAAACCTCGCAAGGTTCGAAGAAGCTTCGCTCATGGCTATTATATAATACGAGGAAAGAGCATATTTTGTATGTGGCATCGTTACTTCATTGTAGCTTGCCCCAAGGTCTTCAAGCGTATGAATAGCATCCCGCACAGCCTTTTCCACGTTTTTATCCGTTCCTTCCCCAAAATATTCTTCTGGTACCCCAATTTTTAATCCTCTGACATCGTTTTTAAGCGCGGATGAGTAACTCTTATCTCCCCTGTCAACGGATGTAGAGTCTCTTGGGTCGTAACCTGAGATTACATCAAAAAGCGCTGCAAGATCGCGCACATTCGTTGCAAAAGGTCCTATCTGCTCAAGCGAGTTGGCATAGGCGATAAGCCCGTAGCGGGATATAACGCCGTATGTTGGTTTTAATCCCACAATGCCGCAGAACGAAGCAGGACAGCGCACAGAACCA
Source organism: uncultured Candidatus Methanoperedens sp. (assembly GCA_964465515.1). Lineage (GTDB taxonomy): Archaea > Halobacteriota > Methanosarcinia > Methanosarcinales > Methanoperedenaceae > Methanoperedens. The sequence goes on along the minus strand of CAYXIP010000113.1, from coordinate 2,636 downwards.
CCTGTGTCAGAACCAAGTGCAAGGGGCACTTCTCCTCCTGCAACTGCTGCGGCGCTGCCTCCGGAAGACCCACCAGGCACCCTGTCCAGGCTCCATGGGTTCTTCGTCGCGCCGTAGAAGCTCGTTTCTGTCGAGGTGCCCATCGCAAACTCATCCATGTTCGTCTTTCCGATTATTATCGCGCCTGATTCTTTCAGCCGCTCGATGACATGGGCATCGTATGGTGGAACGTAACCCGTCAGAATCTTCGAGGCGCATGTGGTCTGGATGCCTTTTGTGGAAATATTATCCTTGATTGCCACAGGTATGCCAGCCAGCGCTCCTTCATGACTTTCAGAATCGATTCCCCTGGCACGCGAAAGCGCGCTCTCTTTTGCGACAGTGATAAATGCATTCAGTCTGCTGGATTCGATCCTCTCCAGATACTCGGCAACAATTTCCTCCGAGGACTCTGCATGGATTCGTTCCTTCAGTTCATTGATACTTGCCATCTACATCATCCTTGGAGCTTTAAAGAAACCATCCTGCTTCTTCGGGGCATTGGAAAGCACTTCCGCCTGCGGCAACGAGCGCGTAGGGACACCTTCAGCATCGTCCCTGAATACATTGCTCATAGGCAGGACATGGTATGTAGGTTCAACACCCTCTGTATCCACCTCATCAAGCTCCCCGAAATAATCAAGAACGGAATTGAGCTTGGGCGTATATTTTTCTTTGTCCTCCCCGCTTAGATCAAGGCGGGATAACCATGCTATGTGCTCGAGGTCTTTTTTGGAAATCATAATGCACTCTGCAATCTGAATTATGTGTAATAAGACTTACCATTCCTTTTTAAAGAATCCACCAACACGCATTATTAAGACTCTATCGTATTGAAACTTTTGATATGCGATTCACCGAATTTCATTTTTCCAAAACTGCTTTCAGGAAAATTTCAGGGAACTCTTATATGGTCTTTCATCCAGACCTATCGTTGCATAGTATTATGGTTCAAAAGGAATATATAGAAAGTATCTATGATAAACCGAGGTTAAGTGGAGGGGGTGATTGATTGGAAAGTAAACTTGAGAATGGTGGAAAAGCTGACACGCATGTCCATACCAAATATTCCGGCTTTAGCAAATATTTATTCGCCCAGTTTCCTGAATCCATATCCGAACCTGATATGGTGGTCAAGGCTGCTATAAAGAAAGGTCTTGATGTTTTATGCATTACGGACCATAATTCAATAGCAGGCGCGCTTAAAGCGCAACAATACGGTTCAGGAAAAATCGATGTTGTTATGGGGGAAGAGGTTTCCACTGCGCAAGGGGAGATGATCGGTCTTTTTCTCCAAGAAAGAATCGACCCCGGCCTTGGCGCAGAAGAAACTGCAAAACGTATCCATGAGCAGGGCGGGATTGCCATAGCACCCCATCCGTTCAGCCCGCACTGCCCTTGCCTTGGACGCAGAGTACACCACCTTGATTTAGAGGGTATCGAGGTATTCAATGCCATACACCGAGACCCGTATTCAAACAGGCTTGCCTCAAGAATTATGAATGGAAAAGCCAGCACAGGTGGAAGCGATGCGCATTCCATTGAAATGGTCGGCAATGCATACACAACTTTTTCAGGAAGTTCTGCTGATGACCTGAGAGCGTCAATACTGCGGAAAAGTACATATTTCGGCGGAAAGACCACGTCGCTTGAGGCGTGCGTCCGGTGGAGCAGAGGCGCGGCATTGGAGATAGGCAAAGCCACTTATTACTCGCTTCGCGGGCAAACCCGGCATGAAGACGTGTTGCATGCAAGGATAGACAGGATTAAAAAACGCAATAAGATAATAGGATTGATAAGCTCGGCGCTGTTTTTAATGCCGCCGATTCCTCTGATATCGGGAGAGATTGGGGAGAGGATTGTGAGGAAAAAAGCCAAAAGGATATGGGATGAAAACAGATTTTTAAGTGAACCATCGTTTTCTGAAGATATGCTGGCAGCATCTGAAAAAAGTAAATAAACATGTCAGCAGATATCAGTTACCCTTTATTTCTTTTTCTCATATCCATGGCATCACCGTTTGGCGTTCCTCTCGGTGAGACGTTTTTCATTATATCGGCAGGTTCAGTCTCGGGTGAAATCACAGATTATTTTTTCTTTGTAATTCTGGTATTTCTCGGACTTGTCATCGGGGATATTTCAGCCTATACAGCAGCATCGTATTTAGAGACAGGATTTATAAAAAAATTGCGTAAACATGACTGGTATACAAAAACGTATGAACTCAGTGAAAGCTTCTTTAATAGGTATGGGGCATTGAGCGTGTTCCTGAGCCGCTTTCTGCTGCTTGGACTTGGAGCTCCTGTCAACTACCTTTCAGGTTTCAGCAAATACTCATTCAGAAAATTTCTTATCTCTGCAGTGACTGGTGAGCTTTTATATGCTGGGCTCTATACATACATCGGCTTTGCTTTCAGAGAGTCATCATTTTCTATTTTGGATGCAATAATCGATTTCTCATTAATTGCAATATTGATTTTAACTGGCACGCTGTCATTAATCCTGTTGAAGAAATATCTGAAGGAGGGAAGGCAGTATCAATGAACATTCGATTATTCCTGGACTGCTTCCTCAAAGTGGACAACTAGTTAAGCTAT
>CAYXIP010000112.1:0-5104 GCA_964465515.1 uncultured Candidatus Methanoperedens sp. | reverse complement strand
GTTGGAATGGTTTTAATTAAAATTATTTCGGTGTAGTTATTTCTTGCATTTCTGCGTATGATTAAAGAAGCCGCAAATGGGTAGTTACCAACGGTTTTGAACGGGTTTCGGTAAGTGCCGATTTTTGCGGTATTTAATCCCAACAGATTTAAATAGTATAAGGTAAACATGCATGTAGTGTGGTGATAATATGGATAGGAGTGTTAACTTTGGTCATATAATCTTGATGGTAGCATCTGATAAAAAGAAGCTCCCCGCCCGCCTTCTTACGGGCGCAACTGTTCTATTTCTGATTCTCGCCGGCTCGCCTTTTTTCAATACAGGTAACAGCGGAGCAGATGCCACCTCTAACCCTTATGTTGCTCCTTCCATTTCCAATCTGGCAAATTCTGCTCCTACTTCTACTGGCTCTTTTATTTTCTGGAATACCAATGTATCCAGCAACAATAGAGTATATTATGGTCTGAACCAGATTGATGTCAATAACCTGGTAAATGGAAGCTGGAGTACGTGGGGTAATAATACGTTTAACGTAAGCATCAGGTTATCGGGTCTCGCTGCAAATACAACGTACTACTATAAACCTGAGAGCTTGGCCTTTAACGCCGCCAATGACTCAGTGCCAGCCAGCATGCTCGTAACTCTTAAACCTGGTGTTTGGACAAGTCCCTCGGAATACCTGGTTAGTCCACCTGGATGGACAGGCTCGCCTGTTAACTTCAGGACTGTAAACATATCTGCAGCAATTCTAACTGATATTGGTCGATATGTTACTAACCTGTCACTGGAGGCAGTTATCTACAACAGCACAGGCGGCGAGATAGGAAGAACGAACCTGAGCGGTGCAGGCCCTTATTCAGGAAGTTTCATATTGCCAGATTATCTGGATGAAGGCGGATACGTGGTAAGAATAACAGGCTATCCCAATGTGGCAGGAGAATTCAGCGTCCTTAGATGGGGTTGCGCCAGTTGCCACACGAATAATTATCCATCTACGTTTGATCCCTCAATAGCCCATCCCAGGCATTACGACACTACGGACATTACATCTCTGAATGTAGTCCATTGTGCAGATGGTGAGTGTTCATCCCAAACCACATATACTTCCACAGCGCAGTGCGTGGATTGTCATGCTCTAAGATATCCGAATCCACAGACATTTGGAGTACAGCATCCTCAGTCAGGTGCATGCAGCGATTGCCACAAGACTCCATCGGGTGGAAATGCGGCTCTTGCATGTGTCAACTGTCATAATGATATAACAACAACTGATAGTTATCTTTCCCCACGCTATGGTCAAGATCGGCACTATTCGAATGTAACATGTAATGACTGCCATGGTACCTTAACTTCGTTGACCACTAAACCGAGCTGTACAACATGTCACCCAAGACCTGGCTCGATCCTTAACGGCACGGCTATTCCCGATTCTATCGAAAACACATCACATTCCCTCAGCCAGACAGTAGCCTGCGGTCTATGCCATAACCGAGAGCACGATGTAAAGTCGCTCCAGACGCTTGACGCTACTGTGTGCAGGTCCTGCCACCCCGGCATAAATCATGATGGAGGGAACCAGTGCACAACCTGCCACGGAAGCGACCCTCACAGAATCACGTTCGCGGGTGGAGACAACTGCGTCGGATGCCATGGTACGAATTATACTGGCGCTAATCCGCTGGCAAAGACAACGTTAGTCGATATAAACGCCTTTAACGACTCCATCCATCAGAACATTAACAACACTCCGCCGAAGACGGTGAATAATAACGACTGCTGGATGTGCCATTACCAGAAAGATATGAACCGCCAGAACATAAGGAAGTGCGGCGATTGCCACAGGAAGCCGAGCGAATGGCATGGTAATGCGAACATTACAACCAACTGGTCATTGATCTGGTGAGGCTGATATGAAAACGGAAAGATGGTGAACCATATCCATCATGTTTGTCGTGCTATAATTTCAAAAATAGAATAGGAAAAAATTTCAAAGATAGGATAGGAGAGAAATGTGTATGCTGTTGAAAAAAACACGAATAGTAGATGGGGCTGGTACTGTTTTTACTTTTTTATTAATTACAGTTCTTTTATTGAGCAATGTGGCAAGCGCAGGTACTACAACATATAGATGGATTCCAAGCAATGGAGTACCAATTGCAACTGGTGTGACCACGAACTGGGGTACATGCGGTGCCAACCCAACAACATATAAAATAACCGAGCTTACTAATGCAGGTTCAACAGGCTGTAGTTCAGACAGGATTGGGGGTAGCGCTAAAAACCCTGCAGTAGATATGTTTTTTAACACTGCTTATACTGTAAATACGACTGCACAGGGAAATTGGTATTATGGGCGATTGAGGGACGCTAATTGGGGAGGTGGCACTTTTACCTTTAGGCTTATTTATGTAACTTCCAGCGGTACCATAGTTATCCTTCCAGGTTCTGCAAGCCGGACCATAGGCTCAAGCTCAGATCAAAACTATAACATCTCATTAGCAGGCATAAGTGGCACGGTCCCAGCAGGCGGAAAACTGGGATTAAGGATTTCAACATCTGGTTCAAGCTCAGACTTGAGGGCTTACATGGGCGATTCAGGTGGTGCGGGGAATGTACCAACCGGATATTTCTCAGTAATAGAAACGCCCCTTAGTGGCGGTGCCCCGACCTACAGTTTCTCAGGCTACGTTACCAACAAAACAAGCGGCCCTACACTCAGCGGCGCCACGGTACAGACAAACACAAGCCTGACTATGACCACCGATGCCACAGGCTTCTATAATTTCACGGGATTGTCAAATGGCACATATATTATAAATGCAAGCCTTACAGGCTATGCAACTAACTCCATAACCCAAATTGTAAACGGCAATAATGTTACCAATGCTAATATATCCCTCTCGCCAGTTCCAACTTATTTATTATCAGGCTATGTGACCAATGCTTCCGGCGCTTCAATATCAGGCGCCACTGTAACGATTAATACCGGTCTGACGACCAGCACGGATGGGGCAGGCTACTACAGTTTCACCGTGAGTAATGGCACTTATATTATTACGGCAACCAAGGCAGGTTATAGCGATAACTCTATTACAAAAACCGTGAATGGTGCTGCGGTAGGCGATGCTAATATCATGCTAGCGAGGGTTCAAACATTACAGGTGCAAACAAGTAGATACTCACTTTTCTCCCCCTGGACGGACAAAGCCAGCGATGCCAGTCTCAGTGCGAATTTCACAGCTTATGCTTTGCTTTTAGGTAATGATGGCCTGCCGGTCTCGGGAGTAAACATAACTTTTGTGATATCCTCTCCAGCTGTTGTAAAAGCAACAAAATATGATATTACCCAGGCGAATGGCCTGGCAAGCGTTTCCTACGATACTTTTGGTGATTTCAATGCCAGTAATGATCCAGACTATGGGAATTGGACTATTAAGGCATACGTTACAAGCAATCCAACCACATCGGATAGCACGAATATGAGTATACAAGCAGGTGGAAGTGCTTTAGGTACTTGCAAAAATGCTTACTGTCATAGGACGAGCACAACAACAGGTGGCCTCCCGCGCTCACCTTATACAGACGGTTACGGTTCGACGACTACAAGAGCAGCGGCTTCCCATTCTGTATCAACTCACCAGAGTTATGGATGCTATTATTGCCATCCTGGATATGCGGGCAATAAAACCGGCAGGTATGGGAGTACAAATGGCAATGATGTTCATAAAAATTTAACGTGCGATTATTGCCACGGAAACTGGAGTTATATTAATAGTAATAGTTACATGCCAAAGATACCAAGTTGTACAGGTTGCCATCCAAAATTCAATAGTAACCTGACATTTACAAGTACTCTTGCCAATCTGACGGCAGGGAATAATATATCAGTATATTCCTATAACTTCGATAAGAAGTCTCCGCTCACGTTCCACAACGGTACGAATTATAGCTTAATTGCATCTGTACCGTGCATAGTCTGCCATGGACCTACGCACAATACTACAAAGCCGGACCCAAGTAATGCTAAGGACAATATTACTGAATATACCCAATGTACTGCATGTCACAGTTCTTATAATAGGCATGACAATAACGTGGATTGTACCGTATGCCATTCGCAGGATGCACATGTTATAAAGATTTTTGCTCAGAATGCTACCTATATTACAGGGAAGACCAATTATGCGAGAGGAAACTGTACAAACTGCCACCAGAACTCCACATTCTTTAATACCCTATTATCGCAGCCCAAAGCAGGTAATTACAGTGGAATGAATCCGCCCCAAATCCCTGCATTGAGTCATAGTACTGATCCTCTGAATGGTTCCCTGTGGAATGGTACTCAGCTAAGCTATTGGACAAATACAAGCCTGTTGACCGCATGTTATTACTGTCACGGCGATACGAAACATGATGCATCTGCGCTGGGGGATATCAATACGATCAAAGGGACAAACAATCTAAACCAGAACCTTACGGGAAGCACATGGTGCGCAAATTGCCACTACGGGAACGCACCTAATTATGCAGGAAACCTGCTCAATCCACAGCCTCCAGAGGTATTAAATAAGAGCGGACTGGTACCTGTAAAATCAAGTGATGGTACTTCTTTCTTCAACCACTCAGGTGTTCTTTCGTCAAGTTATGATGATGCTGCCTGTAAGAACTGCCATAATAACAATCTCAGTGCAAGTACGACTTCTCTTAACTTCTCTCACAGTGTAAACGTGGGCGGCGGAGATAACTGCATCTTATGTCATGGCACAAATTACATAGGGGCATCACCTTCGGTAGCCACAACATTCGTTGACATCTCAGCCTTCAACGACTCCATCCATCCCCTCCATCAGAACATTAACAATACTCCGCCGAACACTGTGAATAGTAACGACTGCTGGATGTGCCATTACCAGAAGGATATGAACCGTCAGCATATCAGGAAGTGCGGCGATTGCCACAGGAATCCAAGCCAGTGGCACGGTAACGCGGATGTTACCACCAATCTATCCGAACTCTGGTGAAGGTTTCAGACGGCTCAAGGCGCAGGAGGTTTGATAAAATTTTATTTTACATGGATAAGCCAACTTTTTGGATACATATTTAG
>CAYXIP010000111.1:0-5148 GCA_964465515.1 uncultured Candidatus Methanoperedens sp. | reverse complement strand
ATTCATGTTGGCAAATAGAAACGCGATTTTTGTCTATAAATATGGTCTCAAATTGGAATTTTTGAATCAATCTTAATTTTTTATAAATCTGAGAGGTTTTACTATAACAGCAGTAGCTGGATTACCTCTAATGGTTAAAGCTTGTGCATTATGCCTTCCGGTAGTTGATGCTCGCGTAGGGCCTTTTGAATTTTCGAAAACACAATATATTCTCTCTCCCTCAATTGTATCATTTAGACTGCGGTATATCGGCATCAGTCACTTGCTCCTATTTTACCTTCTGCTGAAAGCTCGTCTAAAATCTCAATTAATATTTTGATATCACATTTAATTTCTTTATGTAACTCTATTATATCGGAAGTTTCATGCTCTTTAATATATTCAAGTACCCGACTCTTTGCGGTATCTTTATCCATCTCTTCAATTATAATCATTTGTTGTGCAGATTGCTGATTGAAAGATAAAGATTCATCCAATTTTGCTTCTAATAAATCCATTCTATCGAAAATCTTGCGCTCCAACAGGTAGATTTGTTCTAATGTCATACGTTGCAACGCAAAGATATCTTTGGGTAACAGATAAGAAGACTCATCCAGACTTCCTTGAGTTCTTTTTGGCAATTTATTCATTTTATTAACACCCATTAAATATCTTCCTCTTTTAATGATTTGATATTTCCAGTCTCTATTTCTATATCTACAAAATACTTTCGTACTTTGTCATTACTTGAAATCTTAAAAAATACAGACCATATACCAAGGCTAGGATACTGACTAGCTCGTGAAATATCAACATGTTTAGGAGGAGAGCTAGGATAAAGTTGCTTGAACCTATCTTCGATTACTTTTTTGACATCAACTATATCTAAAACTTTTGGCATATATTCACCATAACAATACTGCACCTTTGAGAATAAAAGGTTTTGTGCTCAAAAACGTTGCCACAGAAGAGCAAAAATTCATTTCTTATAGCAAAATAGGATATAAATACAATAAAACCTAATGATAAGCTATGGGAAGAATTGAGTGCGACGAAATAGTCGATACGTTTAAAGAAAAGTTAGAACAAATTTGTCAATGTGATGTGTCGAAAATAAAATATAGAAGATATAATATTAATGGGAAGATTGTTAATATTCGTTGCGCAACTCATCCAAAATTATGGTATTCTGTGGATTTAAATGTTCTTCATCAAGTTGATTATATAATCTATATCGATACTCTTCATGGTAATTCAGATAACTTTTTTATGTTTCCTTCTAAGCATTTGAAAAATTTAATCCATTTGATGTATAAAAGTGACCATGAAGGTCAAATTCTATTTCATTTTAATTTCGATGCATACGATGACTGTGTAATGATACTGAAGAAGCAAAAAAAATACGTGGATGTTATTGAATATTATCACGTGTTAGATACTATAAAGTCATGTCCTGACTTTAAAAAATCTATCGATAAAGATACCAAATTTAAGATTATAGAATAGAATGATGGGTTTATAATAAATATTTCTTGTGAATTGCACATCAGCATAAACACCAACATGAATTGAACCCCATCTCAAAAAATCAACAGTTTCATATATCGCCACGACAAACAAACAGCAATGATAGAGATAGAAGTGAAAGCGCGGGTAGATGACCCCAAGCGCCTTGAGAGAGCGATAGTAGCCCTGGGGGCGACGCCTGTCGGAATCGAAAACCAGACAGATACCTATTATAATTCAATGCACAGCGACTTTGGGAAGACGGACGAGGCATTGAGAATAAGAGTGCAGGACGGGAAGTCTTTCCTGACGTACAAAGGTCCCAAAATGGACAGCGTCTCCAAGACAAGAAAGGAATTACAGGTAGAAATAAACGATGCAGACGGCATGGGGGAAATACTGACCTCGCTTGGTTTTTTTCCTGTGGCGACAGTGGCAAAGAAAAGAAAGAATTACAGGCTCAGCGATTTTTTCATTTCAATCGACACAGTACAAAACCTTGGAAACTTCATGGAGATTGAGGTGCAAGCGGAAGATTCAAGGAAATACCAGGAAAAAGTAGAAAGTATTTTTAAGTTCATTGAGAAACTGGGTATCACTAAGGAAGCGACAATCCGCCAATCATACCTTGAAATGCTGCTTGAGACCAAGAATCGTTCGTAAATAGTAGAATAATTTATATATTGAAATTATCTTTTCATACCCATGAATGTATTCAGCCTGTTAAATCCCGCAATCCAGCATGCTTTAGCGAAGCAGGGATTTATTGCCCCGACCGAGCCGCAGGTCAGGGCGCTCCCGCCTGTACTTGCCGGCGAGCATGTGCTGCTCATCGCACCCACAGGCTCGGGTAAAACTGAATCAGCCGTGCTTCCTGTGTTTAACAGCATCATGCAAAAAAAGGAGGAGGGAAACGGTGAGGAAAGGCGCGGAATCTCGGTCCTTTATATCACCCCTCTGCGAGCCTTAAACAGAGATATGCTCTCCCGACTTGAATGGTGGGGAAAAGAGCTCGGTATAAAAGTGGCTGTGAGGCACGGGGACACCACCTCATACGAGAGGCAGAAACAGTCGCTAAAGCCTCCGGATTTTCTTGTCACCACGCCTGAGACGCTTCAGGTGATGCTCACGGGAAAAAGGCTTCGCAACAACCTCAAAACAGTTACGCATGTGATTGTCGATGAAGTGCATGAACTTGCGACTTCAAAGAGGGGAGCGCAGCTATCCATAGCGCTTGAGAGGCTGGTTGAGGTATGCGGGGAGTTCCAGAGGCTCGGTCTTTCCGCAACTGTGGGGAAACCTGAAGAGATAGCGCATTTCCTTGCAGGAACGAATAGAAATGCCAGAGTGATTGAGGTACTGCTCATAAAGAAGCTGGATTTTAATGTTGTATGTCCAAAACCAGCACCGCAGGACAATGAATCTTCAAAAAAACTGATGTGCACGCCTGAGATAGCTTCTCATCTTCGCGTGATATCTGATATTGTTGCTAAATACAAATCCACCCTGATTTTCGTAAATACAAGGGAATCGGCTGAAATGCTCGGCTCAAGGTTCAGGATGCTGGGAATCCCTATCGGAGTACATCACGGCTCGCTTTCCCGTGAAGCACGAATCGAAGCTGAAAATAATTTTAAGGGAGGTATTCTTTCGGGGCTTATCTGCACATCTTCAATGGAGCTTGGAATAGACATAGGCGATGTGGAGCATGTGCTCCAGTACATGTCCCCGCGCCAGGTTACACGTCTTATTCAGAGGGTAGGGCGGGGAGGGCATCGGATAGGTGAGAGGTCAAGCGGGACAATAATCACCATAAGTGCGGACGATGCGGCTGAAGCCTCAGCAATAGCACGGAGGGCAAAAGCCGGGATGATAGAGACCATCGACATACACGAAAACAGCACCGACACGCTTGCAAACCAAGTCTGCGGACTTGCGCTCGATTTCAGAGAGATTTCAACCGATGCAATATTTTCTATAGTCACGCGGGCTTATCCATATCGGGGTCTCAAAATGGAGATGCTGCGCGGGGTTATCAGGCAGTTGAACGATAACAGGCTCATCAGGTTTGAGAATGATATTGTCAGCAGGAAGAGGAAGACATGGCAGTATTTCTATGAGAACCTCTCCATGATTCCTGATGAGAAACGGTTTGAGATATTCGATATCGTGAGCGGAAGGACGGTGGGAGCGCTTGATGAGGCGTTCGTTGCGGATTTTGCAGAAGCTGGCGCCGTATTCATTGCAAAAGGCGAGATGTGGCGCATCATCGAGGTAATAACAGAGAAAAGCAAGATTAAGGTAGAGCCAATAAGCGACCCCGGAGCAGATATACCCAACTGGGTGGGTGAGGAGATACCTGTGCCCTATGCGGTGGCGCAGGAAGTGGGAAGCATAAGGAAGCGCATGCTGGAAAAAATTAAACATGGCGAGGGTGCAGGAAAAATAACCTGGGATTACAGAAAAGAATATCCGGCAGACAGCGAAGCAGCATTCGAGATTCTGGAGTTAATCCAGAAACAGGTCAAGGCTGGTCTTACTGTGCCTACCGATGATACCGCGATCATCGAACAGGATGGGAAAACCATCGTGCTCAACATCTGCGGCGGACATAAAGTGAATGAGACACTGGGAAGAACGTTGACCTCGCTGCTTGCAGCGCGGTTCGGCGCAAGCGTGGCGATGGAGATAGACCCGTACAGAATCAAGCTTGAGCTCCCAAGGCTGCTGAATGCCGAAAAAATAAAAGAGCTGCTTCTGACAACAAGCCCTGACCACATAGAGCCGATTATAGAGATGACGCTCAAGAATACCATGCTGCTCAAGTGGAAGATGGTACACGTTGCACGGAAATTCGGCACGCTAAGCAGGGATGTTGATTACGAGCGTATAAGCATGAAGAAACTGCTTGAGGTGTTCGAGCGCACACCCATGTACGACGAAGCCGTGCGCGAGATATTCCACGACAAGCTTGATATAACAAGAGCAAAAGAGGTTCTTGGTGCACTCCAGAGCGGCAGGTGGCAGCTTGTAACCCAGCCCACGAGCCCGATTGGTGAAGCAGGCTTCATGGGAGGAAGGGAATTGATGGCGCCCGAGAGGGCTGATTCTTCGATAATCATGGCGCTTAAGAGCAGGATAATGAACGACCATGTGATACTTTTCTGCCTGAACTGCAAGAAATGGAAAGCCAGCAGGATTGTTAACAACGTCCCTCAGGTTCCGGAATGCCCGTTGTGCAGCAGCAGGCTGATTGCGGCGCTCAAGCCCTGGGAGGAGGAGGAGATCAAGATTGTGAAGAAACCCGACAGCCAAAAAACCGAGGAGGAGAGGAGAAGGACGGCGCGGGTTTATCGAAATGCCAACCTCGTGCTCTCGCAGGGGAAGACTGCAGCGATTGCGCTTGCATCGAGAGGGATTGGACCTGAGACTGCTTCGCGAGTGATACGGAAAATGAGGGAGAACGAGGAGGAGTTTTACAGGGATATTCTGATTGCTGAGAGGAATTATGCCAAAACCAAGAGGTTCTGGGAGTAAACGCCCCTCTAATCGCCTCGCCTGCAGCCTCCGCCGCAGGGAAGCGCGCCGCCCGTGCGCACTCAAAGGATGGCGCCCGATTCGGACAAAACGCTTGCATAACTATATATGTATTCAATTACTATC
>CAYXIP010000110.1:0-5207 GCA_964465515.1 uncultured Candidatus Methanoperedens sp. | reverse complement strand
GAACCAAAAGCCGCTCCCACCTTGCCTTTAAGGGGAAGCTTTCCCAGGCTTTCCACGTATCTGATGACCGTGGGCATCCCTGCACCCTTATATGTCGGGGAGCCTATGGCAATTGCGTCTGCTTTCTCCACATCTGCCAAGGTAGCCTCATCGATTTTCTTGATGGAAACTACTATACCTTTGCTTCTTGCCCCTTCCTCTATGGCTTTTGCCATTATGCCCGTGTTGCCAAACCCGGTACCGTATATTATTGCCAGTTTCTTTGCCATTTCCTCACCTTCAATCTATCTTTCTGAACATCTCCGCAGGTGCATTGCAGATAGGACACGTCTGCGGAGCACTGTTTTCTACGGTATTGCCACAGATCGAGCATACATAATATTCAACCTCTTTGTTCCTGCCGAGGTTATCAAGAGCATTTTTATACAAGCCAGCATGTATTTTCTCAACCTTGTTTGCCACATCAAAGCTGAGAATTGCAGCGTCTGAAGCCTTTTCTTTCTTAGCTGCTTCTATGAACTTCGGGTACATCTCCCTGAATTCTGCGGTCTCGCCTGCGATGGCGCTCTTCAGGTTATCAGATGTACTGCCAACGCCGCCCATTATTCTGAGATGGTTCAGGGCATGAACCGTCTCAGCCTGGGCGGCTGCCCTGAATAGTTTCGCCACCTGTCTGTAACCTTCCTGGTCTGCCTTCTCTGCGAAGGCAAGATATTTCCTGTTAGCCTGCGATTCTCCTGCAAAAGCTTCCCTCAAATTATCCTGGGTTGTCATGATTTTTTCTCTCCCTGAGCTAATAATTCCCTGCTGTGCTAATATTATTTTCCCTGTGTAAATGCATTATCTGGAGCCAAACCATCAATATTTATAAGAGTCAACCTCTTCTATTGGCTTTTTATCCTTCTTGAGAGGTTCATCTTTAACGTCAATATCATGGTGAATTGTTTCCTTTGTTTCCTGAACCCTGCCGATGTTCATTGCGATCTTACGAAGGGAATCTTCACTTTGTTTTGGCTGTGGTCTGGTTTTTGCATGCGTTTTGGATTTTTTCAATTTATAACCAGCCGGCGGTAATTCGGATTTTAAAAGTCCAAGCTCCACTTTTCTTTTGCGAATCAACTCAAGTATCGGCTGCCTTGAGTTTTCTGACATGCTCTCAAGCATGCGCTCAAGCTTTGCAAGCACAGCATCCTTTTCCCCTCTCAGTTCTTGCATATGCAGTATTCTTTTCCTGATGAGTTCCTCAGTACCTATATCCCGCCTGCTGCGAAGAGCGCCTTTCACAGCCTGAAGACATGTCTGTGCTTTTTTCTCAGCTTCGCTTATTGTATCTGCAATGCCAAGAACAGCAATTGCTCTTGAGCCTGTGGTATATATTTTATTATCCTTCTCATACACGCTTGAATAGAAAAGAAGCGCATCCTTTACCTCGGATATCTCCACTACCGCATCCTTCACTGGATTGTCAGGGTAACCTTCTGGTACTGCATACTTGCACACAGTCGCTCTTTTTTTAAACGTGACATTGATTTTTTCCAGTGTTTCATTGACGATGCAGGAACACACATCAAGAAAATCATTTTCAAGAAGCGACAGGACGTTCATGGCTTCGGGATCGCCAAACCGTGCATTGAACTCGATGACAGAGATGCCCTTCGCAGTTGCCATGAACTGACCGTAAAGTATGCCCTGATACGGCACACCCGTCTCTTTCTTTATGCTTGCGACTGCATCCCTCATTATTTTTTTGGCATCGGTATAATCTGATTCCTGCATGAATGGCAGTATCTCTTTTGCATCATTGTACGAACCCATCCCGCCGGTGTTGGGTCCCTTATCCCCCTCATATGCCCTCTTGTGATCCTGAACACAGGGTGCAAACGCAAGGGAGCTGCCGTCCACGAATGCCTGCACCGTGAATTCCTCCCCTATCAAGCGCTCTTCAATCACAAGGTCGCCGCTTTTCAGTACCTCCCTTGCATATTCCTTGGCTCCATTTATGTCAAAATGGTCTCCCATTACGCGGACGCCTTTTCCGCCCGTGAGACCTGCAGGTTTTATTACAACATCTCCAAACTTTTCTATGAATTCATCCGAACCACTCTCACCCTTCCTGAACACACGAAACTCGGGGCATCCTGAAATTCCGTATTTTCTCATGAAAGCTCGCGTCCAGGCTTTATCAAATTCGATCCTGGCAGCAGGCTTTCTTGGCCCCACAACCGGGATACCTGCATCCCAGAGTAAATCCGGAATACCTGCAGCAAGAGGGGCTTCGGGACCCATGACCGCAAGCTCGATTTTGTTCTTTAACGCATAATCAACGATTGCAGGGTCTGTTTCCTTTACAAGCAGAATGTCCCTGCACAATCGCGCAATTCCGGGGTTTTTCCTGCCCATCACAGCATAAAGCTCAGGGTTTTTTCCGCTTCGGGCGATTGCCTCTGCAATTGCATGCTCCCGCCCTCCGCCTCCTACTAACAGGACTTTCATACTACTCCCGTCTTTTCAGAATACAAACTCTGTGTTAAAAAGATTATAGCAAGCCCAGTCCGTCAAGCTCCTCTACAATCTTATCCACAGCGGCTTCGGCATCCTCGGGCCTCTTTCCTCCCGTAACCACAAGTTTTCCTGAGCCGAATAAGAGCATAACCACCTTTGGACTGGCTAAACGGTATACAAGTCCGGGGAATTGTTCAGGTTCGTATTCAATGTTCTCAAGCCCAAGGCCTATTGCGATAGCATTGAGGTTCAGCACCCTTCCCAGATCTGCTGACGCTACGATATTCTGTATCGTTATTTCGGGTTTCTTTGTGATATGGATGCCCATTGCCTTTAATTTTTCAAAAACCTTGGCAAGACCGATGCTTACATCCTCGATGCTCTTTGCCCCAGTGCATACGATCTTGCCGCTCCCGAAAATAAGGGCTGCGGTTTTTGGGGATGCCGTCCTGTAAACCACACCCGGAAACCTTTCCTTGTTGTAGTCTGCGCCTTCAAGAACACGTATAACTTCATTGAGGTCGAGTTTTGTTCCGATAGCAGTCGATGCAACAACATTCTCTATTTTTATAGTTCCTTTTGGTTCTGCAGTGCTTGCCATAATCATCGCATTTATAAGGGTATTTAAGGCTTTATATACGTTGGGGTAAGAAATCTTTAATTACAATGACAGTGTCTAAGCCAAGAATCGGCGGGAGAAAATCCCGCAGGGATGTGGCCTCCATAGGCTGAACCGTAAACAAGGAGAATACAATGAAGTCGATGTACGCATACGTCAGAGATGCATGGAAAAAGCCGCAAGTATCGGGTGTTGACGAACTAACGTGGGAACGTCTTCAGCAGTGGCGCCGAGAGCCTTCGGTGACAAGAACTGAGCACCCCACAAGACTTGACAGGGCGCGAGCCCTTGGCTATAAAGCAAAACAGGGGATTATAGTTGCGCGTGTTAGAGTAAGAAGAGGTGCACGGCGAAAATCAAGATGGCTGCGCGGGCGAAGGACAAAGCACATGGGTGTGAATAAGATAACCCCTGGAAAAAGCATACAGAGCATTGCAGAAGAGAGGGCGGCAAGGAGATACCCCAATATGCAGGTATTGAACAGCTACTGGGTTGCTCAGGACGGGAAGCACAAGTGGTATGAGACTATACTTGTGGATACAAGCCATCCCGTAATAAGGAAGGATAAGAACCTGAAATGGATTACTGATAATACCCAGAAAGGGCGTGTTTTCAGAGGCAAAACAAGTGCTGGTAAGAAGGGCAGAGGTCTGAGGCGAAAGGGGCGGGGAACCGAGAAGACAAGACCGAGCCTGAGGTCGCACCAAAATAAAGGGAAATGAAAACTTTAAGAAAGTTTTATCAAAAGAAGGGTATGCGAAGCATACCCTATACGTCATAAAAGGGCGTAACCCTTTATGAGTATACATAATATCTCACTTCGCGCCATCGCCCAGGCAACTGAAAGCGAGGACAGGGTGAAGACTGCCCTGTCGCTTTTCCTTTTTTATAACGAAATAGAAACGATCAAGACCGAAGGACATTACGGGAATCCGATTACCATACTCCAGGCAAAAATAAAAGGCAGGAGATGCAAGCAGTTTATCGAACTTTTAAAATCAAAGCTCAATGAAAATGATTTGAAGCGATTGAAAAAAGAAAGCTGTGAGAGAATAGACGAAGACTGTGTTCTTCATATCAGATTCGGCAAACAGGCAGCTTACAAAGGAATAGTGCAGCTTACCACAACCGCGGATACGATAGCGGCAGAGGTAAAAATAAAAGCGTATCCTGCAAGGCGCGAGAAAGCCATCGCAGTGGCAGAGGAGCTTTTCTGAACAAAACATTTATACTTTTCAGATACATTACAGCGATACCCCATCGTTAAAACCCGTATTTAAATACGGGGATTCAAGGTGCCTGGGTGGGGTAGCTGGTTATCCTATGGGACTGTGGATCCTACGACTCGGGTTCGAATCCCGACCCGGGCCCCATTTTACCACTCTAAGAGCCTACTTTGGAATTTATAAGCAGCCAAAGGAAGGTTAAGAGCATGGTTAAAGACATACACAACACATCAAGGATTTTAGGAATACTTCTGAGCGTTATATAGCTAAGTTATCACTGGATAATCAGGGTGATGTAAGGCGGTTAAAGAAAGGGTTGTAAGGCTCAGCAGCGAAAGGCTGAGAAAGGTAAAGAAAGGACAGATTGCCCCGGCTTCTCGAACCGTAGTCTTCAAGATGATAAACCATTTTGTAAAAATCCTTTAATGCCCTCTTTGCAGCCATTTCTCCTTTAGTCCTGCCTATCCCATTGTATATTTCTGTTATTGTTACTGTAGGTTGATAGAGCAGAAATGACGTGCCCACGAGCTTCCAGAGCAAAATTCACCGCAGAAACGCAAAGACCGCAAAGTGAGGATGAAAATAAACAGCGAACTCTGTGCGAACTCGTACGAACTCTGAGTTAAATATTTTTGACTGTTCGGCGCGCCGATATGAAAACGATGCAGCCATGTTTCTGAAAAAAACGAACCGCAGATGAACGCCCCGAGTCGCGCCTCGGGAGGGCGCATCCACGTCAACCGTTGCGCCAGTTGGCGTCGCCCACACGTATGGCAAAGCCATACGTGGAGATACGCATCTATGCACGGCGGCGGGCATGACGCCGATGAACGCAGATTTAGTGCATCGGTGAGTACAGG
>CAYXIP010000109.1:0-5290 GCA_964465515.1 uncultured Candidatus Methanoperedens sp. | reverse complement strand
GTAGCTACAAAGCCAGGTACAAATATGACGAATGGTGCCGGAAAGTTTGTTAACAATAGCAACACGTCAAGCTTCGACTTCAATGTTAAAAACGCAAGCGTTGTAACAGGGCACCTGAACTACAACGACCCTTCTAGCGCATTAAGGGTTGACTCAATAAATGTGACCGTGCTAACAGTCGGGCCCAGCAATACGGCAGTATTTAGCGGAAATGCGACAGTCAACGGAACTGGCGTACATCCCTTTACTGTGACTGTAGTAGATAACAGTAAGAACGGCAAGCGCCCGACGCCTGACACGTTTATGATAGAGATACCTGACATGTCCTATACAAAGAGCGGGAACCTGACAGCCGGAAACATACACGTAAATCCGTAAATTTTGAGAGGAGGTAAATCCCTCCTTTTATTTTATTATTAAACCACGCTTTAAAAAATCCAGGATGCATGGGGGTTTACCCGCAGGGGCAGTGTGTAAATGCATCGAGCGCCGAGTGGGGCGCTATACAAGGCAGCCACAGGCGAGCCTTGCCGAAAGGTAAGTACCTAAAAATTTAGGAGGACAAATAAATGAGAATAGAAACAAAAACAGCTGTGTTGTTAATGGCGTTTGTTCTGGTGGTTGCAGCTTTTGCGATCCCCACAACTGTAGCCGACGCCGGTAAAATGAAAAAGGTGGTAAACTCGACAGAGGGCGGGGGTAAGATTAACAGTACTGTGATGCCTAACGTCTCGACCTTCGGCTTTGAAGCCAAAAACATTACCGACAAGAAAGGCAATGAAGTAAAAGGAAACCTACAATACAACGACCACGGTGCTAAGATAAAACTCCATGGAAATGTCACGACCCTAGCGGTCAATAAGACGCTAGGAACGGCAACGTTCACTGGATTTGCAAAAGTCACCAATTCCACCGGTGCAAAAATGGAAGATGTGCTGTACACAGTCAATGTGATAAAAGGCAAGAAGGGTGTGGGTAATTTCCAGATAATAATACCAATAATACCCGGCTTCTTACCAGCTGGTTACACCGATACTGGCACATTGCTTGGAGGAGACATTAAGGTAGACCCGTAAACTTTGAGTGGGTGAAAATCCCTCTTTTATTTTTTATTATTAATTACTTCAAGCCAGAATTGATGATATGAAATGTCTCAGGCTACCCTGCCTTTGCACATCACTAAGACTTAAATCACAAAAAATTACATCGGCTCGGAAAGCTCCGAGTCGAATTTTCCGCTATTTATAGCAGCGATGGCTTCCTTTGGTTTTAAGCCCTCAAAGGTCACACCCAGCGGCAGGCATGAACCCACGACCTCTTTAACTGCATTCTTCAATGACTTCGCAAGGGTATCGTTCTTCTTCATGCGTGCAACCTTTACCGCCTGCTTTACGGTAATATTGCCCACTGTTTTTGTATTCGGGGTTCCCGAACCGGTCTCGATGCCCAGTTCTTTCTTTATGAGTGCAGACGTAGGCGGGGTTCCAACCTGTACCGTGAACTGTTTCTTATCATCCACAATAACCTTGACCGGAACCTGCATTCCGCTGAACGCTTTTGTCTGTTCGTTGATCTTGTCTATGATCGCCTTTACATTCACGCCAAGAGGACCAAGCGATGGTCCCAAGGGCGGACCCGGGGTTGCCTGACCTCCGGGAACAAGTGCTTCTACAACGCTTACCATTCTTGAATTCTCCTTATATCCCCGTATTGAAATACGGGGTCTTATCATTTCTCTTCTTCCTCGCGTTTCAATATTCTAACATTATCACCGCGAACTGTAACAGGTATAGGCACCATCGCCTCAAACAGTTCAACCGTGATCTCTTCATGAGTTGTATCAATTCTTTTCACTCTTGCTTTTTCTCCCTTGAAAGGACCTGAAATAAGTTCCACTATGCTTCCTTCTGTAATACCAGTAACTGTAAGTTTTGGAATCAGGAAATGCGCAATCTCAGCAAAACTGGACTGACCTTTCACCATCGTCCTCGCATGCGGCACGTTCGCAATTACCTGGTCCACAACCTCAGGACCTTCAGCCTCTATAAGAACATATCCCTTTAGCTCGTCTGGCGCCAGAATCGCGTAAATTCCAAGCTTCTCTTTTTTAGCCACTTTCTCAATAAGATTCGCCACCGTTCTCTCCTGATTAGCAGTTGTCTTCACGACAAAGATGGCTGCTTCTTTCGTTGCTTCCTCGTTCATTTTAACCATCCGGGCAATACGGTTATTAGCAGGTATATGATAAACCCTATCAATCCAACCAGAAGTATGCCAGCACCTGCTACTTTTGCTATCACCGTGAACTCTTCTCTCGTTGGTTTCCTTGTCAGCTTCAGCACCCTGAGATATTCGCTGAATCTCAGAGGAACATTGCCAGGCGCTTCTTTATCTTCGAACAATATATTTCACATCCATTATTGATAGTGATGATTTATATAAAAGCTATCCTAAAATAATAGCAGTCTATAATTATGCTCAACATAAAAATAGTTTTCGATTTCAGGGTTCGGGAGTATCCATAATATTTTAACCATCGCATGCCAATATAACAATACCATCCTTTTCATGTCAGCAGACAAAATCATAATAAAAGGCGCCCGCGTCCACAACCTCAAGAACATCGACCTTGAGCTCCCGAGGAACAAGCTGATAGTGATAACCGGGCTCTCCGGGTCGGGGAAATCATCACTTGCCTTCGACACGCTATACGCCGAAGGACAGCGGCGGTATGTCGAGTCGTTATCAGCCTACGCCAGGCAGTTCCTCGGACAGATGGACAAACCCGATGTTGAGTATATCGAAGGTTTATCTCCAGCTATATCCATCGAGCAGAAATCCACGAGCAAGAATCCCCGCTCGACAGTAGGCACTGTGACTGAGATATACGATTACCTTCGTTTGCTATACGCAAGGGTGGGGAAGCAGCACTGCCCCAACTGCGGCAGCGAGATCGCTCCTCAGACTGTGGAGCAGATTGTAGAGAGGGTGATGGCACTTCCCGACGGCACGAAGATACATGTACTCGCTCCCCTCTCCAGACAGAGGAAAGGCGAATACAGGCAGATGTTCGAGGATCTTGTCAAATCAGGCTTTGCCCGTGTTCGCGTGGACGGCAGGATGTATGAACTCTCAGAGGAGATCATCCTTAATAAGCAGCAGAAGCATGATATTGATGTCGTGGTGGACAGGCTGGCAATAAAAGCAGATATAAGAGAGCGGCTTTCCGATTCTGTGGCTACTGCGCTTAAAGAGGGAAGCGGCGTTGTGGTAATAGATGTCCTCGGCAGCAAGGAGCTTCTTTTCAGCGAGCATGCCTCGTGCCCGAAATGCGGCATCAGTTTCGAGCCGCTTGAACCCAATATGTTTTCCTTCAACAGCCCAAGAGGCGCATGTCCGGCGTGTCAGGGTCTCGGGAACACGATGGAGTTCGACCCCGACCTCATAATACCGGATAAAAGTAAATCCATAAGCGAAGGAGCCATCGAGCCTTGGGGCGACTACGGGTATTACCGCCAGATGCTTTCCTCAGTCGCAAGGCATTACGGCTTCTCACTCGATACTCCCTTCTCGGAATTGAAACCAGAGCATGTGCGCGTGCTCCTGCACGGGGGAAGCGAGCAGATCCTTTTCAGGTACGTGCCTCGCGACCGCGACGGACTCTGGGAGCACTGGAGCAGTTTTGAAGGCGTTATACCTCACCTGGCAAGAAAATACCGGGAATCCCAGTCGGAAGAAGGAAGGGAGAATATCCAGCAGTACATGAGCATCAAACCCTGTACGGTGTGCAACGGCGAGCGTCTGAAGCCTTCAAGCCTTGCGGTCACGGTTGCAGGGAAATCCATCATCGC
The DNA here is from genome assembly GCA_964465515.1 of uncultured Candidatus Methanoperedens sp. Classification (GTDB taxonomy): domain Archaea; phylum Halobacteriota; class Methanosarcinia; order Methanosarcinales; family Methanoperedenaceae; genus Methanoperedens. The sequence goes on along the minus strand of CAYXIP010000109.1, from coordinate 1,439 downwards.
CGCAACCCGCCTGTCCGTGAAAAAGGCGAGGGAGTTTCTCGACAGCATCACTTTCAGCGAAAAAGAAGCCATAATATCAAAGCCAATTATGAAAGAGCTGCGGGCGCGCCTCGGATTCCTCATGGACGTTGGGCTTGATTACCTCACGCTCGACAGGGCTGCGGGCACGCTTTCGGGAGGAGAGAGCCAGAGAATACGGCTTGCCACGCAGATAGGCTCAAGCCTTGTGGGCGTTTTGTATATTCTCGATGAGCCAAGCATAGGTCTCCACCAGCGGGATAACGGAAGGCTCATACACATGCTGACGCAGCTCCGCGACCTCGGCAATACGGTAATCGTTGTGGAGCACGATGAGGAAATGATTCGGAGCGCTGATTTCATCGTGGACATGGGTCCCGGCGCGGGCGTGCACGGCGGTGAAGTCGTGGTGACGGGAAGCCAGGAGGACGTTATCAACTGCAAAAATTCACTGACAGGAGAGTACCTGAGCCGCAAAAAAGTGATACCCGTCCCCTCTAAGCGAAGAAAGCCGAAAGGCAAAATAACCATCGTTGGAGCAGGCGAGAATAACCTGAAGCAGATAGACGTGAACATACCTCTCGGTGTGATAACCGCAGTGACGGGCGTGTCGGGTTCGGGCAAGAGCACGCTTGTGAACGACATTCTTTACAGGGCGCTGGCACAGAGGTTTTACCATGCCAAAGAAAAGCCGGGAAAGCACAGGGGCATAATCGGGCAGGAGAGCATAGATAAAATCATAATAATAGACCAGTCCCCAATCGGCAGGACGCCGCGCTCCAATCCTGCCACGTACACAGGCGTGTTCACTCCTATAAGAGACCTGTTTGCAAGGCTGCCGTCTGCGAAGATGCGGGGCTACCTGCCGGGGAGGTTCAGCTTCAATGTCAGGGGAGGTAGGTGCGAAGCCTGCAAAGGCGATGGCATTATCACCATCGAGATGCATTTCCTTCCCGACGTTTACGTGCCGTGCGAGGTATGCCGCGGAAAGCGTTTCAACAGCGAGACGCTTGAAATACTCTATAAGGGCAAAAATATTGCACAGGTGCTGGACATGACCGTCGAGGAGGCACTTTCCTTCTTTGAGAACATCCCAAAAATAAAACGCCAGCTTGCCACGCTTTTTGACGTGGGGCTGGGATACATTCGGCTCGGGCAGGCTGCGACAACGCTTTCGGGGGGAGAGGCGCAGCGCGTCAAGCTTTCCACGGAGCTTAGCAAGCGAAGCACGGGAAGGACGCTCTACATACTGGATGAGCCTACGACAGGGCTGCATTTCGCCGATATCCAAAAACTTCTTGACATGCTCTCCCTGCTCGTGGATGCAGGCAACAGCGTTGTGGTGATAGAGCACAACCTTGACGTTATAAAGGTGGCTGACCACATAATAGACCTCGGACCCGAAGGCGGCGATAACGGCG
>CAYXIP010000108.1:0-5377 GCA_964465515.1 uncultured Candidatus Methanoperedens sp. | reverse complement strand
TTTATGAAGCGAGTCAGAGTGCCTTTTTTAAAAGAAGGATGCAGAAGGACAGACGTGGACGGGGGCTTATCAGGCTGTTGCTTCGTCACAGGGATGTACTTTTTAACTCAAAATATGAAAATTATGGCAAGCTTGTATTCCCGATGAATTATTTTATGATGATACTTTCCCCGTATCTGATATTGCTACTGTTTTCGATTATTTTTTATATGTTATATGAGTATAATTTAATGACAGCAGCATCTGCATTTATTTTATTGGTTTTATTCGTCTATCTTGGTCAGGCAAATAGGCTCTACAAACTTGAGCCCATCTATTCGTTCCTTGATACACAGATTTCTCTCATGCTTGGAGGATTAAGTCTAATCTTCGGTAAAGAATCCGGAGGTACCTGGGAGGTTGACCAGGAACTGCGGGGTGCCTACCTGAAACATGGTTAGAATCGCGATGGTATGCCACAGGTATTATCCCGATATTGGCGGTATAGAGACCCATGTCCGCGAGATCAGCGAACGGCTTGTCGAGCGCGGATTTGATGTGGAGGTAGTCTGCACCGACCCCGCAGGGAAGTACCCGAAGCAGGATTCTTATAACGGGGTGAAGATAACGCGCTTTAAATCGCTTGCACCAGAAAATGCATTTTATTTTGCGCCGCAGTTGTATTTTTATCTTAAAAATAACAGTTTTGATATCATACATGCACACAATTACCATGCATTCCCTGCTTTTTTTGCATCACTTGCTTCAAAGGGTAGGTTCATTTTCACACCACACTATCACGGCGGGAGCCATTCTCCTCTTCGCAATCTGCTGCACAAGCCATACAGGTGGCTTGGAGGCTCCATTTTTGAAAAAACAGATAAGGTCATCTGCGTATCAAAATATGAGATGAGTCTTATTGAAAATGATTTTCATGTTCCTCTTTCAAAGCTTGTCCATATACCCAATGGATTAAACATGAAGGAATTCAGGAATGTAAAAGAATTAAGAAACGATTCAAGAACTATTCTATATGTGGGACGGCTGGATTCCTATAAAGGGGTGCAGTACATAATTGAGACTTTGTCTCTTCTTGAGGATTACAGGCTTGAGGTAATAGGAACAGGAAATTACGAGAAAGAACTGCACAAGTTAGCTGATAAATTGAAAGTAAATGATAGAATCGACTGGTTGAAGGATATTTCAAGAGGCGAGTTGCTTTCCCACTTTAAATCCGCAGATGTCTTTGTCAACCTCTCTACGTTCGAATCATACGGAATAACGGTGGCAGAGGCTCTTGCATGCGGCACGCCGTGTATAGTCGCTGCCGGAGGCGCGCTGGAGGAGTTCATTGATGGCGAAGGTTGCATCGGAATGAGTTATCCGATCGATGTAAAAACACTGGCTTATGCTATCGTAAGTAGAAAAAGAATAGTTCCAAGAAGAATGCCTGACTGGGAGGATGTTGCATCTGATTTGATGAGGATGTACAAATGAAAATTGCTATAATCTCTAAATATTTCCCTCCAAATATCAAAGGCGGAGGTGAGATCAGTGCTTATAACCTTGCGCAGGGACTTGTAAAACAGGGAGTTGATGTCCATGTAATAACGTCAAAAAACGTACAGGAGATGCCAGCCTCGAAATTTACCCTGCATCCTCTTTTTGATGCCACAAAATCCCCTAAGATATTTTACCCTCTTACTCAAAATGAGCTATTCTACAGTAACTCCTTTAAAACTCTGGACAAATTTCTATCCCAGCACGCAGGTTTCGATCTACTGAATGCATGGAACATGTACTCCATTCCAGGTACTGTCAGGGCTGCTCGAAAGCATAATATTCCCTCCGTGGTTACCATTAATAGCTACTGGCTGACATGCCCTTCCGGATGGATGATGAAAAACAATTATTCCATATGCCCCGGTGAATGTAATCTTGTTAATATCTTTCGATGTTATTCCAATATGAAGTTCCCTGAAAACATTATAGGTCCGGTATACTCAAGGCAATTGATGCGAAAAAGAGTAAGCCTTGCAAAACAGGCAGAGGCTGTGGTAAGTATCTCAAAATCCATAGAAAGTTATGTTAAAAACGTGCTCAAGCCCAAAAAGTCATATGTTATCCCTAATATAATAGAACTGGAAAAATACAATCAACCTCTGGAAGAAGAACTCAAAAGCGACCTCCTGTTCTTAGGTAATCTGGAAAAACCAAAGGGCTGCGAATATCTTATAAGAGCAATGACTGAAGTGGTCAGGAAAATGCCGGATATTAAATTGCGGATAGCGGGGCACGGATCTGAGGAACATGTATTAAAAGAATTAGTTCAGGCTATGGGTTTGGAGGAGAACGTATCATTTGAGGGTTTTGTTGACTATGAGAGGATACCTTCATATTATGCCTCAACTTCGATCGTTGTATTTCCCTCCATATGGCCTGAGCCTTTTGGCAGGATATCGGTCGAGGCAATGGCTTCAGGTAAACCCATTGTTGCTACAAAAGTCGGAGGAATCCCTGAAGTGGTTGAACATGGAAAAACAGGACTTCTTGTAGAACCAAGGGACTCCCATCAGATAGCAGAAGGTATTTTATATTTACTTGAGAATGAGGTCATTGCAAAAAAAATGGGCGCTAACGGCGTAGAAGATGCTAAAAAATATTCGCCAGATATGATTTCAAAGCAGTACATCGAAGCTTATAAGCAGGTTATTGCGAACCATGAGGCGAACTGATGTGCGGAATCTGCGGAATAGCCGGAACCGATGACAGGCAATTGGTACAGGAGATGTGCGATATAATCCGCCACCGCGGACCCGATGACTCGGGGGCTTTTTTTGATGATAAAATCGGGCTGGGTATGCGCCGTCTCAGCATTATAGACCTTGCAGGAGGTCATCAGCCGATCCATAATGAAGATGAATCTGTATGGGTCGTGTTCAATGGAGAAATATACAATTATAACGAGCAGAAGAACCTGCTGGAGAAAAAAGGGCACAGGTTCTACACATCCAGCGATACCGAAGTGATCGTGCATCTTTATGAAGAGTACAGGGAGAACTGTGCGCAGCATCTCAGAGGAATGTTTGCTTTTGCAGTATGGGATGGCAGAGAGCTGTTTTTAGCAAGGGACAGGTTAGGGATAAAACCCCTGTACTTTTACTTCGATGGCCCTAATTTAATCTTCGGGTCGGAGATAAAACAGATTCTTCAATGGGAGGGCTATAAGAAGAGTATCAATTACGCGGCGCTTGACAGGCTGCTCAGCTACAAGTGCATACCCGGTACAGAGACGATGTTCCTGGGTATAAAAAAGCTGCCCCCCGGATACATACTGCAATACAGAGATGGGAAGATAGCGCTTAAGGAATACTGGGAGATAACGATGAATCCGGGGAACAAAGACGAAGCATATTATATCCGGAACCTGCGTAAGATCCTTGAAGAAACTGTCAGCATGCACCTCATGAGCGAAGTACCTCTCGGCGCCTACCTCTCAGGTGGTCTGGATTCAAGTGCCATAGTTGGGATTATGAGCGGTTTTATGGACGAGCCTGTTAAGACTTTTACCGTGGGCTACAATGAACCGGGCGATGAGTTCAATTACGCCAGGATCGCGGCTGACCGCTTCAGTACCGACCACAATGAGATAACAGTGAACCTGGATGACATGACCCGATACATACCTGAGGTCATATGGCACCTCGACGACCCTGTTCCTGATCCAGCCTCTTTTCCTTCTTATATCGTTACAAAAGAACTCAAGAAAAAAGTCACCGTTGCACTCCTTGGGGAGGGTGCGGATGAACTTTTCGCAGGATATTCGCAGTATAAATACCTCTCGCCGCAGTTATGGATAGTCCCGAAGGCTCTGCGCCTTAGGGTCTTCAACATGATGAGAATACCTGTATATAACAAAGATAAGAAAGTTTTATATGCCGAACTCCTAAAAAATGAGACTTCAGATATAAACCCTGAGAGGGAAATCTATGATTTCTACAATAATTCCTCTAATAGTAACTTGCTTAACCACGGATTGCTTTTTGACCTGAAGCATGTCCTTCCTAATTACCAGCTCCTGAGGGTTGATAAGATAACTATGGCTCAGTCTCTTGAAGCCAGAGTGCCGTATTTAGACCATGCTGTGGTTGAGTTTGCAGCCTCTCTACCTCAGAATCTCAAATTGAAAGGTTTTACAGAAAAATATATCCTGAGAAAAGCTATGCACGATTTACTTCCAAAAGAAATAATCCAGAGAAAGAAAGCACCGTTCGCGACTCCTCTACCCTCATGGTTCAAGGATAATTTGCTTGAGTTTGCCGGGCAGGTATTGACGGATAGCACAGCAACCAGAAGGAACCTGTTCAACAGAGAGTATGTCAATTTGTTGTTCCATAAACAAAAAAATTCTATAAGAAAAGAAAAATACAATTATATGCTGTGGATTTTACTCATGATAGAGATGTGGCACCGCATATTCATAGATAATGAGAAAACAGAATCGATTCCTTCAATACAAAGTATTGTTTAGGATGGAATAAATGATAGCTCTCTGCCTCTCTGCTATGATCTTCCAGTCAAATTCTTTTCCAACTCTCTCGCGCCCCTTTTGACCGAGCTTTTTAGCATATTCCTCATCAGAGAGCAATTTGATGAGTGCACAGGCTATTTCATCAATACTTAACGGGTCTATCAGTAACCCCGTCTCTCCGTCAACAACAGCATCAAGCGCTCCGCCGCATCTTCCTGCTATAACAGGTTTGCCGCATGCGTTCGCCTCAAGATATACAATGCCAAAGCCTTCGACATGCCCTTTGCTCTTATCCTCACTGCTGGGCATGATGAAGACATCGCAGGCATGATAATATGAAGGTAATTCTTCACCCGGCACGAACCCGGCAAAGATGACATGGTCTTTCAGCCCCATGTCACCGGCAAGCTTCTCCAGACCCTGCCGCAGGGGACCGCTCCCCACGATCAGATATACAGCATCAGGCACCTGTTTGAGAACTTCCGGCATGGCTCTTATGACGCGGTCGTGACCTTTATAGGAATATATGAGAGTGGAGACCGTGAGAATGACCTTTTTGCCCTGAAGTTCATACTTTTTTACTATACTTGAGCCGTCTTTTACGATGTAATCCGAAGGGTTAACGCCCACAGGTATTATTGAGATTGACGTTCCCTCTATTCCCAGTTCCAGAAGGATATCTCTGGTATATGTGCTGATGGGCAGTATTTTGCTGGCGCCGCCGAGGACATTTAACATGATCTTTTTCCGAAGAGACCACGGAGGAGGCGTCAGGAGTTCAAGGGCGTATGCGGGGACGGCATAAGGGATTCCGGTTAATTTATTGAATACATGCACAGGCACGCCGCAGGGGAACCAGGCTGTGCT
>CAYXIP010000107.1:0-5407 GCA_964465515.1 uncultured Candidatus Methanoperedens sp. | reverse complement strand
ATAACTTCCCTCACAGGAATACCGCACTCATGGGCTATATCCTTGCAATCCTCAAACTCAGCCGAGATATTCAATAGAACCCCTCGCAAATCTCTTGCAATCTTGACGCCTGCTGAGAACGCCCTGTTATTCAGTGTGATATTCACTTTTCCCATCTCTCTCTGTGCAATCAACCTGTGTTTTATCGGGATTATCCGTACACCCAGAGAGCCTGTTTCCTCGATTATCTTCCGCGCAAGCGACTCCGAATCCTCAGGCTTTGCAATCACCTGAACAATACTCCCGCTCCTCCCCTTTTTCATTATGGAAGGTATTATAGCAACATCCCTGGCACCCGCAGCCAGCAACTCATCTATCAGGTTCCCAAGCACCTGACCTGTAACATCGTCCACGTTGGTCTCAAGCATCTCGATTCTATCTGCAATTAGCGCTTCATCGATCTCGCCTTCGATTATCCGCAGTACATTTGGAATGGACGTGTCCCTGCTTCCTGCACCATAGCCTATTCGGGAAGACTTCATCGGTGGGCATTCGCCTCTTTCATTGACGAAATGGGCAAGCAGTGCAGCGCCGGTGGGCGTGAGCAATTCTCCCTCGGAAGGTCCCAACTGCCATGGCAGGGAGTATGCTGCTAAAATTTCAAGCGCTGCCGGCGCTGGTACGGGGAATTTCCCGTGCGAGAACTCAACAAATCCCATACCTGCTGATATCGAAGTGCAGTAGCCCCTGTAATTTTCTAACCCGAGGTCATGATAGGCAGCACATGCACCCACGATATCAGCAATCGCATCTTCCTGCCCGAGTTCGTGGAAATGCAGTTTTTCAAGGCTTGTGCCGTGGACTTTTGCTTCTGCTTTTCCCAGGGTGTTAAATACAGAAATCGCATCCGATTTTATACCAGAAGGAAGGTCAAGGTTTTCCACGCGCTCCATGACTTTCGAAAAAGTCATGCTTCCTTCTTCTTTCGGTGATACGCTGACCGAATAACCTGAAATGCCTTTTTTTGTGGTTTTTGAAAACTCAACCTCAACATGTGCAGCCTGTTCCATGGCTTCTTTGACCTTGCCTGCATCTGCTCCGAGATCGAGGAAAGCGCCGATAATCATGTCGCCTGAAGCACCTGAGAATGGGTCGAATAGGATGGCTTTCATCGTTCCAATCTCACTTGTGAGGGTGCGTGACGACCTTTACCCTCACGGCAGATTCCCCTCCCCGCTCAGCTCGTGCTGCCTCTCGATATTCATCTTAATCAATATCTCAAAAATCCTCTTTACCTCTTCCCCATCGAGCCCCCTCTCCATAGCCGCATTCGCCACCCTGTCGAGAACGAGCTTACTCTGCTCCATGTCATTTATCGCCTTCCCCTCGGCTTTCTTTGCATCAAGCACATCCTTTGCAAGCGCTGTCCTGTGCTCGATAAGGCTAAGTATCTGGTTGTCAAGCTTCTCAATTTTCACCCTGACCTCTCTTAGCGGCATGTTCTCGCACCTATATTTATAACCTTAGTCCTTATCACTTTTCCGCCCATTCGACCCCAAACGGGCTCAAGTTTATTCAGGAGCTCTGAGCTTCCAAGCGCGGTATAAGCAGGACCTGTGCCGGATAAACTCACCCCCTCAATGCCAATTTCAAGCGCCGCAAACATAGGTTCTGTGCTGAAGCCAAGTGCAGCGCAGTATAAAAAGCCGTTCAATGTCATGGCTTTCTCATAATTTCCTGTGATCGCTTCGTTATAGGCAAGCTCAATCCATCGCCCTACAAGCCTTGAGCGCGCCACGTTCGTAGTTGAACTTAACACTTTTTTCTCAGGTGCAAGTATGAGCACCTCTGAATCGCGCTCGATTCTTGAGATAAGCTCATTTTTTTTATTGTCTGTGATCACAAATCCCCCGAGCATTGAGGCGCAGGCATCATCGAAGGCGCCAGTGATTGTTACCTTTGAATCAAGCGCTGCCTGAACACCTATTTTGATTGCCTCAATAGGCTCGAGTTTTTCACCGAGGGCATCAAGGGTTGCAAGCACCGTGGCATTTGCGGCTGCGCTTGAGCTTTTAAGCCCGCTCGCCATTGGTATCTCGCTTTTCGTGGAAACCTTTGCCCCGCAGTTTGAGCCGAATCGGGAAAGAACAAGCTCAACACATCGTTCGATAAGTCTGGTATCCCCTCCTTCTTCTATATATCCTTTTATTTTTTTATCCTCCGTCAGTATAACTTCAGCTTCGGTTCTAAGGTCAATGCCGAAGGCTGCGCCTTTCCATGTGGCAATTGCGTTGATTATCGTTCCGGCGCCGTATGCACAGGCGTATCCTGTTTTCTTCATAGTATTTCCATCCTCACGGTCGTGAAGACAGGACCCCTTGTATCAATCTTTTTCTTCAATCCCGTAATATAGCGCTGCGCTATCGGGTCAATTACTATATTTATCTCAGACGGCACCTTGATAATTCTCACCCGTGTTTCAGAGCCTTCGCCCTTCTGCGCCGCATCCTCGATCTCTTTTGTGCAGCGGGCTGCAAATGCATCGATGTATCTTATTCCTGTGCTGACGCCGTTCCTGAAAGCCTCATCCCACCGCGAAGTCCTTGGCAATCCAAGAATATCGTTCTTGTAAGAGATAATCTCATTCATCGCTGCAGGACCGCACAGCTTGGTATTCTCCTCAGGCTCAACTACTTTCACTCTGATATTTTTATCGAACAATTGCCCTACCCATGCTGTAAATTCGCATGGGCTCGGGGTATTGCCGTATAACTCGCAGGTCTTGACAATGGCACCCTGTATCTCCTTCCCTGTCTCCGTCACAGGTGCATCCTCCACATAGATCATGGTTGCAATCTCGCTATCGGACATAACCCAGTTCGTCTTGTACTGGAACTGGGGATATGAAAGTGCGCGCACATCCGTTGAATCATGCAGTATCATCGCAAGACGCTCAACCCCCATGCCGAGATTCATCACAGGATAGGGAATATTGTACTGCGAGAGTGCAGTGGGCGAGTAAATGCCAAAAGTAGCCACTTCCACCCATCCATCGCTGTATTTTGTCTTCGAACCCATAAGTTTTGGATGAAAAGCAAAAACCTCGGTCTGGGTATCGGGAACATAGTATTTGCTTCTCTTTTCATCTGGCCTGAAAATGAAATTCGAAAACCCGAACTGCGATAGAAGCCCTGATGCTACGGCTTTTCCATCATCCACGCTCACGTTCTCATCCATCATTACGCACGACGCGGAATAGTAAGCCATTAAACGGGTGGCATCCTCTGCCTGCTCGCGCCGAAAGCACCTGTCCACAGAGAAAAGTTTTAAAGGCATTTTTCGATAATCGCATATCTCGCCTAAACTTATGAACCAGCCCGAGGTCATGTGGCTTCGAAGCGTATTCCTTGAACACACCGGAACAAGCGATTTGAATTCTGGGAAAACACGGTCTATCATCACAGCCACCTTGGAATCTGAGACCTTTAACTGCGAAGCAATCTCAGGTACAAGGTCGTCCCCTTCAATCTCGCCCTTCTTGTACGAGTGAAGGAGCTGCCTTATCTTTTCCACTCCCTCATCGCTTAATTCCCCGAAGATGTTTTTCATCTCTTCTATCCTTTCATCAGAAATGCCCACGTTCGGCCTTGGAAGACCTCCGATGTAGAAGCAGCGGTCAAGCACAGCAAGCGCCTCGTATCCGAATTGCTTGTGTATTTCCCTGTCCTCCACGATAATGGGGTTCATGAACTCTTCAAAACCCAATCTCATATACGCCTCACGCAGGCGCTGGACTATATCAAAGACAGGATGGGGTTTGCCGTATTTTAAGTGGTAGTGCGGGTATTTCTCATTTATACCCGGGATGAAAACATATTTTCTCCCATCGTTCCACGCAGCATCAAAATCCTTCTTTGCCGCTTCTTTAATTTCATCAGGTTCGAATTTCATTTAATTCTCCGATTTATGAACCCGCCTCTTATCATCTGGTCAGCCAGCACAAGCGCCACCATGGCTTCTGCCACAGGAACTATACGCGGAGGGATTGAGGGGTCATGGCGCCCCTTGATTTTTATTTTTGCCTCTTCCATGCTGCTTGTATTAATGGTACTCTGCTCCTTTGATATCGAAGGTGTTGGTTTCACGGCAATCCTGCATACGATGGGCTGTCCGTTGCTAATACCTCCAAGAATCCCGCCTGCATTGTTGGTAAGCGTGGTTATTTTTCCTTCCTGAACAGCAACAGGGTCGTTCATAAGGCTTCCCTTCATGAGCGCACATTTAAACCCTGCGCCTATCTCAACGCCTTTTACGGCGCCGATGCTCATCAATGCCTTCGCCAGTTCAGCGCTCAGCTTGTCGAACACTGGCTCTCCCACGCCGGCGGGCACACCAAGGCAAAGTATTTCAACAATTCCACCCACGCTGTCACCCTCGCTTCTTGCGGCATGGATCATAGCCTGCATTTCCACAGCAGCTTCAGGGTCAGCGCACCTAACGGGATTCTTCTCTGTATTCTCGCGGATTTCTTCGATATCCAAAGGCTTTGCCCGAATGCCACCGAGTTCTATCACATGACCGAGAATTTCAATGTTATGCAGGGCGAGAATTTTCTTTGCGACTGCACCCGCAGCAACACGTCCTATCGTCTCGCGTGCAGACGACCTCCCTCCTCCTCTCCAGTCCCGAAAGCCGTATTTTAACTCGTACGTTAAATCCGCATGCCCTGGGCGCGGAGTGCTGCGCAGCTCCTCGTATTTGCTTGAATCAACATCCTTGTTTTTTACCATTATGGATATGGGCGCGCCCGTGGTTTTTCCTGAAAACACCCCTGATAGTATTTCCGCTTTATCCTCTTCCTTCCTCGATGTGGTTATATCGCTCTGCCCTGGTCTACGCCGGTTTAATTCTTTCTGGATATCGGATTCATCAAGAGGAAGGCCTGAGGGGCATCCGTCTATCACCACACCCACACCAGTACCATGGCTCTCGCCCCAGGTTGTTATCCGAAACAGTGTGCCAAAGGTATTTCCAGACATGCGCTGTTATTTAGTTTGAGCATTTATATAAGTGCTTGGAATATTACAATCATGATCGATATAATCGTTGATGCAGAAAAATGCACAGGATGCGGGGAATGCATCAGAGTATGCCCCAAAGGTCCGAGAATCTTCAGGATTGTTCCTAAAGACGGAAAAAAGATAGTTGAAGTCGTGGATAGGAGCTTCTGTATCGGTTGTACCAACTGCTTGATGGCATGCAAGCCTAAAGCTATAAGGCTTGAGCGCGGCTGGTAATCATTAGCTTATAGAATAATTGAATCGAGAAAACCCACTTCCCAACCCGCTGTTACGTCCCATCATTATCCATATCATGCATTCTAGTAGCATTAATAAATAGTGTGTTAGGATTAAAGTAGCATTGTAAT
>CAYXIP010000106.1:0-5545 GCA_964465515.1 uncultured Candidatus Methanoperedens sp. | reverse complement strand
CGAAAATTCCGACTAATCATTCGATGCATAGAATATTCTTAAGGTATTTTACTATTTTCCTTCTGCCGGCATAGACGTAAAACACTGCTGTGAGCGAAGCGAACAGCAGCGCCTTTTCCTGCTTCAGCAGGCGCACATGCCGAGAACCGTCGGAGACGGCGCTGTTTTGTTGAAGGCTACTCAAATAAATTCTTATTCTCATTAACCCAGTCGACGAGTTTGTTTACCCCTTCCTTTGTATTGACCTCTGGCTTCCATCCAAGCTCCTTTTTCGCCTTGTTTATATCGGATATATACACCTTCTGGTCGCTCGGGCGCCAGTCGGCATATAAGATTTCTGAGCGCCTGCCGGTGATTTCCTCGAGATATTCCAGCAATTCGAGCAGGGACATTGTATTCCCCACACCTCCGCCCATATTGTATACCACATGGTGCAGTTTTTTCCGCACGAAAGCATCGAACGCTTTTACAAGGTCTGTTGCGTAGAGCATATCTCGTACCTGTTTCCCGTCACCGTAGATCGTAATCGGCTTCCCAAGAAACGTCGCTATGGTAAACCATGCTACCCACCCCTGGTCCTCAACGCCAAACTGTCTCGTCCCGTAAATGCAGCTCATCCTGAAAACTGCTGCATCTATCTCATTTCGCCTGGCATAGTCCTGCACATACACATCGCCTGAGAATTTGCTTGCGCCATAGGGCGTGTGCTCGCACAGGTCTGTAGAAAAAGTTTCCGGTATACCACTGCGGAAGTTCTTATCGGCAAATTCGTAACGCATATCTCTTTCTTTTACCTTTATCTTATTAACATTGTCTCCATAAACCTTGTTTGTAGAACAATATACCACGGCTGCATTATTTTTTCGCGCGGCTTCAAGCACATTAAAAGTTCCTAAAGAATTTATTTCAAAATCCGTTCTTGGATCTAATACAGAAGTTGTGACAGCAGTCTGTGCAGCAGCGTGGATAATTACATCAGCGCCGTTTGCTGCTTTTTCAAGCTGTTCCGAATTACGAATATCACCTTTTATCAGGGTTATGTCGAAATTATCTTTAAGATAATTCCAGTTGTACATGGCATTCGAATTGCTATAATTAAGAAGCTTTGCTCGTGATACGTTGTCGTATACAACTACCTCATCACCCTGCTTTGCATAATATTCAGATACATGCGAACCCACAAAACCTGCGCCGCCTGTAACAATTATCTTCATAATTCCACAAGCCCTCTTTCTTTCAATTCCTGGTATGCATCATCTGATTTGTCCTCGGCTTCCTGCGTTTTGCCCCACTCTACAAGCTCATTCATGCCTTCTTCAAAAGAAACCTCGGGCTTAAAACCTAATTTTTTTATCTTCGAGATGTCGGCAAAGCAGTGCCTTATGTCTCCTGCCCTGAACTTATTCACTATTTCGGGTTTAAGATTCTTGCCATATAGATTTGATAGCGTACTTGCAATATCAAGGATGGACACAGGTTTCCCTGTGCCGACATTGAATACTGCATAGTCTGCTTTTGACTTTTCCATCGCAAGGAGGTTGGCTTTGACTATATCGTGAACAGATACGAAATCACGTGTCTGAAGACCGTCTTCGAATATGATTGGAGGGTTGTTATTCTTGATACGTGAAGAAAAGATTGCGCACACTCCTGTGTACGGGTTTGATAATGCCTGCCTTGGTCCATAGATGTTGAAATAGCGAAGAGCCACGGTGGGAATGCCATAAGCTTTGCCTATGGAAAGGCACATCTCCTCCTGGTCTTTCTTGGATATTGCGTAAATCGAAGTCGGCTGCAGAGGTTTATTCTCATCCGTGGGCACAGGTTTAACAACTTTACCGCATGAAGGACATTTCATCTCCCACTCTTTCTTTTCGAGCTGCTCATTGCTGCGCAATGGAGGATAAGTAATACCGCATTCAGAGCATTCATACTTGCCCTCGCCGTAAATTGACATTGAAGAAGCTACAACAAGCTTCCTTACATCGTGCTCCTCATTCGCCAGTATATCGAGCAGTTTTGCAGTCCCCATTGTATTCACGTCCATGTACTTCTCTACCTGGTACATGCTCTGCCCAACTCCTACCATCGCTGCTTGGTGAAATATGACTTCAGAATCAGAGATTACCTTCTTAAGTTCAGCTTTGTCGCGGATGTCTTCTCTTACGAACTCCGCTTTATTATTTAGATATTCAGGAAGACTTTTGTGAACCTGCGGCTCAAGGTTGTCATAAATAACCACCTCCTGTTTTTTAACAAGAGCATCCACGAGGTGCGAGCCCACAAAGCCTGCGCCGCCTGTTACCAGTATCTTCATGTTTTCACCACGCTTAAGATATCCTTGAAGTATTTTATCGTTTCCTTTAATCCCTGCTCAAGTGAAACATTTGGCTCCCATTTTAAAATTTTCTTAGCTTTAGTTATATCAGGTCTTCGCTGCTTCGGGTCATCCACAGGCAGAGGTTTAAAAGTAATTTTCGATTTGCTTCCTGTGATTTTGATTATTATTTTTGCAAACTCAAGAATGGTATACTCTTCAGGATTGCCGATATTTACAGGAAAAGGGTATTCAGACATCATCAGGCGATAGATTCCCTCGATTTCATCGCTGACGTAGCAAAAACTTCTCGTTTGCTTCCCATCGCCGTAAACGGTAAGGTCTTCGCCTCTTAGAGCCTGACCAATGAAATTCGGCACAACCCTGCCGTCGTCTAGCCTCATCCTCGGACCATAGGTATTGAATATTCTTACTATCCTTGTATCAAGTTTATGAGCGCGGTGGTATGCCATGGTCAGAGCTTCTGCAAACCTTTTTGCCTCGTCATAAACCCCCCTCGGTCCTATGGGATTAACATTTCCCCAATATTCCTCTGGCTGGGGATTTACCTTTGGATCTCCGTAAACCTCGGATGTTGAGGCAAGCAGAAACCTTGCTTTATGCTTCTTTGCAAGACCGAGCATATTATGCGTGCCGAGTGCACCTACTTTCAGCGTCTGTATCGGCAGCTCCAAATAATCTACCGGACTTGCAGGAGAAGCAAGATGGTAAACGAAATCTAATTTTTCCTCTAAATACAATGGTTTTGTAACGTCATGTTCTACAAATGAAAACGTATCTCTTTTTATATGCGCGATGTTCCGATCATTGCCCGTAACGAGGTTATCCACACAGACAACCTCGTATCCTTTGGTCAGCAATAAATCGCATAAATGCGACCCCAAAAAACCAGCGCCTCCTGTTACCAGTGCCTTCATAATTAAAACTCTATCGACGAAGAATCTCCTATATTCAATGAATTGTGCTTCCCGTGCACGCTTGCATCATCTCCGACTATTGACCTCTGGAGGTTAACTTTTGAGATATGAGAACGCGAGCCTATTACGCTGTCGGAGATTATGCTGCTCTCGATGTACGAATCGTCTGCAATTGAAGCATAGGGACCTATAACTGAGTTTATAATTGTTACATTATCCCCAATAGCTACAGGCTGAATAATTACAGAATCTTTCAATTGATGCACCTGGTCTATGAACTCTTTCTCGTCCAGAAGCACTCTGTTAGTTTCAAGCAGCGACTCAGGATGCCCACAATCGTACCAGCTTGAAACAGGGAATGTTTTGAGATTGTAGCTTTTGTTAACCATCTCCTGTAGCGCATCCGTAAGCTGGTACTCTCCCCGCGTTCGTATATCTTTTCTAATCATTTCTTCAAGGATGGACATAAGAATACGCGTTTCCTTGATGAAATACACTCCTGCTATACCTAAATTCGATTTTGGCTGGGCAGGTTTTTCTTCAAGCCTTTTTATGGATTCGCCTTTCAGCTCCACAACTCCGTATTTCTTTGGGTCGTCCACCTCCCTAACGCCTATCGAGGCTGCGCACTCGCCGTTGTTCAAGTAATGCGTGTAAAACTCAAGATAACCAGCCTTGAATATCATATCGCCAAGTGCAATCATTATATTCGAGCCGCCTATTTCACGCCTTGCAACGTAAATGGAATGCCCTAAACCTAACTGTTCTTCCTGGTCAACATATTTAATTTTGAAAATATCAGAATAATTCTTATCCACGTAAGATACTATCTGCTCTTTTTTATATCCCACCACCATTATTATCTCCTCAGGTTCGACGTCCTTCATCCTGTCAAGTATGTGACCTATTATCGGCTTGCCTGCGATGTACACCATGGGTTTGGGTTTCGTGAACGTGTGCGGGAAAAGACGTTTGCCTGCACCTGCTGCGGGAATTACTATTTTGATTTTATTCATAACTCACCAGCATAAGCCCACATATTCTATATTATTTTTCTGCGTTATTACGTGCCTTCCGTCTATTACAAGCCTGTTTTTCATGGCTTCAAACTCCTTATCCAATAGCTTAAACTCGTCCCATTCCGTCATTACCATGCAGGCATCTGCGCGGCGAAGCGCCTCGGATGCAGAATTGAAATATTCCACGCTGTTAAAAAGCTTTTTCATGTTCTCGTTTGCCATTGGGTCATAAGCAGAAACTTCTGCTCCGCTGTCAAGCAATTCTTTAATCACGGGTATCGCTCTCGACTCACGAATATCATCTGTATCGTTCTTGAAGGCAAGCCCAAGTATTGCAACTCTTTTTCCTTTCAAATTACTAAGCTTGCTTTTCAGCATCTCCACCATCCTGAGCGGCTGCCTTTCGTTTACTGCAATCACTGAGCTAAGCAGCAAAGGCTCGTAGCCAATCTCATTTGCCTTGCCTATCAGAGCTTTCACGTCCTTGGGAAAACACGAGCCCCCGAAGCCTGCTCCCGAGTTCAGGAAATACTGCCCTATCCTGAAATCCTTTCCAATTTCTTTCATTACTTCGTATGTATCTATGCCCAGTATCTTACAGATATTGCCTATCTCGTTTGCAAATGATATCTTGGTTGCAAGAAATGCGTTGTTGGCGTATTTTATCATCTCAGCAGTCTTGAGATTTGTCTTCGTCACCTCGCAGTTGATGCCTTTGTAGAGAGATGCAACCAAATCGCCTGATTTTTTATCGTTTGCTCCAACCACTATTTTGTCGGGATGCATGAAATCGTAAACAGCTTTGCCTTCACGCAAAAATTCGGGGTTCATTGCTATGCCGAAATTTCCGAGATGCTTTCCAGAACGCTTTTCTATTATGGGAAGCACCACCTTCTCGGTGGTTTCAGGAACTACTGTGCTTTTTACAACCACAACGTGGTAGCCCTTTTTCTTTTTTAGAGAATCGCCGAGGCTTGCACTTGCAGCCTTAACTATGCTTAAATCAATGTTGCCTTCAGAATCTGAAGGGGTTCCCACGCAAATAAAGGATACGTCAGAGTTCATCGTTGCAGAATCGTAATCTGTGGTTGCACTCAGCCTTTTGCCTGCGTGCTTCTTCAGAAGTTCGGAAAGCCCTTCTTCATAAATCGGTGCCATGCCTGAATTTATCATGTTCACTTTTGAGCTATCAATGTCAACGCAGATTACTTCGTGCCCGAGTTCAGCGAAGCATGCTGCACTCACCGTGCCTACGTATCCTGTCCCGATTA
>CAYXIP010000105.1:0-5604 GCA_964465515.1 uncultured Candidatus Methanoperedens sp. | reverse complement strand
TAAATATAGTTAGTATGTATTAAATATTTCGACGCTATGGTTTTTCAAAATTCTCTATATAAATTATGCTGTTTATTTTAGGACAATGCCCATTATTCTTTGCATTGTCATTTTCGAATGTGTTTGCCAGAGAAAGTGCAAGTATTGTGCCACCGAATCCAGAACCAACCACCACAGCTTCAAACTTATCTTCTTGAGTCATAGTTCCCCTGTTTTTATTAGTCTTACACCGTATTATAGTTTCGGTTAGCATTAAGCTTAAATCAAATGATAAGCAATGATAACAGGGAGAAAAAATATGGAACCACAGAAAGTAATCAAAAGCATAGACGACAAAATGGGATTTACCCCCGAGATTATGAACATGATGGGGGAAATGAACCCTGAACTTTTCGAACATTACAAAAAATGCGACGACGGCATACAGGAGGACGGCGCACTTTCAGCAAAAGTAAAGGTACTTATGTCTCTGGCTGTCATGGCTTCGCAGAGATGCGAGCCCTGCTGCGAATCCCAGTTGAAAAGCGCCTTAAACCACGGAGCTACGAAGGAAGAGATAATGGAAACGATGAACGTAATCTTCATCACATCAGGAGCACCCGGTGTAGCTGCGTGCAGGAAAGCCCTGACCATGCTACAGGGAAAAGAAGGCGTGGGTGGACATGGTTGCGTGCCCGGGAAAAGACCGAGATAAATTAAGAAGGTTAAAATAGTTTTGTGTTCATTGGATTCATTAATAAACTTAAGGAGGAGTTATGAGCAATAAAATAATAGACGCATTGAACAAAGACCGTGAAGATGAATTGAGCGCCATCATACAGTACATGAAGCACCATTACGAGGGGGAAGGGATGGAAAGCCCTGAAATCCTCGACATATTCAAAAAAACAGCAATGGATGAGATGAAGCATGCGGAGAAGCTTGGGGAGCGCATCGTATATCTTGGAGGGATTCCATCAAAGAAACCTTCCCCGCTCGTTGAAGGCGGAGACCTGAAGAAGATGATACAGGACGACCTCGCAAAAGAGAACGGAGCCATAAAACAATATAAAGAGCATATCAAACTGGCCGATGAAGTGGGAGATCCCACAACAAGGCTCATGCTTGAGGAAATCCTCTCTGAAGAGGAGGGGCATGCCGATACGTGGGAGACCACGCTTGGAATAAGAAAAAAATAACATGTTTGGAAGAGAAACCCAGTTAGTGGACTGCAGGGAAGCGATGGGGCTCGGGCGCGGAGGGGGACTTGCCCAGCGCGGAACCCTTTCAGAAGCAGCAAGACCTGATGTGGTTGCAATCGCCATGACGCCGGGGAGAAGGCACATTACAAAGCCCGTATGCGAGATTACACAGGGGCTGCGCAGGGAAGGGATACAGGTAAGCGTTCTTGTGCTCGAAGCAGGGGCAGGCATCCCGATGGATGAAGTGGGAAGTTCCACGGTTTCAAGGGGCTATGGCTCCTCCTTCGGAATATCTGCGAAGGAAATAGAACAGATAGCCAGGCACAGGCTTGTGTTATTGCATATGGGAAATGTCAATTCCCACATACTTTCGAAAACAAAGAAAATCCTGAAGTATATCAATATACCCGCAGTCATCGCCTGCGAATACCCCATTGATTTTGAGGATTTCGCAAAAGCAGGTATAAAGACCAAGATAATAAAACCGAAAAACCCTGAAACCGAAGGCACGGTGGTTGCGATCGTGAGCGGCATAACCAGGGGGGAGACGTGTTCAAGGATCAAACTCAATGAACTGGCAAAGGAAATACGTTACATACTGGGTCAGAAAATGGAGGAAACTCGTGCTGTAAGGAGCGATTTATTGATAAGTGAAGGGCTTATGGCTAGTACGGAAGAAGGTGAATGATTTGAAATGTTATATATGTGCTAAAATGGGAAAGGATGTGGATGCGGTGGCAGCCTGTATAGTATGCGGAATGGGTGTGTGCATGGAACATGCAGTCTATGAAACAACCCCGGTCTGGAAGGGTGATTATCCTGTAAGGCTTGAGAAGGATGTTGAGAACCTGAGAAGGATACTGTGCCCCCCATGCCATGAAGCTTTAAAGGAGAACTGGTGATACTATGCTGAAATGTTACGAATGCGCTGAACACGAATCCGATGAGGAAGCTGTTGCCCTGTGTATAATGTGCGGCAAAGGGCTTTGTATGGAGCATGCCTTCAGGGTTGACCTTCCGATATGGACAGGGGGATACCCCGCACCTGTAAAGATGCTCAAGAAAGGCCTTCCGAGATTCGTATGCCGCGAATGCGGCAATATCCTGATGCCCGGAGCATGTGAATAAAAGTGTGAACGAAATACGCTTTCACGGCAGGGGCGGTCAGGGAGCGGTTATGGCTGCCCAGACACTTGCTGAGGCAGCAGTAATAGAAGGCAAGTATGCTGTTGCATTTCCATTTTTCGGAGCTGAGAGAAGAGGTGCCCCTGTTCTTGCCTTTACAAGGATAGACTCCAAGAAAATATACAGCAAGACTCAGGTCTATGCACCCGACAGCGTGGTTGTGCTTGACGATTCTCTTCTTGAGACCATCGATGTGGTGTCAGGGTTGAAACCCGATGGGATCGCGGTTATAAACTCAAAGGACAAACCTGAGGATATTGACCTTGGAAAGGAAATAAGAACAGCGACTGTGAATGCAACCTCTGTGGCACTTGAGATTCTAAAAGCCCCCATCACCAATACGGCAGTCCTCGGGGCGTTCGCAAAAGCCACGGGAGTCATCAAA
Organism: uncultured Candidatus Methanoperedens sp.; assembly: GCA_964465515.1. Taxonomy (GTDB): domain Archaea; phylum Halobacteriota; class Methanosarcinia; order Methanosarcinales; family Methanoperedenaceae; genus Methanoperedens. The sequence continues at coordinate 2,853 of CAYXIP010000105.1, read as the reverse complement.
CTTGAATCACTCGAGGAGGCTATCAGGAGAAGATTCGGTGAGAAACTCGGCAAGAACGTAGGGGAAAGAAATGCGCTTGCAGCAGGCACTGCTTATGAGAAAACTGTTATAGGGAAAAGCAAGGGTATAAAGAAGCTTGAACCCAGAAAGCAGTGGCTCCCCGCATACCAGGAACTCCCCGTCGGCGGCGCTCTCGTTGAGGGAAAAACAGATGCAGGTCTGATAGGACCGGGCAGTTTCATTGAGAACAAGGTGTCGGGATGGGCAACCTTCCGTCCTGTGCGCGACAGGGATAAGTGCACCATGTGCCTTTTATGCTGGTTCTACTGCCCTGAAGGCACTATCGTGCGAATCTCTGATAGGGGCGACCTGATGACCAATTACGACTATTGCAAGGGCTGCGGCGTATGCGCCAATGAATGCCCCGTGGATGCAATAAAAATGGTGAGGGCAAGGGTTTGATGGCTAAGGAAAGTATAAAAGTAATTACCGGAGACCATGCGGCTGCAATCGGCGCAAAACTCTGCCGCGTTGATGTGGTGCCAGCATATCCGATTACGCCGCAGACGCTTATCATCGAACACATTGCGGATTTTGTGAACGACGGGGAAATGGATGCCAAGTTCCTTACAATGGAGTCCGAACACAGCGTGATGAGCGCAGCAGCAGCAGCTTCTGCGGCAGGAGCAAGGGTATTCACGGCAACCTCTTCCCAAGGATTGGCGTTCATGCACGAGATGCTGTATGCAACCGCGCCCCTTCGCCTTCCAATAGTTATGGTGAATGCCAGCCGAACGCTTGGAACTCCTCCAGGTATATGGTGCGAGTACAATGATTCCATGGGTGCGAGGGACTCGGGATGGCTTCAGGTATATGTGGAAGACAACCAGGAAGCACTTGATATGGTTATCCAGTCCTATCGGATTTCCGAGGACAAACGCGTCCTGCTTCCAGTGATGCCGTGCCTTGATGGTTTTGTGCTCACGCACACCGTCGAACCAGTGGAAGTGCCAGAACAGCAGGATATAGATTCTTTCCTGCCGCCTTATACGCCTGACATTATTCTTGACCCTGCAAGACCTGCGATGATAGGGATTTTCATGCCGGCAGAGTACATAATGGAAATGCGCAGGCAGACCGCAGGTGCTGTGGAATCAGCCAAGGGCGTCATCAAAGAGGTCAATGATGAGTTTGCGAAACTGTTTGGAAGAAATTATGGCGGTATGCTCGATACGTATCGGATGGAGGATGCAGAGGTTGCATTGATAACCATGGGCACGGTCACAAGTACGGCACGTGAAATTGTGGATGAATTTCGTAGAAATGGAGAAAAAGCAGGTCTTGTCAAGCTTCGTTTCTTCAGACCATTCCCGGCTGAGGAATTGAGGAAAGTATTATCTGGCATACGTGCTGTTGGGGTTTTTGACCGTTCAATATCCTATCACGGCGGAGGGCATGTATTTAATGAGGTACGCTCTGCGCTCTACGGTGTGACAATACCTGTTGTCAATCATCTTGCAGGTTTAGGAGGAAGGGACGTGACCAGGGAGCAGATAATAAAAATGTTCGAGGTTACGCTGAAGGCTGCAAAGGGTGAAAAGGTGAAAGCAATAAACTGGCATAACACGAGAGGCGAGGCTGTATGAAGCTTAAGGATTTACCCGATGATAATCTGTTCACTGCAGGACATACCGCATGTCCTGGATGCGGCGTTGCGATGTCAATTCGGAATGCGATAAGGATTCTTGGAAAAGAGAGCGCTGTTTATGTTCCCGCAAGCTGCGCCGTGGTGTTCGGCACCACATTCCCCTACGGAGCATGGAAGGTACCATTCTTCCATACCGCATTTGAGAACACGGGTGCATGTTTAACCGGGATGCAGGCAGCCTTCGAAAAGAAGGGGAAACACGTTATTAGTATCGGGTTTGCAGGCGATGGGGGGACATATGACATAGGCTTGCAGAGCATGTCAGGAGCTGCTGAGCGCAATGATGATGTGCTCTATATCTGCCTCGATAACGAGGCGTATATGAACACAGGCATCCAGCGAAGCGGAGGCACGCCTTTCGGGGCATGGACTACCACAACGCCTGTGGGAAAGAATATTCAGGGAAACCGACGCTTTAAGAAAAACCTCGGCGACATCGTGGTGGCGCATGAGATACCCTATTATGCAACGCTGTCCATCGGTCATCCTCTTGATTTCATACGCAAAGTGGAGAAAGCAAAGGATATCAGGGGCTTCCGATTCCTTCACATGTTCACCCCGTGCATCCCCGGCTGGAAGATGGATCCTGCGAAGACCGTTGAAGTAACAAAACTGGCTGTTGAGAGCGGGATGTGGACATTGTACGAGGTCGAGGACGGCGAGAAAAGAATTACCTATAAACCTGGAAAAATGAAAGGAGTGCGGGATTATCTGATGATGCAGGGGCGTTTTCGCCACATGAGCGAGGAGGATATAAAGACGCTCCAGGCGTGGGTGTGCAAGAAATGGAATTTGCATTACAGGGAAGAGGGCGCACCTGAGATATGCGAGATTGAAATTCCAGAAGAACATCACGCTGTTACAGAGGAACACAGGGAGATGCACGGACCATGAAAAAGATAAAACCAAAACTCTATACGCTTAGTACATGCATGCATTGCAGCGCAACAAAGCGGTTTTTAAAAGAGCATGGGATTGATTACGACTATGTGGATGTGGATAAACTGGACGGCAGGGAAAAGGAGGAGGTTCGAGCGGAAGTGATGAAATTAAGCGGGGGATTGAGGTTTCCGACCATAGTGGTTGGAAAGAAAGTAATTGTGGGTTTCTATGAGGATAAGTTGAGGGAGGCGCTGGGGTTATGA